>NZ_DAMDAK010000001.1:0-1787 GCF_032094055.1 Carnobacterium sp.
GCATGACTTCTGCATCTGATTTTTCTTTAGGATCGAAATCGCTGCCGCCTTTTCCACCGCCGATGGGCAACCCGGTCAGACTATTTTTGAAAATTTGCTCAAACCCTAAAAACTTTATAATACTTTGGTTTACGCTTGGATGAAAACGCAGACCGCCTTTATATGGACCATTGGCTGAATTAAATTGAACACGAAATCCTCTATTTACCTGGACTCTTCCTTGATCATCAGTCCAAGGAACTCTAAATTGAATAATGCGTTCTGGTTCAATGATACGCTCCAAAATATTTTGTTCAATAAATTCTGGATGAGCAGTAAAAACAGGCTCAATACTATTTAAAAATTCTTTTACCGCTTGTAAAAATTCAGTTTGATTTGGATCTTTCTTCATTAATTTAGAGTAGGTTTCTTCAATATATTTTCTTGCTTCTTCCATTATATCGTCTCCTTCTTTCTTCGGCCAATGGTTCACAGGGCTTTTTTCTTTCTCATGATTATCTCATACTTCTTTTTTTAAAAAAAGCTTTTCTTTTCAGAAACTTTACGACACCAGAACAACAAGACATTTTTTTCGTGCATTTTGTTATATTTGCTGTTAAGATTATTAAGTTGATAATTAATCGTATCCTTTACTTTATACAGATATTAGAAAAACTACTACACAGGAGTGAAATAAAAAATGATTACAATGAACGACATCATTAGGGAAGGAAATCCAACATTACGTTTACCCGCTGAAGAGATAACTTTTCCTCTTGATGAAGAAACAAAAAAACTAGGTCAAGACATGCTGGAATTTCTACAAAACAGCCAAGATCCAGAGTTAGCTGAAAAGTATCAATTGCGAGCTGGTGTTGGTTTAGCAGCACCGCAACTAGGCATCTCAAAACGAATCATCGCAGTCCACATCCCTGATATGGAAGATGAAACCAATGAGCCTATTCTAAGCATTGTTATGATTAATCCAAAAGTGGTCAGTCATTCTGTCCAAAGTGCTTGTTTAGCAGAAGGTGAAGGATGCCTTTCTGTTGATCGTGAAGTTCCAGGATATGTGCCTCGTCATAGTCGAGTAACTGTAACTTATCTAGACTTAAATGGCGAACAACAAAAGATTCGCTTGAAAAATTATCCAGCTATTGTAGTACAACATGAAATTGATCATACTAATGGTATTATGTTCTATGATCATATCAACCAAGAAGCACCTTTTAAATTAGATGATAATGTATCTATTATTTCTTGATCCTCATGAATGATAAGAAGCAGGGACAAAAGAACTTAAACTCTTTTGTCTCTGCCTTTTTTATACACAAACACATTAAATCGATTTTACACGTAAAACAACTTTTAATCTCTCATGGTTAAGAGTTGTTTTTTTATGTCTATTTGCTTTACAAAACAAACATACGTTCGATATAATGAAATCAAAAAGGAGGAGTTCCAATGGTATTCGATTATTCGAGAGAATTAAGTCAAGACATCCTCTGCATTGATGTAAAATCATTCTATGCTTCCGTTGAATGCGTTGAACGTGGTTTACAGCCTTTAAAAACAATGCTGGTTGTAATGAGCAACGCTGAAAATTCTGGGGGATTAATTTTAGCTGCTTCTCCTCTAGCAAAAAAAATATTGGGTATCAGCAATGTTTCTAGAAAATGGGAAATCCCCCCTCATCCCGATTTATTGATCGTTCCTCCGCGAATGAATTTTTATATTGAGAAAAATACTGAAATCAATGACATTTTTCGCAAGTACGTTTCTGATGAAGATTTACATATTTACAGTAT
>NZ_DAMDAK010000001.1:1797-4018 GCF_032094055.1 Carnobacterium sp.
AAGACCATGTCCTCAACAAGACAGGTTTGTATGTAACAATTGGGATTGGAGATAATATGCTCTTAGCTAAATTAGCTTTAGATAATGAAGCAAAACACACTAAAGACCGCATTGCTGAATGGCGATATAAAGATGTTCCAGAAACGGTTTGGAAAATAGAAAACATGATCGACATGTGGGGCATTGGAGAACGGACCGAAAAGCGATTAAGTCATTTAGGAATTCAGTCAATATACGACCTAGCACATTCAAACTTCTATCATCTAAGAGAGTCTTTAGGACTTATCGGAGAACAACTGTATGCTAGTTCTTGGGGAATCGATCGTAGCAATATTAGAGAGCCATACCGGCCATTAGAGAAAAGTTATGGAAACTCTCAGATCCTTACCAAAGATTACGTAAATAGACAAGAAATTAAAATTGTCATTCGGGAAATGGCTGAACAAGTCGCAACACGCATTAGAAAACACCATTGTCAAACAGGTTGTGTCACTCTTTCTATTGGTTATTCTAGAAATACAGAAGAACGCGGTTTTTCACGTCAAATGAAAGTACCCGTTACTTCTAACTCGAAAAAATTAGTGCAGTATTGCTTTGAACTCTTTACTAAATATTATGATGGGCAAGCTGTTCGAAATATTGGCATTACCTATTCACATTTAACCTATACAAGTCATATCCAATTAGATTTATTTGAAGATCCTTCTCAACAAATTGCAAACGAAAAGTTAGATCTGTTGGTGGATAGAATAAGAGAAAAATATGGGTTTCAATCACTAGTACATGCTAGCAGTCTTTTAGAAGGAGCTACAGCTATTAATCGGAGTTCGCTTATTGGGGGACACGCTGGCGGAATGGAGGGCATACAATGAGTTTTTTAAATGGAGAGTACCGAGATCGCGGGATTAAAAAATGGGCCGGCTTCTATTTATCAGAGCATACCGCTGCTCAAGAAAAAGGAACCAGTGAAAGAAAAAGTTTAAATCACCAAAAAAGACAAATGACTCAAAAAGAAATTGAAGAAATATTGAACGAAGCCATTATAAAAAATAAAACTGTCGCTATTCAACTTGAAAAAGTAGACCAAAATGGAATGTATGAAGATGATATTATAGGTCCTGTTAGGGGCGGTGATGCATTAGGCATTTTTATAAATAACACAAAAGTTGAATTTGATGAAATTCGCCATATTCAATTTGTCACTCTTAAAAAATGGAGCAAGATGACAGACGATATGTGAACTTTATAGAGGAGCAAACTACTCTATTTTAAAAGGCAGATCAATGAAAAAATGTGAGCAGAATAGGAGCAGCAGTATTTAAATACAGACTAAAACAAATATTCATTAACAAACAAAAAACCACTAAGAATCCTGTCAGGTAAACAGTTTCTAGTGGTTTCGAATTATACAGAATAACTATGAATATGGAGATAAGGGGGTTCGAACCCCTGACCTTTTGGCTGCCAGCCAAACACTCTCCCAGCTGAGCTATACCCCCATAAATAAGAATAAATTCTTATTTATAACTGCCTTGATTATATCAGATGAAGGTCTTTCAATGCAAGGTAAATTCCATCTTCGTTGCAATTTTCCGTTACTTTATCTGCTTTTAGTTTGATCGTTTCTAATGCGTTCCCCATAGCTACTCCCATTCCCACTTCAGTCAGCATTTCAAGGTCATTTAACCCGTCACCAAAAGCTATCGTATCTTCCAACTTAAATCCTTGGTTTTCAGCAAACTTTAAAACTGTACGAGCCTTAGAGCCATCGTGCGGAACAACATCTACTCCAGTGTTATGCCAACGGACAAATTTAAATTTAGGAAATTGACCATTTTCATAAGCTGCTTTTTCTGCATCAGGATAAAAAATCAATCCTTGATATAACGGATGATGCAAATAATAATCAGCATCATGCGGCGGGACACTTGAGCCGACGCTTTTCATGGCTGTCATCATTCTAATATCGTTTTCTGCATGACGTCTTTTTAAAGCATCCACTGATTCATACACAATAGCATGTTCTTGCGCATCAGCTACTTGCAGCAACCGTTCAAATTCTTTTAGATCCAGTTTGTTTTCAAAAACCAATTCATTATGATAATAACCTGCTGCGCCATTGCAAAGAATGTAGTTTGTAAACTCTAATTCATCGATAATAATTTGAGCTAAAGCCAGATTTCTGCCTGTTGCAATTACAACTTCGTGCCCATTTTCTTTT
>NZ_DAMDAK010000001.1:4028-6275 GCF_032094055.1 Carnobacterium sp.
TTTTTGTATTAGGCAATACTTTTTTTTCATCATTTAAGAGAGTTCCATCAATATCAAAAAAAATCATTTTCTTTTGCATTACTTGTAACCAACCCTTTCCACACTTATCACATACAATTAAGAGACTAACCTAAAAGGGACACCCTCTAAGCTGCATCTGTATCTTTTTCCAAAACATGCTCCAAAACGCAGCCTCAACGTCTACTTTGTCATACCTCCAGTAGTTTCGGTATGCGAGATAGAAGATTCAGGCTTTCACGCGTTTTGTCTCACTCTTTAATTTTACTCTTCTGCTTGTTTAAATTGACTATTATACAGCTTCTCATAAAATCCGCCTTTATTCAATAGCTCTTGATGATTGCCTTGTTCCACGATTTCTCCTTGATCCATTACTAGAATCAAATCAGCATCGCGAATTGTTGACAGTCGGTGAGCAATGACAAAACTTGTCCGGCCTTCCATGACTTTTTTCATTGCTGTTTGGATCAAAGCTTCTAATCGGGTATCGACTGAACTAGTTGCCTCATCCAAAATTAAAATTTTGGGATCGGAAATGATTGCACGTGCAATCGTCAATAATTGTTTTTGCCCCAATGAGATGTTGGATGCTTCTTGGTTCAATACCATATTGTATCCGTCTGGCAATGTACGAACAAAATGGTCAACATTCGCAGTTTTGGCCGCATCAACTACTTCGTATTCAGTAGCGTCTAATTTTCCAAATCGTATGTTATCAGCAATTGTACCATTATAAAGCCAAGCATCTTGTAAAACCATACCGAATTGCGATCTTACGTCTTTTCGAGACATTGTTTTGGTATCAATGCCGTCTATTTTGATGGCGCCACTATCTACGTCATAAAAACGCATTAATAAGTTGATCAAAGTTGTTTTTCCTGCCCCAGTTGGTCCGACAATAGCAACCATTTGTCCGCTTTTCACTTGAACATTCAAGTCTTTTATCAAAGGCTTGTTTTTAGTATAGCCAAATGTTACTTGCTCAAAGCTGACATCGCCAGCTACTGTTTCGGGTAAATCAACCCGAATAGCATCAGGTTTTTCTTCTGGTTCGTCTAATATTTCAAAAATCCTGCCGACTGCAGCCGCAGCACTCTGTAGCACACCCGATAATTGTGTAATTTGTGATAAAGGTTGGTTGATTTGCCAAATGTATTGAGTGAACGCTTGTAAGTTCCCTAAAGAAAGGGTGCCTTGGATAACAAATAGCCCACCAATCACTGCTACTCCAAAATAGACCAAATTAGTGACAAGCCCGATTAAAGGGCTCATTATACCGGATACAAAAGCTGCTTTAAATCCAAACTTGTTTAAGCGCTGATTAATAACTTTAAACTCTTCTAATTTATCTTTTTCTTTTCCATATAATTTTATTTCGGAAAAACCGCTGAAGCTTTCTTGTACGTGTCCATTCATCGCTCCTAACGCATCTTGCTGTTCAATAAAATAAGGTTGTGATTTGCGAATAATAAATTTAGAAATCGCGTAAGACGTTGGAATCATCAATAATATAATAGCTGCTAATGGTACAGATAAATACAACATCATCGCAACAGCGAAAATAATCCCCATAATCGAATTTACGATTTGGATCAAACTTTGCTGCATAGCATTGCTGACCGCATCCACGTCATTGGTTACCCGGCTTAAAATATTCCCTTGTTGGTTACGGTCAAAATAGGCAACAGGTAATCGATTGATTTTTCCTTCTATATCATTCCGCAAGTCACGCATTGTATGTTGGACAACGTTAGTCATAATATAAGAAGAAGTATACAACGTTATCTGATAAATACCCGCTACTCCTAACATGACATAAATAATTTGACGAACATATGCAAAGTTGACTTTCGCTCCCGGTATTCCTTTCAATATATCTGCTACATTATTACCTACTTCCGTTAAAGCTAAACCAATAATAAACGGTTGTAAAGCATTCATTAACATACAAAGCATCGTCAGACAGATAGCTGCAAAAAAGCCTACTTTATATGGCTTGATGTAATTCCATAAGCGACGAATGGCCACTACCGATCCTCTCATGCTAACTCCTCCTTCGTCAATTGCGAAGCTGCAATCGCATAATAAATATCTGAAGTCTTTAATAACTCTTCGTGCGTTCCTTGAGCTACCACATTTCCTTTATCCAAGACAATTATTTTATTTGCATGCCGGATAGAACCCACACGCTGAGCAACAATCAATACAGAAGCTTCTTGAGTTTCAGCT
>NZ_DAMDAK010000001.1:6285-13843 GCF_032094055.1 Carnobacterium sp.
GTGCATCGGTTTGATAATCTAGAGCTGAAAAACTATCATCGAATATATAAATATCTGGTTTTTTTATAATCGCTCGAGCGATCGATAACCGCTGCTTTTGCCCACCCGACATATTACTGCCGCCTTCTGCTAAAAGCTCTTCGTATTGATCTGGTTTGGATAATATAAATTCTTTTGCTTGTGAAATATCTGTTGCTTGTTCAATTTCTTTTGTAGATGCATTCCATTTACCGTACCGCATATTTTGAGAAATGGTTCCGGTAAAAAGCAGCGCCTTTTGAGGGATAAAGCCGATTTTTTTTCTTAAGGCGCGAAGTTGATAATCCCTTACATCTACTCCATCAATCAAAATACGGCCTTTTGTCACATCATAGAAACGCGGAATCAATTGAATCAGCGTTGATTTTCCACTCCCAGTACTTCCAATAAAAGCTACTGTTTCTCCTGGTTCAGCTGTAAAACTAACATTTCGGATAACAGGAGATTCAGTATTTCCCGGATAAGCAAAGGTAACATTTTCAAATGCAATATGCCCATGAATAGCTGTTTCCGTTACTCCACCTTCATTTTCATCAATGGACGGCTTCGTTTGCAACACTTCTTCTATTCGTTCAGCAGAAACAGCAGCACGCGGGTACATCATAAATACATTCGCAAATAGCATAAATGAAAAAAGGGCATGAAAAATATATTCTATAAATGCAATTAAGCTACCTACTTGTAAACTGCCTTTTTGGATCTCCACAGCTCCCAACCAAACAATTGTTGCTAGAATCAAATTAAAAATAATGGAAAAAACCGGCATGGCTACAGCCATTAATTTAAACAGCTTTTTTGAAACAGCTGTGTATGCTTGATTGACCTTAACAAATCTTTTTTCTTGAAAAGCTTCTTTAACAAATGCTCGAATAACTCGTAAACCAGTTAAATTTTCACGTAAATTCTGATTGATGTTATCTAAGTTTGCTTGTTGAGTTTCTGATAAAGGTTCTGAACGCTTAGCGATCAGCCAAACAATTGCAAGAAGAAAAGGAATAGCGATTAAGACGACATAAGAAAGTGATGAACTTGTACGCACAATCATAATAAAACTAGAAATAAACATAATAGGCGTCATCATACCTTGTCTTAATACCATCTGTAAAAAGGTCATAATTTGAAAAGCATCATTTGTCGTTCTTGTTACCAATGAAGACACACCAATTTGATTAAATTCACTATGTGAAAAAGCTTGTACCGACATAAATATATCATTTCTAATGTCTCTCACAATATTAGTCGTGATCCTACTGCCTGCGTAAGCAAGCCCAATGAGTCCCGCTAGACCTATAACAGCAATCACAATCATCCATATTCCATAATATGTAACAACTGAAAAATCATTCATAACGATTCCTTTATCGATGATCAAAGCTAGTAAAGTGGGCAACCCTAATTCAATAAGAACAAACCCGAATACACAAATAAAGTTTAAGAGTAATAACCCTTTATAATTCCTTAAATAACGCCACATTAATTTCATCTATTCATCTCCTTTTAAAAATTAAGGGTGTAATCATTCCAATAATATAGCATAGTTTAAGGAAAAGGAACATTCTTACTTTATTTTTTATCAGAATACATAAATTTATCAGCTTTTCTTCAAGATTGAACGTAGTTTCTATACTTACTTATTGAATTATGGTAAAATGATACTATCTGTTGTGAGACTACCACAACCACCAGTTCGGGAAAAAATATTATAAAGTATTTTATTGTTCGCTTACTTTAACATGCTGCCCATTTTTTCTATATTGTTTTTCCTATATAAAAATAAGACAAAACTGATGTGGTTTTATCTAATCATCACTGACTACTGTAAGTCGATGGTTTTTTCATTATGCAACAAAAATATCACCAAATAAATGATTACTAACACAACTCATCATGAATGATGACAGTTAAAAGGAGAGAAAAAAATGATTTTTAAAATCACTTATCAAGAAACAAAAGTAAGAAATCCAAAACGGGAAGAAACTAAAACACTTTATCTTGAAGCTGAAACTAGTATAGAAGCCCGTTCAATTGTTGAACAAAATACCCCCTTCAATATTGAATTTGTTCAGCCGCTTGAAGGAAAACATTTAGATTACGAACAAAAGAATCCGGATTTTACTATCACGGAGTTTTCTAAATGAAACTTTCTATAAAAAACAATGAAGCAGCCGTCTTTGCCATTGGGGGTTTAGGTGAAATTGGTAAAAATACTTATGGTGTTCAATTTCAAGATGAAATTATCATTATTGACGCTGGTATTAAATTTCCCGAAGACGACTTATTAGGAATTGATTATGTCATTCCAGATTATAGTTACATTGTCCAAAATATAAATAAAGTAAAAGCATTAGTCATTACTCATGGTCATGAAGATCATATTGGCGGAATCCCGTTCCTTTTAAAACAAGCTAATATTCCTATTTATGCTGGCCCGCTTGCAAGTGCCTTAATTCGTAATAAGTTAAATGAACACGGATTATTACGTGATACTGAATTACATGAAATCAATGAAGATGCGGTCATTAAATTCCGTAAAACGAGTGTTAGCTTTTTCAGAACAACTCATAGTATTCCTGAGGCTTATGGGGTTGTCGTTAAGACACCGCCTGGCAATATTGTAGCAACAGGCGATTTCAAATTTGATTTTACTCCCGTTGGCGAACCAGCTGATCTGCATAGAATGGCTAAAATTGGAGATGAAGGTGTCTTGGCTCTGCTTTCAGATAGTACAAATGCTGAAATTCCAAATTTCACTAAATCTGAACAAGTAGTAGGAGAATCTATCACAAGTATTATGCAAAAAGTGGAAGGACGAATTATATTCGCAACTTTTGCTTCAAATATTTCCCGCTTGGAACAAGTTGCTAATGCAGCAATTAAAACGGGCAGAAAAATTGCTGTTTTCGGTCGAAGTATGGAAGCTTCTGTCGCAACAGGCCGTCAGCTAGGTTATATTACAGCTCCAGATGACATATTTATTGAAGCACAAGAATTAAATCGACAACCTGCTAACGAGACAATTATTTTATGTACTGGCTCACAAGGAGAACCAATGGCAGCTTTAAGCCGAATCGCTAACGGTACACATCGACAAATTTCGGTACAACCTGGTGATACAGTCATCTTTTCTAGTTCGCCGATTCCGGGCAACACTGCTAGCGTCAATCGGGTGATTAACTTGCTATCCGAAGCTGGAGCAAATGTGATTCATGGAAAAGTCAACAACATCCATACTTCTGGTCATGGTGGACAACAAGAAGAAAAATTAATGCTGCGGTTAATAAAACCTAAGTTTTTTGTCCCTGTTCACGGAGAGTACCGGATGCAAAAAATTCATGCTGGTTTAGCTGAACAAGTAGGTATTCCAAAAGAAAATTGTTTTATTTTAGAAAATGGCGATGTTCTTGCTCTGACAGCTGATTCTGCAAGACGTGCTGGACATTTTGATGCTGGCGATGTTTATGTAGACGGTAAAGGCATCGGAGATATTGGGAATGTTGTTTTACGTGACCGCCGTTTGCTTTCAGAAGAAGGTTTAGTTGTGGTTGTGGTAACGATTGATTACAAAGCGAAAGAAATTTTAGCTGGACCAGATATTTTATCACGTGGCTTTATTTATATGCGTGAATCTGGCGAATTGATCAATGATGCTCAGCGAGTAATTGCTCGTGGTTTGAGAAAACTACTCACTACTAGCGAAGACACCATTACTGAACAAATGGTTAAAGCAACCATTACTGAAAGTCTTAAACCGTTCTTATATGAAAAAACGGAACGCCATCCAATGGTTTTACCAGTTATTATGCCGGTATAAAAGATATAGGATTTGGCTTCCGAGCCTGTTTAAGAAAAATAGTTATAAAATAAAAAGAGGAGTTGGGACTTTTGTCCCAACTCCTCTTTTTATCTCTTTAGTCTTCTTGATCAACAAAAGTATAAATAGGTTCATCCTTTTCCACATTAAAATCAACTTGTAAATCATATCCACTAAAGAACCACTCATCATTTTTTTCAATAAAATACAAAACTCCGTTAATTTCTTCTTTTACAAGAGCATCTTCAGGCTGACCTACAGCCATTCCTACAGAAAAACCTTCATGAACGTTTGTTTTTCCATAAACCTTGCCTAAAAACCGCACACCGCTCTCTGGAGAAACCCCAACTTCATTTTCAAACCACTCAATAGCTGCTGGTGTTAATTCTATTTTCATGTGTTAGTTTCATAAGTACTCTTTACTTATGAATCCTCCTTTCAATCCACTGACTTTCTAGTAATAGTTTAACATACCTCAGCCAAAAAAACAGGTACTGAATTTGTACGCTATTAGCTTTAAAAGCAAAATCAATCAATATGACTACTGAATCAAATGGTGCTTAAATGCATAGATAGCTGCTTGCGTCCGATCATCGACATCTAACTTCGCTAATATATTGGAAACATGCGTTTTAACTGTTTTTAATGTAATAAATAGAGCGTCTGCAATTTCTTGGTTTGAATTGCCTTGTGCGATCAAAAGTAGGATTTCTTTTTCTCGTTTAGTTAAGTCTTCATGCAGCTGATGAGTTTGCTTTTGAGAAAATCGCACCATCATTTTACCTGTAACTTCTGGTTCTAAAATAGTTTCTCCCTTATAAGTAGAACGGATAGCTTCAGCTATTTCGCTAGCGGTAGAGGTTTTTAGTATATAACTAGCAGCCCCTGCTTCAAGAGCTGGATAGACTTTTTCATCATCAATAAAGCTAGTCACAATAATAATCTTCGCTTCTGGCCATTCAGTCATAATAGCTTTAGTTGATTCGATACCATCCATTACATCCATTACTAAATCCATCATAATAATATCCGGTCTTAATGCTAACGCTTTTTCATAGCCAATTTTTCCATTTTCTGCTTCCCCAATCACTTCAATATCTGATTGGATAGATAAATAGGATGAAACGCCTAAACGCACCATTTCATGATCATCGATCAATAACACTTTTATCATTCAGCCTCGCTCCTTTTAATGAGAGGTATTTTGATTTCTATACTTGTTCCTTTATTAATGAAACTAATAATTTTACAGGTTCCGCCCATTCCATTTACTCGTTCTTTGATATTTTCTAATCCATAGTTCCCTGCTTTTTTATCATCAGGATTAAATCCAATACCATCATCAATCACTCTTAATAATAACGAATCAGGAAATTGATGTAAATAAACTTCTAGTTCTTTTGCTTTTGAATGCCGTAATGTATTTGAAAGGAGTTCTTGAACAATACGGAAAAGGTGGTCTTCCATACCAGTAGCCAACAGTACATCATCAATTTCCCAGGTGAGTTGGATTTGTATTTTTGTTTTTAATTCAGTTAATAATTGCTCAATTCCTTTTTTCAACGTTTTACCTTCTAAATTAATAGGTCTTAAATGCAGTAACAACGCTCTCATTTCCGATTGTGACTCGTTAATAATACCTTCTACCATCTTTAACTGTTTTTGTAATCCAGTATCGGAACTCTCTACTTGTTCGTTAATAGCTGATAGCATCATCATAGCAGCAAATAATTGTTGACTAACAGAATCATGTAGTTCTCTGGCTAGGCGGTGTCGCTCAATCTCCAGTATTTCTTCTTTTGTTTGCCCATCAACTAATTTAGGCAAATTGCTTTGATCTTGTACTTCTTTTGATAATTCAAGCAGCTTCATACGAATAGCAGACAAAGAAGCTTTTATATCTTCTAAATAATCGATCTCTCCCTCTGTATCCGTTAAGAAATCTTCAAAATATTCCGGTAGGTAGTTTCCACTTGCGAGTAATCGAAGCGTCTCTTCTAATTGATGCCACTCTCTGCGCTGATTGACATAAATCAGCAATGTAGTAATCAAACCGATCAATAAAGCTAATCCTATCAGATAAAGTAAATAAGGAATATGTAGAAACCTTGCCGTAAAAATATCAATATGCCAGGTTTCAGGAGAAAATGCATACCCATAACATAAGGATACACCAAGTAAAATCAAAAATGAAAAAAAAGCAATCTGAATAAACCGCATTTTGATATTTTCTTTTTTCATATTGAAATCACCTCTAAATCTCCTATTAGAACAGTTGTAATCAGTTTTAATTTTCGAGAACTCTCGTCAAATTGCTGACTATATAATTTAACGGATTCGTTATTTAAAGCGTATGTTTCTCCTTCAAAATTTACTTTCCCTTTAAACGCACTATGTTCAACCATAATTCCAATACCAGCTGGTACTAGAATGCGCGTTTTTCCAAATCCTTTGCGGATCACCACATAACTCTCATTTTTCGGTAAAAGCGTATTTCCAATATCCACTATCGTATCTCCCATAAATACAGTAAAGTTGATATCATCCCATTCGTATACGGTATTTCCGATTCGTTCATTCCCAAGCCATTTCCGCTTGAATCGTTTACCGTCTTTAGGTAAAGAATCAGTTGTTTCTACGACAATGATGTCTTTTTCTTGCCATGGTACATTTTCAAAATTCAACGAATGGAACTTCGAAAATAAATTTCCCCCAGTAGTTGTGAAAAATAAGATAGCACAAATCAACATGAACCAAATCGCACTTGTCGATAAAAGAGCCATTAAAATCAAAAAACCACCAATCACTAAATAAGTTTGCTGTTTAGAATTTCTTTTTACTTGTTTACTACGCAATAAAATGAAAGCACCTATAATAATAAAAGCTAAAGTACCGATGTTACTGAACGCTTCATATATTAACCACAAGAGCAATAGGGCTTCAATTAAAATAAATAATTGCCATTTTTTATTCATCTTACGCTTCTTTCCTTTCTCAGTATTGCTGTAGGATACAACAAGTATAGGTTACGCGCTTAAAACAAGCAGCCAGCTAAAGCATGAATTTCTCCTACAACTAAAGTCTGATTTTATCAAAAAAATGGGTTGTATAACATTTGACGTTGATCAGTAATGAAACTGATTTTCTTCTCATTCAAAATGATTTGGAAATACATCTCAAAAATTTTTGGAGGAAGAGGGAGTTGCTTGTAGCCATGGAAAAGGATACAAGGAGAATTACTTAGCGTTAGGCTTTAGCCTCTACGTTAAGTTTGAACTTGTAAGTTTTGAGACACGTTCTTCGGCTCAAAAAGGTTCCATGGCTTTCCACAAGCAATCCCGTAGTCCGGAGGAAATTTTCTTACCAACGCCAGAAAATGAAGAACCAAAAAATGAATAAAAACAGCAACACTTTACAAAAAGGTTGCTGTTTTAGTCAATTTATTATTCAATACTAGAAATCTTAATAGTCATATCGCCACCTGGAGTTGAGATGACTACTTCGTCTCCAATTTTCTTGCCTATTAGCGCTTTTGCAATCGGCGAATCATTTGAAATACGACCACTAAATGGATCTGCTTCTGCACTTCCGACAATTGTGTATTCTTCTACATCTCCATCAGGCAATTCAACAAATGTTACTTTGCGTCCTAAAGACACTTCATCTGCTGCACTATTGGAATTATCAATAATTTCAGAAAAACGCAGC
>NZ_DAMDAK010000001.1:13853-14561 GCF_032094055.1 Carnobacterium sp.
GATCCGTCCCTCAACAAACGCTTGCTCGTCTTTAGCAGATTCATATTCAGAGTTCTCTGATAAATCTCCAAAGCTGCGTGCAATTTTTATTCTTTCTACGATTTCTTTTCTTTTCACTGTTTTTAATTCTTCTAATTCTGCTTCCAATTTTTCTTTACCTTCTAAAGTCATTGGATATACCTTTTCTATCATAACTAAATTCTCCTTTTTAAATCAAACTTATCTATTGGTTCTTATCTCATTTATTTTATTATTGAAAGCGTACTTACAATTTCAATAGAGACAAGATACCATGAAGACAGACATTTGTAAACACTTAAAATCTAATTTCATTTAATTTTAAGTTTTATTTTTGAACTACTGCTATTTATATAGAGAAGTGGTATAGATAAAAACAAAATAGTATCTTTGCTTTTAAAGACAACTGAAATACCTTCATTATTTTTTTGAAATTTAAGCTTTCATTTGATATTCAAGGATACTTCTGATTTTCGTAGTCATTAAGTCTATTGCTACTTGGTTACTGCCGCCTTCAGGAATAATAATATCGGCAAATTTTTTAGTCGGCTCAATAAATTGAGTATGCATTGGTTTAACAACTGTAAGGTATTGTTCAATGACAGAATTCAATGTCCGTCCTCGCTCCTCAATATCTCGTTTGATTCTTCGGATGATACGTATATCATCATCTGTATCAACATAGACTTT
>NZ_DAMDAK010000001.1:14610-25671 GCF_032094055.1 Carnobacterium sp.
GTTCTTGTAAAATAACTTTGTCGCTTCGTGTATGTGCCTCATAGTCATATACTGGCTTTTCAATTGAACGATAATGAATCAGATCGTTTAAGTGTTCTATCAATAAATCTGTATCAAAAGCAAAAGGATGATCATAGTTTGTATTTAACCGTTCTTCATAAGACAAATTACTTTGATCTTTATAGTAAAAATCTTGTTCTAACATTAAAATGGAATGGCCTGAAAAATGATTATAAACAGCACGACTAACACTTGTCTTTCCACTTCCAGATCCCCCTGTTACACCAATAACAATTGGTTTGTGTCTATTACTCATGCTCTTACTCATACTTTTGTTCGCTCCATTCCTTATGAAAAGCATTGAACCATAGGCTCAATGCTTTTCATGCTTCTGTTTAATTTTTCTTTTTTAATTTACTCAGTGATATACTCTTCTATAAGCTCTTGGTGTTCTGTATAAGTTCTCGAAAAATAGACTTTTCCCGTTTTAGTATCAGCCAAGAAATATAAATAATTGGTTTCAGCAGGATTTAATACTGCTTTAATTGAATCTTGCGAAGGGCTGTCGAAAGGACCAGGCCCATATCCTGTATTTTTATATAAATTATAAGGGGAATCCACTTCTAAATCCTTGTAAGTAACTACTTCTTTGTGTTTATTCAAAGCATACAACACACTAATATCAGATTGTAAAGGCATCTCTGCATCTATACGATTAAAAAAGACGCTGGCAATTTTTGTACGGTCTTCATATGTATTGCCTTCGCGTTCTATTAAAGAAGCTAGAGTCATCACTTCATGAACAGTTAAATGTTTTTCTTTAATAGCAGTATAATGATCCTGCATGACTTCATCCGTTTTTTTCACCATATTTTCAACAACTTCTTTAAGCGACATTTCTTCTGTAAAATCATAAGTTGCTGGGAATAAATATCCTTCTAAAACGTATCGCGTATCTTTAGCATCAATCGCATTAGACAATAGTTCAGGATACTTAGTTTGTAAATCAGCTAAAAATTTTGGGTCTTGGACAATCTTCAAAAATTCAGCAGCTGAAAAATCAGTTGATTTTTCAATCGAGTCGGCAATTTGTTCGACCGTTACTCCTTCTTGAACTAGAATTTTGGTTCCGTCAAAAGCTACAGGACTGCCTCCCTCCTGTAAAGAATGAATAATTTCATCTAATGTCATCGAAGGAGAAAAAAGATAATACCCGGCTTGAAAATCAGTTTCGTTATTGAGTTTAATATAAAAACTAAATACAGAAGCGCTCTTTATAACCTTATCTTTTTCTAAAATACGTGAAATATCTGCTGAAGAGGCTCCAGAAGGAATTTCTACTTGGATTTCTTCCTTGCTTGATGCATTTAATGGTTCTAGAGAAGTTGTGACATAATGGTATCCTACAATACCTAAGACAACCAGCAATAAAAATAAAATCGTAATAATACTCAAGACAATTTTATTGACCATTTTTTTCTCTTGTTGTCTTTCAGCTACTTTTGAATAAGGTTCTTTTTTATTTTCTTTTTCTTTCATTGCCTGTTTATTCGTATCTTTCTTCACCAAGAAGAGGCCCTCCTATCAAAATCAAGAAAACCATCGGATTTTCTACTCTCTTTTTCACTTAATCCTAACTCTTTTAAATTCCCAGCTTGCACTAATATACATAATACCATACTCTATGTAATAAAAAAAAGACAACAATCATTTTATTATGTATTTATCATTAATTTAATCATTTTTGTGGAGCACATATTCTTTAATGCTAGACAACAAAATTGAGCTAATAAGAGATTCATTAGCTCAATTTTACTGTTATTCAATTCTTTCTGCTGAACGGTTCTAATTAAAATGATTCTTCGTCATCAGCCATAAAAGTATTCAATACTTCTTCAATCATATCCCATTCTTGATCTGTTTCAATGGGTTCTAAATCACCTTGTTTGCCATCTGCCATTTCAACATAAGAGTAAGCTTGTAATTCAACCTCTTCTCCTTCAGCAGAACCAGCAGGGTAAACTAAAACATAAGATTTTTCGAAATCATCTGAATCAAAAGTAAATAGAATTTCATACAATTCTTCATTTCCTTGTTCATCGATAATTGTAATATGTTCATGTCCTTCATGTTCATGATCGTGTTCAGGGTCATGGTTGTGGTTGTGATCATCTGACATATTCAACTCTCCTTTACAAATAAATATCCTTCTTATTCATTTTAACGTAACTTTCCTTTAAAAGCTAGTTTTGATTGCTGTCCAAGTAATTTTGGAGGATCATCACTGCAGCCACTTTGTCTATTACCTTTTTGCGTTTTGCACGTGAGGTATTGCCTTCTTCAATCAACATTCTTTCAGCTTGGACCGTTGATAACCGTTCATCTTGGAAGAAAACAGGAATTCCGAATAAATCTTTTAAAAGCTGAGCATAGCGAATGGAAGCTTCTGCACGCGGACCAACAGAGTTGTTCATATTTTTGGGCAACCCAACGATGATTTTTGAAACTTCGTATTCTTTTATTAACTCGCTGATTCTCACCATTCCAAATTCTTCTTGCGCTTCATTGATTTTTATAATTTCAATTCCTTGAGCAGTCCATCCAAATGGGTCGCTGATTGCAACACCTACTGTTTTTGAACCGACATCTAATCCCATTGTCCTCATCAAGCTTCTTCTCCACTCGTCTTCAGATAGGTTCTAACCAATTCTTCTACTATTTCATCACGCTCGTGACGTCTAATTAAGTTTCTGGCATCCTTATGACGTGGAATATACGCTGGGTCTCCAGAGAGTAAATAACCGACAATTTGATTGATTGGATTGTATCCTTTCTCTTCTAATGCTTCGTACACTAGTGTTAATGTCTGTCTAACATCTTTGTCATGATTATCACCGACATTAAACCGAACTGTTTCATCTATTGAACTCATATTCTGCACCCCGATTTCTGTAAACTCTACTCTTATTCTACAAGAAAGCACTTCAAACTACAATAACTATAAACAATTGTAACCAAATTTCTATTTTTCTTTTTTATTCCATTGATTTGATTTTCTTTTTCGTCCTTTAAAAAAATAGACTGAAACCATTAGAATTACTGATTTCAGTCTATCTCTTCTCTTTACCGATTTAATCTAACTATTTTGTTGGACCCAATCCGTAACTCTATCTAATGCAGCAGTTAATCCAGCTGGATTCTTTCCTCCTGCTTGAGCCATATCAGGGCGTCCACCACCGCCGCCACCGACTAACGGAGCAATCTCTTTGATTAAATCTCCAGCTTTCAATCCTTTTTTAATGGTTTCTTGATCAACTGCTGTCAACAAGTTAACTTTTCCATTTTTAGCAAAACCAAGAGCTAAAATATTTGAAACAGCTTTTTGTTTCCATTGATCTGCAAATTGACGCAATTGATTCATATCAGTGGCTTCTACTTTTGCTGCTATGATGGTAAGACCATTTACTTCCTGAACCTCACCAAAGATATCATTCGCTTGTTCGTTAGTCAGCTTCGCTTGTAATGCTTCATTTTCTTTTTGCTTTTCTTTAAGCTCTACTTGTAATTGTTCGATTTTTGCCTCTACGTCTTTAGTCTGTTGAGCTTTTACTAAATGTGCCACCTTATTCAATCGACGTTCTTCTGTCTGGAAGAATCTATAGGCAGCTTCGCTTGTAACAGCTTCGATACGACGCACACCTGCCCCTATACCGGACTCTGAAATAATCTTAAAGACGCCGATTTCACTTGAATTTTTAACGTGCACACCTCCACACAGTTCTATCGAATAATTTCCTACATTAACAACACGGACAACGTTCCCATATTTTTCACCGAATAAGGCCATAGCGCCCATTTCGCGTGCTGTTTCAATATCCGTTTCTACGGTAGTGACCGGAAGAGATTCCCAAATTTTTTCATTTACTTTGCGTTCCATCTCAGCCAGTTCCATTTGCGTCACTTGACCAAAATGTGTAAAATCAAAGCGCAAATAATCTGCAGTAACTAATGATCCTGCTTGATTAGCGTGTTGGCCAAGGCTGTCTTTTAATGCTTGATGCAATAAATGAGTTGCAGTATGGTTGCGTGTGATTTTACGACGTAACGTTTCATCAACAGATAAGTGATAAGTTTCTCCTACAGTCAGTTTTTCTAGAACCTCTACTGTATGCAAAGGCTGGCCGGCAGGAGCTTTTTTCACATCCACTACTTTTCCAACTACCTGGCCTTTAGTGTTTTTGATAAGCCCTTTATCTGCGACTTGTCCTCCCATTTCAGCATAAAACGGTGTTTGATCAAAAATCAAACGAACGTTATCGCCAGCTTCTGCTTTCGGTACTAGTTTTTCATCAGTTGCAATGACTTCAAGTTTCCCTTCTGCGACTGTTTGGTCATATCCAATAAATGTACTTTCAGCTTTAACTTCTGAAAATAATTGATTTTGCGTTCCCATTGATTTTTCATCGCTTCTCGCTGCACGAGCACGGTTACGTTGTGCTTCCATCTCTTTGATAAACCCTTCATGGTCAACAGTTAATCCTTCGTCTTCTGCATATTCTTCTGTAAGTTCAACTGGGAAGCCAAAAGTATCATACAGTTTAAAGATATCTTTTCCGTTGATCCGAGTTTCTCCTGCTGCTTTTAAATCAGCCACTAACTGGTTTAAAATCATTAATCCATCATTAATTGTTTCATGGAAACGTTCTTCTTCTGTTTGAATAACTTTTGCAATAAACGTTTGTTGTTCCAGAATTTCTGGATAATGGCTGAACATGATTTCTCCAACAATGGGTACTAATTTATACATGAACGCTTCATCTATTCCAAGTTTTTTCCCATGCATAACTGCACGGCGTAATAAACGGCGTAAGACATATCCGCGTCCTTCGTTTGAAGGTAAAGCTCCATCACCAATTGCAAAGCTCACTGCACGCAAATGATCCGCAATTACTTTAAACGAAATATCATCTTGACTATTTTCTCCGTACTTTTTACCGTTGCTTATTTTCTCAATTTCTTTAATGATCGGCAAAAATAAATCTGTTTCAAAATTGGTAGGCGCATCTTGCAAAATCGAAACAAGACGTTCTAATCCCATTCCGGTATCAATATTTTTACTAGGAAGAGGTTCGTAAGTGCCATCTTCTTTGTGGTTAAATTCAGAAAAAACTAAGTTCCAAATTTCAAGCCAGCGTTCATTTTCACCACCTGGATAATTTTCAGGATCGTCTTTCGCTAAAGTATCAAATGCTTCGCCACGGTCATAAAAAATCTCTGAATCAGGGCCACTTGGACCAGCTCCGATATCCCAAAAATTATCTGCCACTTCGACAATATGATCTTCTGCTAACCCTACTTTTTCTCGCCAAATTTGAGCTGCTTCTTTGTCTTCTGGATAAACCGTTACATAAAGCTTTTGTGGATCTAAATTCAGCCACTTTTCATCAGTTAAAAATTCCCATGCCCAAAGGATCGCTTCCTCTTTGAAATAATCTCCAATAGAAAAGTTCCCCAGCATTTCAAATAAAGTATGGTGTCTAGCCGTTTTACCAACATTTTCAATATCGTTGGTTCGAATACTTTTTTGTGCATTTACTATTCTTCGGTTTTCAGGAATAACTGAACCATCAAAATATTTTTTTAATGTGGCTACTCCTGAGTTGATCCATAACAATGTTGGGTCTTCTACCGGAACCAGAGAAGCACTTGGTTCAATTGAATGACCTTTTTTTTCAAAAAAATCTAAAAACATTTGACGTACTTGATTACTTGATAATTGTTTCATCCTTGTTCTTCCTTTCAATCTACTAGCTGTTTTTTATTAAAAAAAGAGTATAAAAAAAGCCCAATCACAACATTGCCGGACAAGGACGAATTAATCGCGGTACCACCTTGTTTGCAATGATGTCATTCGACATACTCATTACCTCTTACTTCTCGATAACGTGAGAAACGATAGTATTTCTACTATATATAAAAAAGGGAGCATCTCGTTTATTTTGCCAGTTTTCTTTCAGCCTAGGAAAACCTTTCTTTGAGCAATTATTAAAAGAGACATATCCTTTTACCATCGACTAAAGTATAGGAGAACTTTATTTGAATGTCAATAAAAAAATTAAGCAAAAAAGGGAATATCATTCTCTTTTTTGCTTGTACTTTATTTTTCTATTGTGTTTCGACACATTTACAAATTTTCGGTAGTAGAATCTTTAGCTAGTGTAAAGCCTTTTCCCCATACTTCGCTAGCGCTCATCACGACAACAAAAGCATCAGGATCTACCTCTAAAATGTTTTCTCTCAAATACGTAAATTCTTGTTCATCTACCACACACATCAGCATTTCTTTAGCATGATTACCATACCCACCAGTAATGCTTAAATTAGTAACACCCCGATTAATATTTTGATAGATAGCGGTTTTGATCTCTGAAGCAGCTTCGGAGATTACCATGACGTTCTTAGAACGATTGAAGCCAACTTGAATCATATCAATTGTCCGACTAATAACAAATAGGGAGATAATAGAAAACATGACGATTTCTCCATCAAATGCAATCAAAGCAGCCAGAATAACTAAACCATCTATTAATGCAACACTTGTACCTAAAGGCAGCTTTAAGTATACGTGAATCACTTGTGCTATAATGCTTGTTCCGCCTGTTGAGGCTTTTGCTTTAAATACTAACCCAAGGCCTACACCTGTGGTAATCCCTCCAAATAGTGCCGCTAATAAAGGGTTCATGGTCCATGGCTCTAAAGAACTAAGCAGTCCAATAAATCCAGGAAGAATCAAACTTCCTAAAATAGTTTTAAATCCAGCTTCTTTCCCTAATGCAATAAAGCACAGGGCTAATAAAGGAATATTAAAAGCGAACTGAACAAGCGAAGGATCCCATTCAAATAAACGATGTAAAATTGTGCTGATTCCGCTGACCCCGCCTGAAACAATTAAATTGGGCAGTAAAAATACATTAAATGAAACTGCCGCGATAAAAGAACCGACAACAATGAAAATGATGTCGATTACTTGTAAGGGGAAGTGGTCTTTTTTTATTTTCTTTTTCATTATAAACTCCTTTTTCTTAAACTTTTCAAACCACTGCTCATTCTATCATTAATTTTCTACTTTGAAACCTTTTTTTACATTATTCTGTTCTGATAAACGAACCATCCGTCTCTTATCTGTTAGACTATTTTTCCTCTTACTTTTTTATCTATTTTGATTTATACTTATCTAGCTAACGATCAACTAACTAAAGGAGTTTCCATGATGAAGCCAAAAGAAATTCATATTGTTTTTAATGAGCTTTCTGGTTCTGGGAAAGGTCAACTTGTTTGTCAAACTTTAGTAAAAGAAGTAAAGAAAAAAAAGCTTTCTTTTCACTTACATAAATCATGTTATGCCGGTCATACTATCAAACTAGTAGCAGAATTAGTTCAAGAACGGCATGTTTTACTTAGTTCAGCCACTGCTATACTGCTGATTGTCGGCGGAGATGGAACTTTACACGAAGCGCTGTTAGGTCTTGGTGAAACCTATAAAGACATTCCATTAGCTTATATTCCAGCAGGATCAGGAAATGATTTTGCAAAAGGATTAGGGATTTCAAAAAATACTTCAAAAGCACTAAAGCAGATTTTATCTGTTAGAACACCTAGAGAAGTAAATGTTATCCAATTTAAAGAAAACAACAAGAAACAAATCCATTATGCTGTCAACAACGTGGGTGTTGGATTTGATGCAGCAACCGTCAAACAAGCAAACCAATCAACGGTGAAAGCACGTTTGAATCGATACCACCTTGGCTCCTTAACTTATCTCGTTTCAGTCATCACTGTCTTAACTCAACAAAAAGCGTTCCCCATCGAGGTCGTAATGGACCATCAACAGCTATCTTTTCCTAATGCTTTTTTAGTTACCGTGAATAATCATCCTTATTTTGGCGGTGGAATGAGGATTTCACCCAAAGCTTCTCCATATGATAATAAAGTTGATTTAATTGTGCTTGAAAAATCTTCCGTCTTTAAAATTATTTGGCTTTTTTTGTTAATGCTAGCTGATGGACGTCACTTAAAGCATAAAGATGTGCATTATATTAAAAGCGAAAACCTTCGCATGTATTCCACTGTACAAGAAGAAGTTCAAGCAGACGGTGAACTTTTAGGTTACCGTACAATTGATTTACAGCTCTCTTCATCTTCGCGTTATTTCTGGTTTTAATGTTGAAAAACTCTCAGCTGTCAAAAGAGCTAAAAGAACAGATCACCTGTTTCTTTTAGCTCTTTTTTCTTTAAGGAGCGATGCCTTCCATACCGATCATGGGATCAATTTTATTCAATTGAATCAGTTCTATTGTTAATCGATAAGAAGTCGGCGCTTCTTCTTGCATTTCAAACAATGAACCCTCTTCTAGCGTCTTCTCACTATCGACCGATTCTGAGACAGCCGTTTTATGTTTTTCTTCTGAGGATTCATTAAAAGCGGCTTGTATCGTTTCATTAGATAAGACGTCTTTTTCTTCCATAAGCCGTTCTTTTAATGTAGTTAATCGTGTAGCCGAAGATTTCAAGACACATTCTTGAAAAGCTGAATTTTCTCCGCATAAAATTAATAATTCGCTACTCCTGGTGATCGCAGTATAAAGCAAATCACGTCTCAGCATTCTGCCATAATTTTGAACCATTGGCAAAATCACCATTTTAAATTCACTGCCCTGTGATTTATGAATCGAACAACAATATGCCAAAGTAATTTTATTCCATTCGTTTCGTTTGTACGTTACTTCATTCGAATCAAATTGAATGACCAGCTCATCTACTTTATCAGCTGTTTCTTTTGCATAAGTAATGCTGGTAATTTCTCCCATATCTCCATTAAAAACATTTAATTCAGGATTATTGACCAATTGCAGAATTTTGTCTCCAATGCGGTAAACTCGGTCGTTAAATTTTACTTCTTTGCGTTTTCCTGTTTCATTAGGATTCAGAATTTCTTGCATCATTTTATTTAACGCATCAATACCAGCCGGTCCTCGATACATTGGTGCCAGAACCTGAATGTCTTGAGATGTAAAACCTTTTTCTTTTGCTTTCGCTACAACTTGTCGAATGACTTCTTCAATCTGATAAGCGTTGCAAGAAATAAACGAACGATCTTTTTTATTTTGAGTAAAATCTACTGGCAAACGGCCATCTTTAATTTCATGTGCTAAGGGAATAATAGTTGACCCATCTTCTTGACGGTAAATTTCATTCAATTCCATGCTTGGAATTAGATGGGCATCAATCAAATCATGCAGCACTTGTCCTGGTCCAACAGAAGGAAGCTGATTTTTATCGCCTACGAATAGAACTTGCATATGTTGAGGTACCGCTCGAAGCAACTGATTGGCCAGCCAAGTATCAACCATCGACATTTCATCGACAATCAACAGACCTCCTTCTAACTCACGGTCAGATTGTTGATCTTCATTATTGTTTTCTCTCCCATTTAATCCTAATAGGCGATGAATCGTACTGCTCGGTAAGTTCGTCGTTTCATTCATTCTTTTAGCTGCACGTCCCGTTGGCGCTGTCAATAATATCGGAAAAGGTTGTTCTTTGTAATCATTTAAATCTAATGATAACCCATTTAGTTCAGCAAATAATGAAACGATTCCATTTAAAACCGTCGTCTTTCCTGTTCCTGGACCACCCGTTAAAATAAACATCGGAGACAGCATCGCTTCCTCAATTGCTTTTACCTGTGATGCTCCATAAGAAATTCCCAATCTTTTTTCTAGTTTTCGAATTTCTTTAGGAATATCGTGGGCACCATATGTAATTTTTTTGCGATTTAATAGACGTTTAACGGATGTATTGATTCCCCATTCAGCTGCATATAATGATTTAATATACAATTTTTTCTGATCTTCTATAATTTGATTTTCTTCGATCAAATGGACTAATTCCTCAGCTACTGCATCTGGTTCAATAATAAACGAACGGCTAGATTCTAAAACAGTTAAACTCTCTTCCAACAAAGCTTCAGCTGATGTATACGTGTTGCCCTGACTTAAACACAATTCATTCAAAGCAAATAAGACCGCTGCTCTCAACCGTCCTGGAGAATCAGCAGCAAAGCCCAATTGTTCCGCAATAGCATCCGCTTTTTTAAAGCCAATGTTTTCAATATCCTGAACCAATTGATAAGGATTTTCCTGGATGATTTCCAATGTTTCTCCTTGATAGGTTTGATAGATATTATAAGCGAGTTGGCTTCCAAATCCATAGCTGTTTAAACCAATGATAATTTTCTCCATTCCATCACTAGCGTGGATCGTTTGAATCAAGACTTCTTTTTTCTTGCTGTTTAATCCTGTTACTTCAGCTAAAGCATCTGGGTTTTCGCTGATTTTGTCAATAGCGTTTTCGCCTAAAACATGCACGATATTTTCAGCTGTTTTCTTCCCAATTCCAGGAAACTTGTCGCTGGAAAGGTAATTTATTACACCTGCCATAGTCGTAGGTTTTTCTTGTTTGTAACGATTACTGTTAAATTGAAGGCCGAACTTAGGATGATCGATTAATGTGCCATAAAAACGATACGTCTCTTCCTCTTGAATTTGACCAAAGTTCCCTGTAACGACAATTTCTTTATCCGCATAATCACTATTTGTTTCGGTCACTCTTATTAATAAAACTTTATAAAAATTTGTTGGATTTTGATAGAATATTGCGACGACTTGTCCTACGATATACAGTTCTTCCGTTGCAAATAAGTCTAATTTTTCTTGTTCGACCATTTCTATCCATCCTTTCCATTCTTTATTCTTCTTGAAGCTGAACAAACTTTTCGATCGCTTGCAGTTGTTGAAGCCGTTTTAAATGTGCTTCAGGGTTTAATTCATGAGAAGTTTTAAAAAAGCTTTCTACAATAGTCGCTGATTCATTTAAAGTCATCCCAATCACACCTCGTTTAAACCATGCTTCATCATTATCTGGGGCTACTGTGACTGCTTGTTCAAAATAATCCTTTGCTTCCTTAAAATGGCCTGTTTGCATAAAACAATCTCCTACCAA
>NZ_DAMDAK010000001.1:25681-37875 GCF_032094055.1 Carnobacterium sp.
GGCTACTAGTAAATAAACAAGGGCTTTTTTAGGATTTTCTAACATTAAATAACATTGACCTATCATAATCACAGCATCATTTTTTAAACTGGTTTCTTCTGACTGAAAAACACGTTCAAAGTACACGAGGCTTTTTTCAGGCATATTTTTGTAATAATACAAATTCCCAAAAGTATAGAGCAATTCTAGGTGATTGGGGTATTTTTGAAGAGCCGTTTCTAAAACTGCTTGAGCATCTTCGTATTTTTTAGCTAAAATTAAAATAGAGGCTAAATTACAGTAACTATCACTATTTTCAGTTTGTTCTTCAATTTCCTCAAACAATAATCGGATCGCTTCGTTTAATTTTCCTTGTTCCCATAATTGAAAAGCTTTGTGATTCCGATTCATTTTGTTCACTCCTTTTACAACTCTTACTATTCTACATCAAAACAGCCTATTTTTCTACTCAAGGAAAAAATCCCTTTTAGAAAAAGCAACAAAAAAATTACGTGTAAGCCCATTAAGATGCTTACACGTAACCTATTTATAGTACTAGTTAGTCGTTCGAGGTCAATACGCTAAAACGCGCGCGTCCTCAAGACTTTTAAACATATTGCAATTCTTTCGTTTCATTGTAAGCTGCATCAATGGTTCCGCCGCCTAAACATTCCATTCCATTATAAAATACAACGGCTTGTCCTGGAGTGATAGCTCGTACAGGTTCATCAAATTCCACTGTTGCGGTTGTTCCATCTTCATTTAAGTGAACAGTAACTGCTGTATCCGCTTGACGATAACGGAATTTGGCCGTACATTTAATTATTTTCGGCATGTCTTCATTAACTGTAAAATGAACATCTGACGCGTTTAAGTGCGTTGCGTATAACCATTCATGATGGAATCCTTGCCCAACATAAAGCGTGTTTGTTGCTAAATCTTTTCCAATGACAAACCAGGGTTCGCTAGATTTTCCGCCGCCGCCAATACCTAATCCTTGACGTTGTCCAATCGTGTAGTACATCAATCCATCATGCTGTCCTTTTACTTCTCCATCAGGAGTTACCATTTTCCCGGGTTGTGCCGGCAAATAAGTCATTAAGAATTTTTTGAAATCGCGTTCGCCAATAAAACAAACTCCGGTTGAGTCTTTTTTCTTAGCAGTAGCCAAGCTCGCTTCTTCAGCAATTTTACGCACTTCAGACTTTTCCATTCCACCTAAGGGGAATAAAACTTTTGATAGTTGTTCTTGAGATAATTGATTTAAAAAATAGGTTTGGTCTTTATTATTATCCACGCCTCTGAGCATATGCGTCACGCCATTTTCATCTCGTTCAACTTGGGCATAATGACCAGTTGCAACATAATCTGCACCTAACTCAGTTGCATAATCTAAGAACGCTTTGAATTTAATTTCTTTATTACACATGACATCCGGATTAGGTGTCCGGCCTTTTTTGTATTCATCTAAAAAGTATTGAAACACTTTATCCCAATATTGTTTTTCAAAATTAACAGAATAATAAGGAACTCCAATTTGGTTCGCTACAAGAGCTACATCATTGTAGTCTTGAGTAGCTGTACATACCCCAAACTCATCTGTATCATCCCAATTTTTCATAAAAATACCCACAACATCATAGCCTTGTTGTTTCAATAATAAAGCTGTAACGGATGAGTCAACTCCACCGCTCATGCCGACTACGACACGAGTATTGCTGTTGTCTTTCATTCTATCACCATCATTTCAAATAGATTCTGAAAATCTTAACGATTTGAAGGTCGCATTTTTTCAGTCTTAATCATTATACTAACTTTTTGAAAGAAAGCAAGGCAGCTGTTTGATAAGAAAGCTAAAAAATAAAAAACCGCATAAAAGAAAACAACAATGGTTCATCCTCTTTTATGCAGCTGATTTACTCTTTAATAAAAATACCTTGTTCCACAAAATTCTGCATAATGAATTCATATTTTTCTCGAATTTTAATAAAAGCTTCTCCATTGTAAATGTTAACTGCTCTCAATCCATTATGAGTAGTCGTTGAAAGTTTTAACTGAGTTAAATCACTTGATACCATTACTTTCAATTTTATTCCTTGTTTATTTAATGAGTTATCATCTAACGAACGAATGTATTGAAAGTTCCCAGTTTTTGCTTCTTCAAATCCATTATCTCGTAATGTATAACGTTTCACAGCAGGGTTAACAGCATACGTGTCTGTTGATCCCTGAAGTTTCGCTGTTTTTGTAAATGCCACTTCCATTCACCTCATCTTTTATTTTTCATTCTTTTTACATCAGCATGTTCATTCTAATGATACTCTAGATGCTTTTCCCATTCTTCACCTATTTTAACTACTTTTTTAACTGGTTAATTACTTTTATCAATTCATCTGCTAATTGGTCAATACTTTTAGAAGTTGTTCCTAAACCAAAACTAATCCGAACAGATTCGTTGATCCGCGGGCTTCTTTCACCGTACATAGCTGTTAATACATGACTAGGATCAATATTCCCCGCTGTACAAGCGGATCCAGCTGAAATAGCAATACCGGCTAAATCCAACAGCAGTAGTAACTTTTCTGAAGAAACTCCAACAAACCAAATACTGATGATATGAGCCAAATGAACAGTTGGATCGCCGTTTACTTCAAATTCGATACCCGCATCTTCTAATCGTCCTAGCAACTGATTCCGGTAATTATGATAAGCTGTTTTGCGTGCTTCTTTTTCTATCTGTGCAATTTCAACAGCTTTTTGAAATCCTGCAATAGCTGGTATATTTTCTGTTCCAGCTCTGCGTTTTGTTTCTTGTTCACCGCCTAGCATAAAACTAGGCAAATGGATTTTCTCATTAATGTACAAAAAGCCTATCCCTTTAGGTCCATTGATTTTGTGACTTGAAGTAGAAAGCAGATCAATATGATCGCGCTTAACATCAATCGTTTCTAACCCATAAGCTTGTACTGCATCTGTATGGAAGAATGCTGACGACTCACTTTCATGAATGATCTCTCCAATAGCAGCAATATCCGTTAGGGCACCTACTTCATTATTTCCATACATAATGGAAACTAATATCGTGTCACTTCGTAAGGCTGCCCTGACTTGTTCTGGATCGACTTTTCCCTGTTGATCTACCGGCAAATACGTTACTTCAAACCCGATTGATTCCAAGTATTCCATTGGTTTTAACACTGCATGGTGTTCAACAGCCGTTGTAATCAAATGTTTTCCTTCCGTTTGGCGAGAAAATGCTGTTTCTAAAATAGCTGTATTATCACTTTCTGTTCCGCCGCTTGTTATGACGATTTCGTTTGCTTTAGCTCCAATACTCTCAGCAAAAGTCTGCTTAGCCTCATCCATTATCCGCCGACTGTCTCGTCCAAATTGATGAATACTTGAAGCATTTCCATAATGATTTTTCATTGTTTCATAGACGACTTCTATCACTTCTGGGTGTACCGGACTAGTTGCAGCATGATCTAAATAAATTTTTTCCATATTGCCCCTCCGTGACTATTTTTTGATTCTTAAAATTTTACCACTATTTTTTCTCTTCGACAATAGACAAAATAGCATAAGCAAATCGGTTATTTTATAATGTATTTATTGGTTGATTCCTTTCATTTCTACCATCTTCTGCATCAAGAATTAGTTTATTATTTCCGGAAACAGCATTTTCAAGATTCCCATTGTTAACGGTCGGCCTTTACCTTCAGAAACAAAAGCATGCATATGCATTGCTGGATTAAAATTTGCTTCAATTACAGTATAGCCCGGATAGTCCGCTGTAGATGGTTTTTGGTAATCAGGTATAATCAAATCCACTCCACAAACCTTGGCACCAATTGTCTTTGTCATTTTTACGGCAGCATCTTTATACGTGTCATCGATCAAGTCTGTCATATCAATGGAATCTCCGCCAGTGCTAATATTCGAATTTTCACGTAAATAAACACGTTTTCCATTTTCTGGGATACTGTCAATTGTAAATCCTTGTCCTTTTAGCATCAGTTGTTCAATTTCTCCAAGCTGAATTTCTTCTAAAGGCGCACGATGATTCGTTCCGCGTAAAGGATTTTTATTTTTTTCTGTGACTAACTCTTTCACGGTGTGTTTCCCGTCTCCTACAACATTAGCGGGCACGCGTAATAAGATAGCCGCTACTTGATCATCTAATACGAAAAAGCGGTATTCTGTTCCTTCTATAAATTCTTCAACTAACACAGCAGAATCTTCTTTAAAGGCAAAATCCATTGCTGATTGATAATCTTCAAAACTTGCTCCTTCTTTAAAGATAGAGATCCCTACTCCATAATTAGTTGATTTAGGTTTTACTACAATCCCTTTGTTCTCATATTGCCAATAGTTCTCTTCAGCTTCAGCTTTCGTATGGTATTCTTCTCCTACCGGAACTTTAAATCCAGCTTCAGCTAAAACTTTTTTTGTGACAGTTTTATTTTCCATAATCAAAGGAGCAATATACGTATCTTTGGATGTCATATTCGCATTTTTTACATATTCACTGTGCTTTTGATAATCTAACTTTAGAAATTGTTCAGATTCATCTAAGATATCTACTTTTAATCCTTTTTGAAGCGCATCAAAAAGCAATAATTGGGTCGACATTTCCATGTTCGAAAAGCCTCTTAATGAGTAAGGGTGCTTAAGGGCCTCTTTTTTGTAGTGTTGAGCTAACTTCATACCAAAAGACAAGTACGATCCAGCTTCTTCAATTCCTTTGATCATTCGTGCAGCAATCGTTTCTTCTGGATGAATGAGTTGGCTTTTTGCTTGTTGGATACAGTCAAGCTGTACCTCAGTTCCATTCGTTTCTCTAACCATTTCATCCATTTGAGCAATTAAATCCAATCCTTCATTTTGAAAGCGGGTTACGTCATTAGGGTGCTCTAAAGCAATGGCATCGCTCATCTTTTTCCCTTCTCTAACTTCAGCCATCGTTGCTGTATCCTCTTTCCAGACCATCAACATACAAAAAAGATGAACAAATTGCATGTCCTGTTCTGACATCCCAAAAGCATCAAAAGGGTTTAAGTCAAAGATTCTTAACTCTACATATGAAATCCCTTCTGTCAATAATTCGTGAGCTGTTTTTGTTCCTCTTAAGCGAACACCTGAATAGAATTCTCTTTCTTCACTTAATTTCCCTTCACTCACTGCTTCTTCTAAATCAGCAACATAATTAGCTACTGTTTCAAACGAAATAGAGACATCATCTGAATTGGCATAACCATAATGACTACTTCGGATACTTCTGATATAATCTCGCGGTGCGCTGTTTCCCTGCTGGTCATTTTTAAAAAAAGTTTCATCACCTGTAGGAGCAGCCCCTAAAAGGTAAGTTAGCAGCCACTGATAGCGCAGAAAATTCTTAGCTAACTTCAAATAAACAGCTGATTTAAATTCTATCGGGTTTAAAATATCTGTTTGATTTTGATACAACCGCTCAATAAATTCTTTGTCGAATTCAAAGTTATAATGTACGCCGCTCAACATTTGCTTAGTTTTACCATATTTTTCTGCTAAATAACATCGATAATTAACATCTTCACGTTTTTCTAGATTAGCCACTGGAATAGCTTCTTCTTCTGGCAGCGTTACTGGCATACTCATTGGCCAGATGTATTCATCTTCAGGAATTGTTCTCAAGGCCACATCATGAAGAGCGCTTAACCAACGATGAGTTTCGGGAATTGAAGTAACTGGCGAAGTAATAAACTCCAATTGAGATTCACTAAAATCGGTTTGAATATACGGATGAAATGACCGATTTCCAAATTGTCGTGGATGTTCTGTTAAAGCTAGTTTCCCAGAGGATAAGGTACGCAACCCTTCTTTTTCTATCCCATAAACAGCTTGATAAAATGCATTCTCCATTTTTATTTCTTTAATGTTTTCTTTAATTGTCTTCATGCAATTCTTCCCTCTTTTTTTCATTGATTTGTCGTTCGATTTCAGCTCGGATTTTTGGTTCAGGAGCAAAATCTCTTTCCCAATTTTCTGGCTTCATTACTTTGCCATCTGATTCTCGGTAATGTGGTTTGCCATCCGAAAACAATTTTCCCATATTCGCTTCATGAACGATTGAAAAAATAGGCTCAGGATCCACTCCCATCAAAACAAATGAACCATAATTAAAATAATTGGCATCTGTCAAAGCGTCAACTTGTCCAATTAAATTTGATTCCACTGTTTTTTGTTCAGTTCTTATTTTAGTAAGCGTTTGGTTCACTTCCTTTTGCCATTGAGAGAAAAGCTTATCAAAAGCAGAGAGATCTCCAGAGACGCTTGCATACAGAAACTCTATGATCTCTTCAGTTGAAAAAACTGCCCTTGATAAAGCTTCCTCAGGTGTAAAGGCTGTTGGAGTTTTATTTTCCGAAGGATGAAAAACTGTATGGAACTCTTGAGTTTGTTCATAGGCAGATCGTTTACTCATTTTAAACTCTCCTTAATTATCTTAACGATTCCTAGATTCTTTTAGTGAACCGTCCTCATTTATCGAGTCTTGTGAAATTAAATATTTTCGTAAAGCTGCATTTTCAGACTCCAACACTTTCCGATTCATTTCTGATTCTTTCAAATCTTGTTGCATGATTTTTAAAAATTGAAAGTGGTCGGTGATTGACCGATCGGTTTTTTCAACATGAGCTTTTTCACTAAGTACTTTTTTTAAATCTTCTTCAAGTCCTGCTATCTCTTCTTTTAATGCTGCATTATTTTCTACTAAACTACTGTTGTAGGATAAAAGTTCGTTTGCTTCTTTTCCTGTTTTTCCTTCAAGTAAGTTCGTACAAATCAAATAAGCTGCCAGACATGCAATCAAAATAAACAAAAAAATTGGGAGAAATGAAATCGGGTGTAAAAAAGACAACCAAATAATAGCCAAACTAGCTAATAAAAAAATAACTAAGCTGGTTCTGAAATTCTTTATTTTTCTTTTGTTGTCTTGACCACGGTAATAATACATTTGATTCTGTAATTCCTGTTCACGTAAAAGATACTCATCTTGTTTTTTTTGTATAGCATAAAACAAATTTTTTTCTTTATTCTCCAGCTGTTCTTTAATTTGTGCTTGATACAGCAAAAAACGTTCTTTTTCTTTTTCCAACTGTTCAAATTCTTTTTCTGCTAATTTTTGATATGCCCTTCTTTTCGCAGCAACTTCTTTTTCTAATGCAGCTGATTTTTTTTGAACAGCTTCTTTTATTGTTTTTTCTTCTTTAGCTGCTTCCTCCATTAAGTTCCTTTTGCTTTCTGCAAAAGTTTTTTTCAATGCTTGTTGTTTTAAAACATAAGTAAGTTCTAGTACAGCTATATACTCTTTTAAATTTCGGCTTTTTTTCTCTTTCTCTTGTTTAAGCACCACTTTATATTCTTTAATTGCTTTTTTTAATTCTGTCAATTGATATTGAATATCACAGTAGATGCCTTCTGTTTGCTGATAAGCCTCATTTAAGATCTCCTCAGCTTGCAATTTAGTTAAATAAAGGGCTGTTTCTTGAGAAGTATCAGAAGCTGACTTGCTCTGCTCTTTTAACTTTAACTTCTCTCTCATCTACTTCACTCCTTCAGTATATCTAGAAATAGTATCATGATTATGTTGCCAAACCTTTGCATAAAACTGTTGGCTTCAGAAAAAAACATTCGGTTAAACTACAGATAAAAGCATTTTGCAATTATTCCTGCATTTATACTCATTTATGATAGCATAATTTCTAGCTAATAGGGAGAATTCCAGACTATTCTACTTACAAAAAAGCAATTAAAATAAAGCAAACAAACGTTCCTTATGAGTAGAAGCTGAGCTTTTAAAATGATATACTAGGTAGAAAGAGTTTTTAAGGAGGTCCTTTTTTGAATAAGCCCTTAGCGTTTCGCATGCGGCCGACTCGCATAGATCAAATCGTCGGACAATCTCATTTGGTTGGCCCTGGGAAAATCATTCAGCGAATGGTAGATGCCAAGATGCTTTCCTCTATGATCTTATACGGTCCGCCAGGAATTGGCAAAACTAGTATCGCCAGCGCAATTGCTGGCTCTACCCAATATGCTTTTCGTATTTTGAATGCGGCTACCGATACTAAAAAAGATTTACAGATTGTCGCAGAAGAAGCAAAAATGAGTGGTTCAGTTATTCTGTTACTAGATGAAGTGCATCGTCTTGATAAACCCAAACAAGATTTTTTATTGCCGCATTTAGAAAGCGGACGTATTATTATGATTGGTGCAACCACTGAAAACCCTTATATTACTATTAATCCTGCAATTCGGAGTAGGACCCAAATTTTTGAATTAAAACCTCTTTCTATTGAAGACATTCAATCTGCTCTGCTCCGGGCCTTGAAAGATAAAGAACGCGGCTTAGGTAACGAATCAGTGGCCTTGCAAGAAAAAGCTTTATTGCATCTTTCTCGTGCAACTAATGGAGACTTAAGAAGCGCATTGAATGGATTGGAATTGGCCGTTAAATCTACAGAACCTGATGAAAATGGAGTTATTCATATTACATTAGATATCGTTGAAGAATGCATTCAGCGTAAAGCCTTAACGCATGATAAAGATGGTGATGCTCATTATGATGTGATTTCAGCTTTACAAAAATCTATTCGCGGCAGTGATGTAAATGCTGCACTTCATTATTTAGGGCGGTTAATCGAAGCAGGAGATCTTCCAAGCATTTCAAGAAGATTAATGGTCATTGCTTACGAAGATATCGGATTGGCGAATCCCGCTGCTGCTCAACGAACAGTAACAGCAGTCCAAGCAGCTGAAAAATTGGGTTTTCCAGAAGCTAGGATCCCTTTGGCTAATACTGTAGTGGATCTGTGTCTTTCGCCAAAATCGAATTCATCTTATGTAGCGATTGATGCTGCCTTAGAAGATATTCGGGCAGGCAAAAGCGGAGATGTGCCTGATCATTTAAGGGACTCTCATTATAGTGGTGCAAAAAATTTAGGAAGAGGACTAAATTATAAATACCCTCATGATTTTCCAGGTGCATGGGTAAATCAACAGTACCTTCCTGATAAATTAACAAAAGCAGTGTATTACCATCCGAATCATACAGGCAAATATGAAGATGCATTAGCTCAGCAATACGATAAAATAAATCAAATAAAAAAGCAAAAGAAATAACGTTTTCTTTCTTATTCTACTGCGATAACGGTGCTTAAACCTAACCTAATTTATTGACAGCTTTATAGGCGTGTGCTACTATAAGGATAAGATTTCTGAGATGTTCGTCATGTCCAACATGTGTTGACCGAACAATTAATAATACCTTGGGATCCTAACTGAATTCAAACAAATAACAAGCCTTTTCACTTGGTAGTTAGCTGTTTGACAGCGGAGCCCACCTGCTAATTGCGGGTTCAATACAACCTGGACGTATCAACGGCATCACCGGATTTCTTAACTAAAGTTGAAAAACTTTGAAAGCCATTCTTCATTGAATGGCTTTTTTCTTATGTTAGGCTCTTCTCATACATACGGTAGTTTCTAGTACTAGAGAAAGGAGTGAAATAAATGCTGCTATCTATTTTATTTGGCATTTTTTCTTTTTTGATATTTTATTTGGCTTATTTTTTATTCAGCGGAAAAGCTGCTGTTTTTATCACTAAAAAGCAAGATGAAAAAAATCGCCTTGCCCAATCTTTTTTTTCAGTTATCGGAATTTTATTAGCGATCAATGGATTCTTCGCGCTCTTTTTAATCTTTTACCATCCAATTTGGCTTGCTTTGATACTACTTGGACTCGTTTGTTTGATTGTGCTTGCCTTTGTATTTGGCTTGAATTATTTTATGTGACATGTATGTAAGCAAAATTTTTATGTTCTTTCTGAAATGTAATCTCTATGAAAACGGATTTATTTAGGGTACAATAGAAATAGAAATAAGTTGGCAGAAAAGTTAATAAAATCTTATTAGGATGGAGTGGTTTATATGTTACAACAATACAATCGAATTTTAGTAGCGATTGACGGTTCAAAAGAAGCGGAATTAGCTTTTAAAAAAGCTGTGCAAGTAGCTGTACGAAATAACTCAACTTTGGTATTAGTACATGTTATTGATACACGAGCTTTCCAAAGCATTTCTACTTTTGATGGTTCAATGGCTGAAAAAGCTAAAGACCAAGCGACTACAACTCTAGAGGAATATGTGCGCTATGCTAAAAATCATCGTGTTGCAGATATCAGCTATTCTATTGAATACGGTTCTCCAAAAGTTCTGATTGCCAAACAAATCCCTGAAGATAAAAACATTGATTTGATCCTTTTAGGTGCAACTGGATTAAATGCTGTAGAACGTATTTTCATCGGCTCTGTTTCTGAGTATGTTATCCGCCATGCTTCTTGTGACGTATTGATTGTCAGAACTGATTTAGAAAATAAAAAGGAATCATAATTATTTAATCCAAAAAAGACCTTGAATATATTTTTCAAGGTCTTTTTTTAGCATTCAAAATCAACTAATTTTTTATCATTGTTGAAGATTAAAAAGGCAACTATAATACTAAAAAATACTTGATCCGTTATTTATATGGTTAACAATCTGCTCAATTTACATTCATAGGTGATAAAAAGATTCTTCATTCCTCTTGAAATAGCGGTGTATAGAATTTTTTGGTCCCTTTCGGTTGAATAGTGATCATCCGAAACGTTATAAAGGAGTACATTATCAAATTCCAATCCTTTGGATAAACTAATCGGTAACACATCAATAATAGGAGAGTCTTCTAGCAGAACTCTTAGCCTTTCCGCTTCTGTTTCAGTCTTAGTAATAATCGTCAGTCTCTCTCCTTTTAGCTGATTTAAAAGGAGACTAAATAAATTCATACTGTTTTGGTTATTGCCCATTTCAAAAAATTGAGGATCATTTCCTTTTGGACGTACCGCCGCAATCTCCATCTGTTGATTGGAATTCGAAAGTTGGCTGAATAGTTTTGTTATCGCTCCGCTGGAACGATAACTATTAAGTAAATCATATCGTTGAACTTGCTTTTGATGAGTTTCAAAAATTTCGTTGATCTCTTGGAAGGTAATCGCTGAATTAAAAATAGCTTGGTTTTCATCGCCCACCATCGTAAAGTCACTTTTGACGAATAAATCTGAAAGCAAACTAACTTGCGCTGGTGTATAATCTTGCGCTTCATCAATTAGGATAAACCGCATTTGTGGCCACTCAATTTTTTCAATGAATGTGTTTTGAATAGTAAGCCAAATAATCGCTTCATCTAAATTTAAATGTTCTTTCGAATGTATATAGCTTTCTTTTTGATAGTCAAAATATAAAAGATCAAAAAGAGCTTTGGTATCAATCCATGTAGTCGAATCAATACTCTTTGTCACACGATGGTACTTCTTTGTTAGCAATTTTTTGCCATATTTAAATACACTCTCCTCCGAATCATCTGTAATCAGTTCTCCAAAATATTTTTGCTGTAACTCTTCAGATAAAGACAAAATCTGATTTTGTGTAGACCGGTTTTTAGCTTGGACCCTGATACGTTTTTCCCAATAACGACTTAATTGTTTTTTTGTGGCTTGAATTTTATGGATCATAGAAACGTGATCTGGAGTTGATTGGTAAATTTCTATGATCTTCTCTTTTGAAATGATCACTTTATTATTATGAGTGATATCTTTGAAAAAGGTAGTGACAGATAACAAAAGCCTATCAGCTTTTTTGAGATATTCTATAAAATTAAGACTTCTTAATACATCCGTTTGAGAATCAACTGCTTCTTGGCTAATTCTTGAAAAGTAGCTCTCTTCACTTTCTAAAGGTAAAGATAAATAGCGCTCAACTAGTTGCAAGAGCGTCATATTTAATGGATTGCGTTCTCCCAGTGAAGGCAAAATTTTTGATAGGTAATCAATAAATTTATTATTGGGTGATAAAATCAAAATATTATCTGATGTAATTTCTTGTCGCAAAGAATACAATAAATATGCAATCCGTTGCATGATTGTTGAAGTCTTCCCACTACCTGCTACACCGTTCACTAAAATATTAGAATTTTTCATATCACGAATAATCCTATTCTGTTCCTGCTGAATGGTAGAAGTGATGTCTTTCATTTGTTTTGTCGAGTCTTGTTCTAATGCTTCTAACAGTACATCATCTTGGATTGCGATAGATGTATCAAAGTAGTTTAACAATGTATTTTTTTCAATAATAAACTGACG
>NZ_DAMDAK010000001.1:37885-43052 GCF_032094055.1 Carnobacterium sp.
CACATCAATTCGTTGACGATTGGCCATATAAAACGAGCTGCCTATCACATTATTGTAAAATAGTTCTGAAATAGGTGAGCGCCAATCGTATACTAAATTATTTCCTTCTTTATCAGCAAAGTTGTTAATGCCAATATAGAAAGCTTCTTCTGGCTCCTCATCAAGAAAGTCGACGTTTATCTTTCCAAAATATGGAGTTTCTAAGAGGCGTTTGACCTTTTGTAACGAAAGATCAGCTGTTTTCATTTTGATGTTCATCTGATCAATCTCTCGATTTTTCATTTCCAACACTGAAAATGTATCAAGATTGTCTGATACATTACTAAAATCCAAACGTACATCACCGGACATATCCTTCAAGGTGGAAAGCCCTTCACTCCTCGTCTTTTTGAGCATATCGGTTAATTCTTTCTCTGTTTGCAAAAGCTTTTCATAAACGATTTGAAGGTATTGTTTTTCTTTATTTAATTCTATACTGACCATCCACATGTCCCCTCACTTATAGTGTCCATTTCTATGAACCAGTTATGCGCAAAATCAGAAGTGTACTATTGCACCATGCTGATTTTTATCTCACAAAAAAACACCTTGTGCTTTATATTCTAAAGTACAAGGTTTTTTTCATCAAACTTTATTTCAAGTCCGTACATAGCGGTTTAATTATTTAACACGCAATCTTTCAACATCACGAGCAATAGCGATTTCTTCGTTCGTTGGAATCAATAACACTTTAACTTTCGAATCAGCTGTTGAAATAACGCGTTCTTCGCCACGCACTTTATTGGCTTCTTCGTCAATTTTTGCTCCAAACCAATCCATTCCATCAATAATAATTTGACGAGTTTCTGGAGAATTTTCTCCAATACCTGCTGTAAAGACAATTGCATCTGCACCATTTAAGACTGCAAAATATTGACCGATGTACTTTTGTACACGGTTATAAAAAATATCTAATGCTGTCTGTGCTTGTTCATTGCCTGCTTCAGCAGCTTCTTCTACATCGCGCATATCGCTAGATACGTCAGAAAGTCCTAATAGTCCTGATTTGTTATTCAAAATATAAATCATTTCGTTAATATCTGTGATGTTTAATTTATTCATTAAGAACGGCAATAATGATGCATCAATATCCCCAGAACGTGTTCCCATAGTAATACCAGCTAGTGGTGTGAAGCCCATTGATGTATCAACTGATTTTCCACCTTCAACAGCTGTAATTGAACCGCCGTTACCTAGGTGACAAGTAATCAATTTTGTTTCTTCAAGCGGTTTTCCTAGCATTTCTGCTGCACGCTCGGATACATATTTATGAGAAGTTCCGTGAGCACCATATTTACGAGCGGCAAAATCTTCGTAATAACTCATTGGAACACTGTATAAGTAGTTTTCTTTTGGCATAGAAGTATGGAAAGAGGTATCGAATACAGCTACACTTGTGATATTTGGCAACAACTTTTTAAACGCTTTGATTCCTGTTGCATTTGCTGGATTGTGCAAAGGTGCAAATTCTGCTAAACTTTCAATTTGTGCTACGACTTCATCAGTCACTAAAGCAGAGTCTTTAAATATTTCACCACCTGCTACAACACGGTGTCCTACTCCTGTGATTTCGTCATAACTTTCAATAACGTTTAATTCAATCAGTTTATCTAAAACCATTTGGATAGCAATTTCATGGTTTTTAATATCTTCTACTACTTTGTATTTTTCACCATTATATTTAGTAGTGAACACGGAATTTGTTAATCCTACTCGTTCCACAATTCCTGAAACGATTTCTTCTTCTGCCGGCATTTCGTATAATGTAAATTTTAAACTTGAACTTCCTGCGTTAATTGCGATTGTTTTTGACATAGTGGGTGAATCTCCTTTGTTTTAATTATTTTTTTTATTCCAAGTTTCAACTTCCTGCATAAAATGGAGCATAGCTGGCTGATTTTTAAAATCAGGAATTTGTGCAAGTAAAACTTGCTTCACTTGTTGGGCGTAGTTTCCTTTTTTCTGAAGCAAAAGAATAGATTTCCGTGAATTTTTTGTTCGAAATAATTCTTTTGGTAAATGCAGCATACCTTGAAGATAAGCTTCTTCTTGAATCATTTTAGTCAACGCAGCTGCCTCTTCTGTTTCAAATAGCTGAGAAGGAACTAAAAATACTCCGTAACCGCCTTTTTTTAAATAATGAATGCTTTGTTCAATGAATAAGTGATGTGCAAAGGAATGACCTTTTTCTGAACTGGTTTTAAATTGCTTGGCTTGTTTATCTACTGGGTAGAATCCAACTGGCAAATCACTCACAACAATATCTACTGGATCCACCAGCAAGCCAGTAAGCGCATCTTGATGAGTCAGTTTAATCTTTTGCCCTTGCAGTTCTGTACTAATTAAAGCCAGCACTAATAACAAATCATCATTATCAATTCCTTCGGCGACTACTTCGATGTTTCGAACACTTAATCCATTGTAAACGGTCGATAATAAGTTTCCTGTTCCTACTGCCGGATCAAGTAACCGAATCGTTTTTAAAGTTGGATCCATTAGGGTTTCAATAAGATAAGCTAAAACAAAACCAATGGCATCCGGTGTCATTTGATGATTTGCTTGCAGCTTATCTTCTTTTGCACCTTTTAACAAGGCTAGTTGAAAACTTTTTCTAATCTCTTCTGGCTCCATTTCAGCTAATGGTAGGTCTTGGTATAATGTATTCAACGCCTCAGCTGTTTCCTCGGAAGGCAGATTATTTTCTCGTCGAGCTTTTTTTCCGTCAAGGATGTTTTCACCTGTTTCGGAAAGCCCTTCTAAATATGAAACACCTAGTTCTTTCTGTAGCAATTGAACGGAGGTATCTAATGTTGAAAATAAACTCTCAATCTCTTTTTGAGACAATGGATGCAACCTCTTTTCTTTATTTAAAGCTATTCTACCTTAATTTCTAATCTTTGATTAGACAAAATTATCTGTTCAGTATTTTTTACTACCTGTATTATTTTAACGAAAAATCACTTAATTTACAAGACTGTTCTTGATGAATCTTATTTTAATTGTTTGTATAGGCCTAACCCAATAATAATGCCTAGGACCAATAGAGTAATTATAAAGTACTTTAAAGAAGATTTCCATAATTGACTCTTTTTCGAATTGCGGTAGCTAAAATTACTGGCTGGCTTTCTAAAAATTAAATAGATAAGCAACCCTGGGACCAGTAAGGTTACAATCATTATAAGTACCCATAGCCAGCCGCGCATACGCCTAGCTTCTGCGTCATAGTACATCCATCTGGCTAATTTAACTACTCCGATTATAAAAAGAATAATGACAATAGCAATCACACTAATGCCCAAAATTCCGATGATCAAGTCACTCATTCTAACGCTCCTTTTAAAGAAAGTTTCGTTATTGCACATTTTTGGTTCTATTATTTTTGGTGTTGGTAAGAAAAATGAATCTATTCTACAGTCTTGAAATTTTCGGAGGAATAGTGGCTGCTTGCAGCCATGTAAAGGATTCAATGCGAATTACGAAGCGGTTATGCTTCGTTTGAGGCTTGAAAGACTGGAGACACTAAGGCTTCAGTCGGTCCCATGGCTTCTTGCAAGCAGACACGTAAATTCCGGAGGGAATTTCACTATCTGAGTATTACCAACACGATTTAACAAAGAAACACATTTTTTTAAACTTAAAAAAAAAGCTCTTCTACAAGAATAGAAGAGTTTCTTTTGTGTTTAATTATTGAGCAGCTGGATAAACAGATACTTGTTTTTTGTCGCGGCCTTTACGTTCGAAACGAACAACGCCATCAACTTTTGCAAATAAAGTGTCATCTCCGCCAATACCCACATTAGTACCTGGATAAATTTTTGTACCGCGTTGACGATATAAAATTGAACCACCAGTAACAGTTTGACCATCTGCACGTTTAGCACCTAAACGTTTAGATTGAGAATCACGTCCGTTAGTAGTAGATCCGCCCCCTTTTTTATGGGCAAAGAATTGTAAATTCATTTTCAACATCTGAGTTGCACCTCCTGTTTTAATCTAATTTATTGCTTTAACTTGACATAATCAGAATACTCTTCTGCTATACTATTTAAAGATAAGCAAAGACTTTCCAAAAGAATCTGTGCAATGTTTTCCTGCTCATCATTTATTTCTATTGGCAGTTCAACGTATAAATAACCGCCTTCCCTCTCATCATTTGCTTCAATAAGAGGAGTGAAACCGCCTAAAGCAGCTAAGCTGTTAGCAGTTCCAATGGTTAAAGCTGATACAGCTGCACAGACAATGTCTGTTCCGTAAGTTCCTGACTCTGCATGTCCAGTAACTTCAAAAGAAACAATCGCCCTTTTATCGTTACGTCTAAAAAATGCTTGAATCATTCACAAACACCGCTTTCTTACAAGTTAATTGCATTGATCATTACTTTTGTATATGGTTGACGATGTCCTTGTTTGCGATGAGAGTCTTTTCTGCGTTTGTAAGTAAAAGTCGTAACTTTCTTTTGACGACCATGCTTTTCTACAGTACCCTCAACAACAGCTCCGGCAATAGTTGGAGCTCCAACTTTTGTTTCTTCGCCACCTACTAAGATAACTTCATCAAAAGTGACAGTTTCACCAGCTTCAACGTTTAATTTTTCAATATAAACTGCTTGGCCAACTTCAACTTTAATTTGTTTTCCACCTGTTTTAATAATTGCGTACATTTATTCGCACCTCCTTATTAGACTTAGACTCGCCGTCATGAGCGCCATTTAGGACTTGTAAACTCATTCCCGCGCGGTTGTAGTTGTGGTGCTACACATTAACAACAATAGTAGCATACCAAAAAGCACCTTCCACGTCAATCAATATTTTTCATTCTTGAGTAAAAAGCTGCTGCTAATTTTCTTCCTATCCTTTTTTCTTTTTAGGCGAAGGTTGAATAAAAGTATCTGAAGAAACCACACGTGTCCCGTATTCTTTTGCAAATTCTCTATCATGTGTCACAATTAAAATACCGGTACCTGCAGCAGCTATTTTCTGAATCATCTTTCCAATATCACTAGCAGATTCACGATCTAAAGCTGAAGTCGGCTCATCGAAACATAAAATTTTAGGGTTTAACATCATGGCACGGGCAATAGCCACACGCTGCTGCTGTCCACCTGATAGAGTACGTGGATAAACATCTT
>NZ_DAMDAK010000001.1:43062-45583 GCF_032094055.1 Carnobacterium sp.
TTTTTATCCGCTAAACCCATTTGCGAAAAAAGAGATTCAGCTTTATCTACCGCTTCATTTTTTGACATTATTTTTTGCCCAACAGGCGCTTCTATACAATTTTCTATAATCGTTAAATTTGGAAACAATTGATAATCTTGAAAAACCATTCCAATTTGTTTTCTATAGGCCGCTCTCTCTCTTTTAGTCGTATATTCCGCTTTGCCAGCAGTAGAATTTTTGCATAAATAATTGCCGGCAATAGAAATAGAACCTTGATCCGTTTCTTCAAGTCCATTCAACAACCGCATTAAAGTAGTTTTTCCTGTACCAGATTTCCCGATTAATGTCACAATTTCTTTTGCCTTTATTGTAAAGTCAAAGTCTTCGATTACTTTTATCTGATTGAATTCCTTCGAAATGTTTACTGCATTTAATACCATTTTATTTTCACCTCTTTAAAAATCGAATTTTGTTTCAATAAAGTTCAAAGCTACTGTAATGATTCCAGTAAGCAGAAGATAAATGATGCCTACTGCTACAAAGGGAAGCAGTGAAGCATACGTATTAGCTGCAATTTGCCCAGCTCTTAACAACTCACTTAACCCTAAGATGTATACAAGTGACGTGTCTTTTACAAGCGAAATGACTTCATTTCCTATTGAAGGCAGTACGATCCGAAAAACTTGCGGAATAATAATTCGTTTAAATCCTTGAAATTTCCCCATTCCCAAAACTTTGATAGCTTCAAATTGTCCGATAGGAATTGATAAAATTCCTCCTCTAAAAATCTCAGCATAATAGGCTGTATAATTTAATAAAAAGGCTAAAATGGCTGCTGTAAAACGATCAAAAGTTATCCCAATTATCGGAAGGCCGAAGAAAATAACCATCAATTGTAACAACAGCGGTGTCCCACGCATAATATAGATATAGAGCTGAATGATCCATGTCACCCATTTTGGGCCGTAAATTCTGATACAGGCTATCAGAAACCCTAAGGGAATCGTTAAGACAAAGATAATAAAAAATAGTTTTAACGTAGTGGCTAATCCATTTAGTAAAGCTGGCATAATGTCAGTTATTATGTTCATCTTCTTTTTCCCCTTTCGCTACTTTTATTAGTTAGTTAGTTTGTTTTTTTAATAGTCACTAGACTATCGTTTACTCACTCTGCAAACCAATCGCTATAGATCTTGTCATATGTTCCATCTTTTTTGATAGATGCTAATGTTTCGTTCACAGCTTCTTTCAATTTCACATCTGCTTTTCGAAAACCTACTGCATATTCTTCCTCACCAAAGTCCTCATCCAGCACTCGGTAATCGGCATCGGTGTTCTGCTTCATATAATAACGACCAAGCGTTTCGTCTACAACGATCGCGTCAGTTCTGCCAGACTTCAAATCATTGAATACATCATTATTAGAGGGATACTGAATAATTTCGCCATTTTTGAGTGATGGTACAATATTCGATTTATCTGCCATAATGGCATCCACTGCACTCGATCCTTGTTGAGCAGCTAACGTTTTACCTTTTAAGTCTGCTTTCTTTTGAATAGTGCTATTTTTTAAAACAACAATAACTTGACTATTATTTAAATAGGGCTCACTAAAAGCAACTTTTTCTTTACGTTCTTCTGAAATGGTATAACCATTCCAGATCACATCAATATTCCCTGCGTTTATCTCTGTTTCTTTCATAGACCAGTCAATAGTTTGAAACTCAACGGCAATGCCTAACCGTTTCCCAACTTCTTTGGCTAAATCGACATCAAACCCAACAATTTCACCGCTTGAATTGCTATATCCCATTGGAGCAAAGGTATCATCCAATCCCACAACTAACGGACCTTTTTCCATAATCTTATCGGAATTATCTGCTTTAGATGTATTGCTGCTGCATCCTGCTGCTAACATTGCCACTGAACCCAATGCAATCATCATTTTAATCAATTTATTTTTCATGTTAACCTCTCCTTTTTTATTTTTTTGATTATTTTAAATAAAGAAAACAAAAAAAGTCCTTTGCTTTCCTGATCAACAGGAAAACAAAGGACGATAGTTTAAATTATCGTGGTTCCACCTTTTTTTATAGTCTCTTCGCAGAAAACTATCTCATCACGTTCAAAAATACTAAACGCTAGTACGTTAACGGGTACATCCGGGACAGTTTACTAACACCTTAACGCATTCAACTGCCAGCTTAGAGATGTGTGTTCAGAATAGATCTTTGATTGCTCTCACCAACCGCAACCTCTCTTTTAAAGACGCTAATCTTACTTTTTCTCTTCATTGCTTTTGTTTATTTTACAAACTATAGCATAATTAATTTCGTTTGCCAAATATTTTCTTCCAAAAACTTTCTTTTTCTTTTTTAAGGGACATCAGCGGAACGGTTTCACCTAAGATACGTCGTGCCACATTACGGTAACCTTGGGATGCCGGATTTTTAGGGTCTAAAACAATCGGATCTCCTTTATTAGATGAACGAACAACGTCATCATCATCAAAAATAATGCCTAATAAATCTACAGATAA
>NZ_DAMDAK010000001.1:45593-48451 GCF_032094055.1 Carnobacterium sp.
GATTTCATCGACATCTAAAACTTCCCCATCTTGCATCATCCGTTTACGAATACGATTAATAATAAGGCGAGGCGGTTCTAATTCTGTCTGCTCTAATAATCCGATGATCCGATCAGCATCGCGAATAGCAGATATTTCTGGAGTCGTTACCAGGATTGCTTCATCCGCTGCAGCAATAGAATTTTGAAACCCTTGTTCAATTCCTGCTGGACAATCAATTAAAATAAAATCGTAATCTTCTTTTAACTCATTTACAATTTCAATCATTTGTTCGCCATTCACATCATTTTTATCAGCATTCTGTGCTGCTGGCAATAAATACAAATTATCATTAAATCGTTTATCTTTAATAATGGCTTGATGTAGTTTTGCTCGGCCTTCAACCACGTCAATAATATCGTAGATAATGCGGTTTTCTAATCCTAAAATAACATCTAAGTTCCTTAGTCCAATATCCATATCAATTAAGCAGACCCGTTTGCCTTGCAAAGCGAGTGCTGTTCCAATATTTGCAGTAGACGTCGTTTTTCCTACGCCGCCTTTTCCAGAAGTAATGACTATTGCTGTACCCATGATTTTAATCCCCCTGTCACTTTACCTAAATTTGGACGCATTTTCCTCAACTGATCTAAAGATTCAAAATCCAAAATATGTAAATCATTAATATATGCAAATTCATTTTTTTTAATTTGTTCTTTATCAGCAGATTGATTTTCAATAATTTGAACATTATCAGCTATTCGTACTTGTGCGTTTGTATGGAAATCAGCCACAATCACCGCTGTTGCATCACCTTCAAATCCAGCATGAGCAATGCCATGCAATTCTCCGATGATAAAAATATTGCCATTTGCTCGAATCACTCCACCGGGATGTACTTTTCCCACAAAAAGAATGTCACCGGGCGCTTGAAGAACTTGTCCGCTACGGATTGTTTGAATTTCCATTTGTAAACTCACTGCTTGTTGCCATGCTAAGGCATTTTCATACGTAATAACAGCAGAGTTGATTTTTTTTATTTCAAATTGACTATTGTTTTTAATTTTTTCTGTAATTTCTTTTTTTTCTTCATCTGATAATAAACGGTTCCCTGTTGAAATTTCTAAATGGATTTCTTTTTTCTCTTCTTCTAAATCTGTTTTTTTGGCTTCAGTCTTAAGATGTTCCAATAATTGCTCTAATTCTTCAATGATCGTAGTAAAAGAAGCCGATTCATCTAAAGTTAACATAAAACCATCTTTGTTTCCTTTTAATGACACACTCTGTTTCACCTTAACAACTCCTTATCAGCTAAATAACGAATGAACATTCCATCGTATTTAATTCTCTAATATTTTAATTATTATCTTTTTCAAAGGATAGAATGCCAATATAAAGAATACGAGATTTAACAATAAAGTTGGCCCTAAACGACTGGCCATAAAAGTAGTCATATCTATCTCTGCAAAGCCTAAAACTTTATAAAATCCATATAGAATTGTTTCTACAATACTCAGATTGATCACAACCATCATCCCTATAGTAAGCGCATTTGGATGCAATACTCGTTTTACTTTTTCTGTGATGTAAACAATAATTGGAAAAATCGCGACATACATACCTAAAATCCCTACATAATAGCTGTCATAGAGCAAACCAAACATAATTCCATAAAGAATCATTTTATTTCTTGGAAGGTAAAAGGACATCAACACAAAAATAAGAACAACCAACCTAGGCGTCATTATATTCCCATTCTCTCCATACAATTGGACAGAAAAAACTCCTGATAAAAGACCATCTGTTAAAAAACCAATAAAAATTACAAGCGGAGCAAAAACTTTAACTTTCCATTGTTCGTTCATCTTACTCACCACTCTCAGCTGTTCGTTGAATGAAAGTCACATAACGAATATCATTTAAGTCCGCTGCCGGTGTCACGTAAGCTTCTTGTGATAAACCATGAGCATCTAGTTTAACTTCATCGATTGTTCCTATCAACAATGAACTTGGGGATCCCCCGCCTAGTCCTGAAGTCATTACTTGATCTCCTTTTTTTATGGTTACATCAGTAGTTATTTGTTTCATAATCAAGCGATTCGTTTTTGTATCATATCCATTGATGATACCGTGAACGAATCCATCTTTAGAAGAAACTGAAGCGGCAACTCGATTGTTATTTTGGTCAAGTGTCGTTATCAGTTGAACTTTTGAACTTGTCGGACTTACTTCTATCACTCTTCCAATTAATCCATTATCTGCCATCACAGATAACCCGACTACTATGCCGCTTTGGCTCCCGCGATCCACTACAATTTGGTTAATCCAATTATCTGGATTCCGGCTGATAACTGTACCGTTTATTTTTTTATTTCAATAATTGATTTTCTTCATACGTATTTTTCAAATTATCTACTGACTCCATAAAATTAACTACGGCATTGGTTGGTTTGGACAACACGCGGCCTGTAATAGCAGTGATGTCATTACTAAACTGCTGTACTATCGGTAATTTGCTTTTTTCTGTAATAGAATAGGCGATTAGCCCTAAACAAACGATAACACTCACCAATAATATAATTAGTTTTTTATTTGAAAAAAATTGATGCAAATTCTCACCTCATTAATTCTTCAGGCTTTATCCATTTTAACATATCTTAAACTAAATAACTTCGTATTTTGTTATTTTATTCTCCGAAATGAAACGATGCGGAAAGCAAAATACTGCCCGCATCGTCACATTACGTCATGTAATTTTTACTTATTTCATTCTTTTCTTTTTATACAAATTCATATGTTTTAAAGATTCACCAGTACCTAAAGCTACACAATCTAGTGGGTCAGCTGCTACGAAAACAGGAACTTCAGTTTCATCAGCG
>NZ_DAMDAK010000001.1:48461-52668 GCF_032094055.1 Carnobacterium sp.
AAAGAGCTCCTCCACCTGTCAAAACAATTCCATGATCAATTACATCTGCAGAAATTTCCGGCGGTGTTTCTTCTAATGTTTCTCTCACAGCGCTAACGATCCCATCAACAACTTCTTTAATCGCTTCAGCTACATCAATGGCTGAAACTTCAATGGTTTGTGGTAATCCAGTTAACAAATCGCGTCCCCGAACATCCATAGCGCCATATTCAGGTGCTTTTTCTGCCGATGCACAACCAATAGCAATTTTGATTTGTTCAGCTGTACGTTCACCAATCAATAAATTATATTTCTTACGAATATAATGAATGATTCCTTCATCCATGCTATCCCCAGCCAAGCGGATAGAACGGCTGCTTACTATCCCGCCAAGTGCTATTGTTGCTACATCAGTAGTTCCGCCTCCAATATCGACAACCATACTGCCTGTAGGATCCATGACCGGCAAGCCTGCTCCAACAGCTGCAGCAAATGGCTCTTCCAGAATAAAAGCATCTTTAGCTCCAGCCATTCTTGTTGCATCAATTACAGCGCGTTTTTCTACTTCAGTTACACCACTTGGTACACAAACCATGACATACGGTTTAGAAGTTGTTTTTCCAATAGCTTTTTCAATGTAATATTTCATCATTGCAGCTGTAGTATCATAATCTGCAATTACGCCGTTTTTCATAGGTCGAATAGCAACTATTGAACCAGGTGTTCTCCCAATCATATTTCTGGCATCTTCACCAACTGCTACAATTTCTCCAGTATTGATATCTTTTGCAACTACTGAAGGATCTCTTAAAACAATTCCTTTACCATCAACGAAAACATTTGTATTGGCTGTTCCTAGATCAATACCAATGTCTTTATTTCCAAATTTAAACACATTATTTCATCCTCTCAAGTCTGTCTAACATCAGAATTTTTAGAATATAGTACAATTATTTTTAACTATTCATTAAACTCTAAGACAGTATAACAAAAAAAAGATATTTTTGCCTTGTCAGAAACCATCATACTTCATTTTTTTTAGCAAAACATTAATAATTTACGTAATTTAATAGAAATTTAAGTTTGCTCCACATGAACGTAGTGGTTTTCTAAACCATTGTCTTTAAAGATTCTCACATTTTTCTTTTTTTAAAAGCGTATCAAAAAACAAAAATCTATGCCCGTCCTGCTTCGCTTACTGTATCCTAAACAACTAAAGCTGCTGCAGGCAAGTCAAAGTGAATACAGGTCTGGTTTTTAAAACTCTTCTAAAATAAATAATTGGATATATAAAAGAGGGTGAGACGTTTGTCTCACCCTCTTACCTTAATTGTAATGTTAATTAAGCTTTAACAACGTTTGCTGCTTGAGGTCCACGGTTTCCTTCTTCAACGTCGAAAGTTACTGCTTGTCCTTCTTCTAAAGATTTGAAGCCTTCACCTTGGATAGCTGAGAAATGTACGAATACGTCATCTCCACCGTCGCGTTCGATAAAGCCAAAACCTTTTTCTGCATTAAACCATTTTACTGTACCTTGTTCCATAATAAAATATCCTCCTCGTGCGTTTTGCACATTTGTTAATTCTTGCTAACGGTGCGAATTGGAATGTTATGAAACAATTCTTTTCTACTACCTCACAAAAACTTAAATACAGTGTATCATTTATTTCTAATAATAGCAAGTTAATCCTGCTATCTCTTTTAAATGGATCAGTTATTGAACAAAAAAACAGCGTTTAGACCCAAAGCTTCTATCTTGCATATATTGCACTCCTCAGCAGTTAACACTATAAGGACTAAAGCAACTGGAGCGAGTAAACACAGAATTGACCGCACATCAACTGAGCATTGAAATCGGACTTCATGACTGTCTTTTAGAGAACGTTAACAAAATAGTTAAGGGAATAGAAAAGAGGTTAACCCTTTTTGGGCTAACCTCTTTAGTTATTTTAGATTTAATTAAGCTTTAACAACGTTTGCTGCTTGAGGTCCACGGTTTCCTTCTTCAACATCGAAAGTTACTGCTTGTCCTTCTTCCAAAGATTTAAATCCTTCGCCTTGGATAGCTGAAAAATGTACGAATACATCGTCGCCGTCTTCGCGTTCGATAAAACCAAAACCTTTTTCTGCATTAAACCATTTTACTGTACCTTGTTCCATTATAAATATCCTCCTCGTGCGTTAAACACTATATATTTAACATTTTTGCTAACGGTACGATTTGGAATGTTTCTGCAACGATTCTTCATTCTACCTCAACAAAATGCTAAATTTATTTTAACATATCCCTGTATATACCGCAAGTAAAACGCTTCACTTTTAAAAAAAGAAAATAAACTCAGTGTACGTACTAAGTATATTTTCTTACTTTTTCATTAAGCTTTAACAACATTTGTTGCTTGAAGTCCGCGGTCGCCTTCTTCAACGTCAAAAGTTACTGCTTGTCCTTCTTCCAAAGTTTTAAACCCTTCCCCTTGGATAGCTGAGAAATGCACAAATACATCGTCTCCGTCTTCGCGTTCGATAAAACCGAACCCTTTTTCTGCATTAAACCATTTTACTGTACCTTGTTCCATTGTAAATATCCTCCTCATGCGTTAAACGCTATGTAATTGATGTTTTTACTAATTAGTATCATTTGAAATGTTTGGAATATTTTTCTGTTACTATGCAAAAACTCACTAATAGTATAACAAGTCCAAATATACTTATCAAGCAAGAAGCCTAATCGATAATCTACAAAGGCTTCTAACAGTTCAAGCTGCTGGAGACCTTTATCGAATATCTTTTAGAGTATCATTAGCCGGATATGCAAAAGAGAGTGAGACAGATGTCTCACTCTCTTACCTTAATTGTAATGTTAATTAAGCTTTAACAACGTTTGCTGCTTGAGGTCCACGGTTTCCTTCTTCAACGTCGAAAGTTACTGCTTGTCCTTCTTCTAAAGATTTGAAGCCTTCACCTTGGATAGCTGAGAAATGTACGAATACGTCATCTCCACCGTCGCGTTCGATAAAGCCAAAACCTTTTTCTGCATTAAACCATTTTACTGTACCTTGTTCCATAATAAAATATCCTCCTCGTGCGTTTTGCACATTTGTTAATTCTTGCTAACGGTACGAATTGGAATGTTATGAAACAATTCTTTTCTTATACCTAAACAAAAACCTGACGTAAGTATAGCACGATTATTTTAATAACACAAGCTTATAAAGGCTTTAATTAAATTTTATTTTTTCTCCTTTACTAAAAGACTCCTAGCTCTTTTAAACTAATGTACCGATCTTGTCCGATAATGAGATGATCCAATAAGTCGATTCCGATTAATTCCCCGCACTCAAACATGCGTTTAGTAAATAAAATATCGGCTTCCGAAGGATCGGGATTCCCCGAAGGATGATTGTGCCCTACAATAATGCGAGCTGCCGAAACGCGGACTGCCCCTTTAAAAATTTCACGTGGGTGCGCAACCGATGAATTCAACCCACCTATAAAAGTGGTTTCTTTTTTAATGATTTCATTTTTAGTATTCAAATACAACACCATCACATGCTCTTGCTGCAGATCCCGCATTTCTCCTAACAGCATCTCTCCCGCTTTGCGACTGGAAGTTATTTGTCCGATTTTAATTTGAGGAGCTTGTGCAATCCGCATACCCAATTCAATTGCAGCTCTTATTTCGATTGCTTTAATCTTTCCGATACCAGAAATAACCATCAACTCTTCTATAGAAGCTGTTTTCAAAAAATATAAATCTTCAAATGTATTTAAGATTTCCATAGCAAGTGCCATAACATTGGTGCCTTTTGTTCCCGTTCGCAATAAAATTGCTAGTAATTCATGGTTTGCTAATGCTTTTTCGCCATATTGTTCCATTCTTTCTCTAGGCCTTGAAAAAATAGGAACTTCTTTCACCAGACTTGTCGACCTCTCTCTCATGTTTTTCCCCCTTTTCTCCGTATTTTTACTATCTGCAAAAAAAGGGGAATCTATTTTTTATCGTACTAAGAATAACAATTAGTTTAAAAATTAACTTTTTAGGTTGTATAATCTATTTTTAACATGTTAATACAGTCTGCTTTTCTTCAATAAAGTCTTTGACTTATATTAAGCCCTAATACAGAGCTGCCGTTTTTTATCTCGCTTGTTCCGCTTAGTTACATTTCTTTGGTTAATCATCAATTATTTGGTTTCTTTAAAAATTGGCTTACTTCTGAAATAAAGTACA
>NZ_DAMDAK010000001.1:52678-53516 GCF_032094055.1 Carnobacterium sp.
GTAATTAAGATGACATCACTCTCATCCATTTCATTCACTGTATCCCTTAAAGCTTCTTGCCAATGCTCTTTGATGGTTACTCCTGATCCAGCATAACCTTTCAATTCGTCTATTGTTGCTGCTCGAGGAAAGTCAAAACTAGTCAAAATAAGATGAATATTAGGCAATTCTGTCAATAAACTAACCATATTTTCAATTGCTTTATCCTGCAAAACAGCAAAGATCAAATAAACTTCTTGTTGATTAAAATCCAGTTTGATCGTTTCAACTAAACGACGAATAGCCGGTTCATTATGAGCCCCATCAAGAATCATTAGTGGTTTATCGTTAACCTTTTCCATACGACCCGGCCAAAAAGATTGTTTCAGTCCTCTTCTTGTATCTTCATGATTTAATACTAAGCCCGTTTTTTCACTGTAAATCCGCAAAGTTTCAATCGCTACAGTTGCATTCTCAATCTGGTGTTTTCCCAACATTCCGATTTGCAATTGATTCAAATAAATAGCCTCATCTTCAAATGTAAACTGCTCTCCCCATGTCGGCAGGGTTTGCCATTTTGTTGCTGTAAAATCTTTTCCAAAAAAATAAACTTTGCTTCCTTGCTCATTTGCATAAGCTTCAATAACCTGTAACGCTTCTTTAGGTATCTTGCCTGTCACAACCGGCACTCCTGGTTTAATGATACCAGCTTTTTGAAGCGCTATTTCCGGCACTGTTTCTCCTAAAATTTTCATATGATCCAACCCGATAGTGGTAATAGCTGAAACAAGTGGTGTAACTACATTAGTGGAATCTAATAACCCTCCTAGCCCTACTTCAATGATCACTACGTCTGCAT
>NZ_DAMDAK010000001.1:53526-59635 GCF_032094055.1 Carnobacterium sp.
ACCTTCACCGAAATAAACAAACATCATCATAGTGATAATTTCAAATTCACTCGGCCCATCTAATTCCGTTTCTTCAAGTTCACAAGCTAACGGGTATACAATGTTGGCTAATCGTATGATTTCTTTATCTGAAATAGGTTCTCCATTAACGCTGATGCGTTCATTGAAGAGTTCAATATACGGCGATGTATATGTTCCAACTACTTGACCATTAGCTTGCAGCATATTTCTTAAAAAAGTAACTGTAGAGCCTTTCCCATTTGTCCCGGCCACATGAATTGCTTTGATTTTCTTATTGGGAAAATCCAGTTTCTCTAACATCCATTCCATTCTTTTCAAACCGGGCTTCATCCCGAACACTTTTCTTCCATGTATCCAATTTAATGTTTCTTCATATGTTTCAAACATTAAGCAACCCACCATTTCTTATACTGACATCCTTACCCATTATAAACTACTCCTATTGAATATGGTATTCAAAAAACCTGTCTTTCACTTTAATGAAAGACAGGTTCTTCAACAAATTTATTTGATTAAAGTTGTGCTTTTAATACTGTAATCCGTTCTTGAACGATTGTGTATTTCTCGAGATATTCAGTTTCTTTGGCTCTTTCAGCTGCCACTACAGCTTCTGGCGCTTTATTCACAAATTTTGCATTAGCCAATTTCCCTTTTACACGCTTCACTTCTTTATCCCATTTATCTAGCTCTTTTTCAAGACGTGTAATTTCTTCTTCCAAATTGATTAAGCCGGTTAAAGGAAGATAAATTTCAGCCCCTGTAATCACAGCGGTCATTGCTGTATCTGGAGCTTCTACATTGCTTGAGATTACTAGTGTTTCAGGGTTGCAGAAACGTTCAATATAAGAGACATTTTCGTTTAAAAATTGTTCGATGGTCTCATCATTTGTTTTGATCAGCAATTCTATTTTTTTCGACAAAGGTGTGTTTACTTCAGAACGGATATTACGAACTGCACGAATCAATTCCATCAATACATCCATCCCTTTAGTTGCCTTTTCGTCTGATAATTCAGGATGTACGACTGGGTACTCTGCAACTACTAATGATTCGCCAACATGAGGAATGTTTTCCCATATCTCTTCAGTAACAAAAGGCATAATCGGGTGTAAAAGACGCAATGTTTGATCCAAAACATAAGCTAAAATGCTTCTAGTCATTTGTTTAGCTTGCTCATTTTCACCAAATAGCACTTCTTTACTCATTTCAATGTACCAGTCACAAAAATCATCCCAAATAAAGTGGTATAAATAACGTCCAGCTTCACCGAATTCAAATTGCTCAAATAGATCAGTAACTTTTGCAACAGTTTCATTTAATTTTGTCAGAATCCAACGATCTGCTACTGTTTTTTCACCTGTTAACTTGATTTGTTCAACTGTGAAACCTTCCATATTCATCAAGGCAAAACGGCTGGCATTCCAAATTTTATTGATAAAATTCCAAGCAGCATCCATTTTGTCATAACTAAATCGTACGTCTTGCCCAGGAGCAGATCCATTCGATAGGAACCAGCGCAATGCATCCGCACCGTATTGATCGATTACATCCATTGGATCGATTCCGTTGCCTAACGATTTGCTCATTTTGCGTCCGTCTTCATCACGGATCAGTCCATGAATCAGCACATTCTTAAACGGCCTTTTTCCAGTAAACTCTAAACTTTGGAAGATCATCCGGCTGACCCAGAAGAAAATAATATCATAGCCGGTAACTAGGGTATTCGTAGGGAAATAACGCTTAAAGTCTTCTGCTTCTTCATTTGGCCATCCCATTGTTGAGAACGGCCATAAAGCTGAACTAAACCAAGTATCCAATACATCAGGATCTTGAACCCAATTGTCGCTGTCTTCTGGTGCTTCCATACCAACATACAATTCTCCGGTCGTTTTGTGATACCATGCAGGAATACGATGTCCCCACCATAATTGACGCGAAATAACCCAGTCATGGACATTTTCCATCCAACGCATATACGTGTTCTCAAAACGTTCAGGCACAAAATTCACTTTGTTCTCTGTTTCTTGATTATCCATAGCTTCTTTTGCTAAAGTTTCCATTTTAACAAACCATTGTGTCGATAAGCGCGGTTCAACTACTACTCCAGTCCGTTCAGAGTGTCCCACACTGTGAACCATTTTCTCGATTTTGATCAAACGGCCTTCTGCTTCCAAGTCCTTAACGACTGCTTTACGAGCTGCAAAACGATCCATACCAGCATATTTACCAGCTAACTCATTCATCGTACCATCTTCATGCATCACATTGATTCGAGCTAAATCATGACGGTTTCCGACTTCAAAGTCGTTAGGGTCATGAGCTGGTGTGATTTTAACGACCCCGGTACCAAAATCCATTTCAACGTACTCATCTGCAATAATTGGGATTTCACGGTTCATTAACGGCAACAAAACAGTTTTCCCAATCAACTCTTGATACCGTTCATCTTCAGGATGCACTGCAACCGCAGTGTCACCTAGCATTGTTTCAGGACGTGTAGTAGCAATTTCGACAGTTCCGCTGCCATCTGTTAACGGGTAGCTCATGTGGTAAAAAGCTCCTTCAACATCTTGGTGGATAACTTCAATATCAGATAACGCTGTTTTAGCTTTCGGATCCCAGTTGATGATGTATTCGCCGCGGTAAATCAATTTCTTATCATACATTGTAACAAATACTTTTTTAACAGCTTCTGATAAGCCATCATCTAACGTAAACCGTTCGCGACTGTAATCAACAGATATACCAACTTTTGCCCATTGTTCCCGAATAACACTAGCATATTCTTCTTTCCAGTCCCAAACTGTTTGGATAAATTTATCGCGCCCTAAGTCATAACGAGAAATACCTTCTTCAGCTAATTTTTCTTCTACTTTAGCTTGTGTGGCAATTCCTGCATGATCCATTCCAGGTAGCCATAAAGTATCATAACCTTGCATACGTTTTTGCCGTACAATAATATCCTGTAAAGTCGTGTCCCACGCATGCCCCAAATGTAATTTCCCCGTAACATTGGGTGGCGGGATTACAACAGAATAAGGTTCTTTGGTCTTATCTCCACTTGCTTTAAATAGATCTTTTTCTAGCCATTTTTCATAACGATTTGCTTCCACTTCTTTTGGCTGGTATTTCGTCGGCATTTTTAATTCATCCGTCATATCTTATACCCTCTTTTCTTATTTTTTTCAAAGCGATTAAAAAGCGATTAATGGATAAAACAAAAAAAGCACTCATCCTAATCATTATTAGGACGAATGCTTTGTTATTCGCGGTACCACCTAGTTTGCACATCCTTTATTATTGGATATACCTCTCACTTCACGTTTTTAACGTAACGCCACTCCGTACAAAGCTACTCTTTTTTCGCCCTGTCAGCTCCCAAGCTACCTTCATCTTATTTTGGTTAAGAACTTCCACCATCTGTTCTTTTCTCTACTAAACCAAAAATAACATTACTCTTCTTGTTCATCGCTTTTTAAGTATGTCTTATTCTAGCATTGAAAAGGTGTGAATTCAATCCTGTTTTTTAAATTTAGGGTAGGATAAATTTTCTGTATTCGACGAAAGGAACGTTGCCCCCAAGTCGTATTCCCTATTTTTACGAGGTCTAGGCGGGCTTGAACCTTTTCTTAATTTGCTGTTCATTTTAGCGAGCTGCTTTTGCCGCTTCAATCGCTTTGTCGTAATCCGGTTCCTCAACCATTTCTGCAACAGCTTCTTTATAGACTAGTTTGCCAGCTCCATCAATGACAAACACTGAACGTACTAGTGCATTTAATTCAGGAATAGCTATCCCATAAGTTTTACCGAATGTTTGATCTGTATCATGAAGCATCTCCATCTCAATACCTTCTCCGGCACACCATTTTTCTTGCTGCTCTTTTGTATTTGTTGAAACAGTTATCAGCTGCACGCCTTCAATATCATTTGCATCTGCATTAAAAGCTTTAGTTTGAATTGCACAAACACGCGTATCAATATCAGGTACAACGCTGATTAATACGACTTTCCCTTTGAATTGACTTAACCCAATCGTTTCATCTTTCAAATTTTTTAGAGAGAAGTCTGGTGCTTGTTCTCCTACTGCAGGTTGTGTACCTTCTACTTTAAGCGGTGTTCCTTTTCTTGTAAATTCCATTTATCCTCACTCCTATTTATCTGACTACTTCTTACTAAGTATACGTGGTCTAAAATAGAAAAAGCAACTATCTCACTTTTTATTTCGCCTTTTGCGGAAGCAGCCAGCCATCATAATAAACTAAAGTCAGAATTTCACTAGTGAGATCAATGTATCGGATATCAATGTTTTCTGGTACTTTTACTCTACCTGGAGCAAAATTTAAGATCGCTGTAACTCCTGCATCAACTAGCATGTTTATAGCATCTTGTGAAGACTCACTTGGAACAGTAGAGATAGCTACATCTATCTCTTCACGGTCAAGAATCTCGGACATTTGTTCAATAGAATAAATAGGCACGCCAGACAATACTTTTCCAGTACTTTCTTTATTGATTTCAAAACCGCATGTAATTTTCAAGTTATTGTCTTTGCTAAAATTATTTGCAATCAATGCCTTTCCTAAGTTTCCTACTCCCATCAAAGCAATATTAACGATTTTATTCACATTTAATAAGTCATGAAATATTTCCGTCACGTATTCTACTTCATAGCCATAACCGCTTCTGCCTAATTCTCCAAAGTGAGAAAAATCACGACGAATTGTTGCAGAAGGAATTTGCGTTATTTGACTTAATTCCTTTGATTTTATCCGTTTAATTCCGCTTTCTTTCAATTTATTCAAGCAGCGATAATATAGCGGCAGCCTTTTAGCAGTCGCTTTGGGGATATGTCGTTCTAGTTGTTTCTTTTCCATTGAAACTCCTCCGTTTACAAGTCTATTTCTTTGAATCATATCATTTAGAAGTGCACTTTACAACGATTTTGTGATTAAAATCACATTTAATTTTATAACCAGTATACCACAGATTCTTTTATATTTTTACTTTTAATCAATAAAATAAAAAAAGATGAGTTTAACCTCATCTTTTGGTCTTTCTTTTAGTTACATAAAAATAATACAGCAGTAATTTTCTTTAAAGAAGATCAGAAAAAGCTTCTTTTTGTTGCTCTTCTAATGTATCGCCTACTTTGATTTTTGAGATAACCAAGTGATCCATCGCCCGCTGAATCAAGCCTTCTATGTCTAATCGTGCTTCATATTGTCTTGCTTTTTCTAAGTCGGGTTTTGTCTTAGGGGCAGGCGGCGCAAAAATTGTACAACAATCTTCAAATGGTTGTATCGATAACTCAAATGTATCAATTTTTTGGGCTACTTCGATAATTTCGTTTTTATCCATGGAAACTACTGGTCGAATGACCGGCGTAGTGGTGACATCATTAATAGCAATCATGCTGTGCAATGTCTGAGATGCAACTTGACCCAGAGATTCTCCATTGATAATAGCTAACCCATTTCGTTCTTCACGAATGCGGTCTGTAATGCGCATCATCATACGGCGTGTAACTGTCATCAGGTATCCTTCTGGTACACTTTTTTTAATTTCTTCTTGAATCTCTGTAAATGGCACTTCAATAAATTGAATACTGCCAACAAAAGCAGCCATTTTCGAGGTCAAATCTTTTGCCTTTTGCAAAGCGCGAGGACTTGTATAAGGAGGACTATGAAAGTGAACAGCTTCCACTTCTACGCCTCGTTTCATTGTTAAATAACCAGCGACTGGTGAATCGATTCCGCCTGACAGCATCAACATGCCTTTCCCACTTGATCCAACTGGTAATCCACCTGCTCCTAAAATTGTTTGACTGGAAAGAAAAATTCCTTCTTTGCGTATTTCTACACGTATATTGATATCAGGGTTTTTAACTTGAACTTTGATTCCTTCCACTTCTCTCAGAACCTCTGAACCTAGTAATTGATTGATTTCATTTGTGTCTAATTCAAAATCATGATCAGATCGCCGAGTTGAAATTTTAAAAGTTTGGCCTTCTTTGTATAATTCTTGAACCATTGCTACAGCGGTTGCCTTCACTTGTTCCATTTCTCGTTCAAGGCGCATAACAGGAGAA
>NZ_DAMDAK010000001.1:59645-67754 GCF_032094055.1 Carnobacterium sp.
ACAGGAGAATAATTTTGAATTCCAAAGATCGGTTTCAAACGTTCCAGCACAACCTCACTGTCAGCTCCGTTTAATTTTAAGTGCATCCGATCACGATCGGCATCGACTTTTAATTCTGCAAAATCATGCAAGGCAAATTTCACATTTTGAGCTAATTTATTGATAAATAATTTTTTGTTTTTTCCTTTAGTGGATAGTTCGCCATAACGGATCATTACTTCATTGTATTGCATCGTTATTCTTCACTCCTTTTTAAGCATTGATTGCTTGGAATTGATCATATAAAACATCGAATTCTTTTATAAATTGTTTTGCTTCGTCCATTGTATTCGTATCAGACAAACTAACTCTTACCGCACTGGTTGCAAGTGATTCTGGAACATTCATTGCTCCTAATGTACTTGAACTTGTTTTATTTCGGCTGGAACATGCACTTGTCGTTGAGATATAAATTTCTTGTTTTTCAAAAGCATGTACCATCACTTCTCCTCTAATCCCTTTTAAGGCATAGCAAAGAATATGTGGTGCTCCTTCTTTGTTAGAAAAAAAGGCAACTTTAGGATATTTTTGCAGTTCCTCAGTTAAATAATCTTTTATTTTTCTTTGCGTACTTTGTTTTTCTGCCATGTCAGACAAGGCCAAACGCAAGGCTTTTCCCATAGCTGCAATTCCCGCAACATTCTCAGTTCCGCTCCGAAATCCAGCTTCTTGTCCTCCACCATTTAACAAAGGGGCTAGTTTTCTTCCTTTTTTCAAATAAACAAATCCAACTCCTTTTGGACCATGGAATTTATGCCCGGAAAACGTAGCAATATCAATGCGTGAATTTTCCCCTAGTAATAACGGCATTTTCCCAATAGCTTGAACAGCGTCAACATGAAAATGAATAGATGGATGCTCTTTTAAGATTTCTCCTATTTCTGTAAGAGGTTGTATGCTTCCAATTTCATTATTGATTGCCATCACGGAAACCAAGATCGTATCTGGTCTAATGGATTTTTTCAATGCTTCAACGGAAACAATTCCTTTTTTATCTACCGGTAAATAAGTTACTTCAAAACCAAGCTGTTCTAATTGATGCATTGATTCTTTTACAGCTGGGTGTTCAATTGTTGTAGTAATTAAATGTTTTCCATAAAAACTCTTCTCAATAGCTGTGCCTTTAATAGCCCAGTTATCTCCTTCAGTTCCTCCACTTGTAAAGAAAATTTCTTGAGAAGATACGCTTAACAAAGAAGCTATCTGTTGACGTGATTGCTGCAACAATCCAGCAGCTTGGTCTCCTAATGAGTGTAAACTAGATGGATTCCAATTGATACTTTGGCTGACTTTCAAGAAAGTCTCTAGTACGCCTTCGGTCATTTGAGTTGTTGCGCTATTATCAAAATATATCATAATTCCTCACACTTTCTATTATTGCTGTTCTAAACCTAGCATCAAAACATCTTACTTATTATAACAAAAACTTTTTGAACCACAAGAACGTATTTTTTTTGTAAAAAAGAGTGCTCACATTCATGAGACACTCTTCCTTATATATATTTTTATTTTTTATTTTCTTTATCTTCTAAATAATTTTTTTCTACTTTTTTAAACGAACCTGGTTCAACTTCTTCTAAAGCCGTTGCAATATGTTCAAGTGCTTCATGATAATCAAACTCCGCATTAAACAAGGTTAGGCTTTCCGTAATTGCGCTTGCGATTTCAGGATGAGTATGACGGTAACGATTGGCGTATTGCAGCATATATTCTGTTAACAGTGCGCTATCGACAAGTTCTTCTGTCTTTTCAATCAATAATTCAATGTCGTCATCACATAAGTCGCATAAACTCTTAATATCCTTCATATCGATTCTTAGTTTATTCAATTCTTTTGACAATTGTTCAACCCGTTCGGTTGTAGAAAAAAAGAAATCTAGGTAGTTTGTTGGTAATCCAGGCAAATGCTGCTTCTCAACGTATCTTTTAACCCCGCGTAAATTAAATTCGAAGTCATCTATTTTATCTTTAACTTCTTTTTCTTCCTCACGTAATTCCACTAAATAGTGATTGATTTCTTTTTGTTTCTCCTCAATTCGTTCTAGAGCTTTAGCATTTTCTGCATAACTTTCTTGAACTGCAGTAAATACTGCTTGATGGCTATTTAGTCCATCTGTAAACGTATCGAAATTATTTTGAATTTCTTCTAGTTCTTCTTGCATCGTTTCCGTTTGGGTTAGTTCTTCATGATTTAGCGCATAACTTTGAGCTACACGATCAATTTCAATTAACAGCTTCCGATTTTTTTCTAATACAAATTCGATATAATCATCCAATACCGGCTGACGAGCAATAATGTATTCTTTCGCTTCGATTTCCGCTTCCATTACATCATATAAGCGATTGATTTTCTCCTCAATTTCTTGATTTTTTGATTTTGCTTCATCTACATCACAATTTGCAATCAGTTGTTCGACTGTTTGGCATTCTTTCTCAATCGATTCGATATCTTCTAAAATCGTGTCATTGAGAAAAACAAAGTTTTGTTCGATCAATTGAGCGTACCCTTCTCTTAATTCTTGGAGCTGCTCTTTGAACTCATTGGTCAGTTGTTTCAAAATACCCGGCAATTGTTTAATAATGTAATTCAATTCTTTGGTATCCGCATCAATTTTGTTTAATCTTTTTTGGGCTTCAATATGATCTCCTGAAGCAGTTAACTCAGAAACTTTTGAAAAGTCTACTTCTAAAAAGGTCAATTTTTTTTCAAGATTTTCTAAAGCGGGCCCGAAAGAAAAGCTTTGTGTTAATAATTTTTTGCGATTTTCTTGGTACATTTCTTGGATTCGTTTAACTTCCAGTAAATTCTGTTCTTCGCTTTTCAGCAATTCTTGTAAAGATTCTTGGAGTTCAGCAATAGCCTTTTTTGTTTTTTCAATCAATTGGGCTGCTTTTTCCTCTGCTTTTTTAGCCTGAATTAACTGTAAGCGATCTGTTGCCTGTTCTGCATCAAATAAACAATTTTCTAAATCCGGAAACGCTGTCGCTTCAATTGTTTCCCACTCTGCTTTTAACCGATTGTATTTTTTTTCTGTTTGCCCTGTTAATTGTAGTTCTTTAGCCCTATGTAAATCATCCACCACTGGAAGATCCATTAATTCAATTTTTCTTTTTTCTAAAGCATTTATCTTTGTATAATGCTTTTTTTTCATCATATAACTTGTTAGATAGGCAACAATTGCCAGGACAATGATGACACTTAAAATATATTCAACTCTCATTCTTCTACCTCCAGCCGAATTGATACGCACAGTAATGCTATACCCTTCTTCTTCGATTATTTCTTTACTTATCTCTTAGATAGCTCTATTTGCTTATTTTACGTTTACTTATAAAAATACCTATTGTATATTGTAACATATACAATGAAATCTAACACTACCAAACCCAGTTTTTTATTCATCTTCCTTAGTAGTGTGATCATCATAGGAGGGATACTTTTGTCAAAAGAAGCAAATTATCGTATAACAAATAAACAATTAGCCGCTGTAATCGGTTCTGAGACCAATTTAATTGCTAACTTAAGTAATGCGGCTGCTTTGCTATTCGAAAATTTACCGGATATCAATTGGTCAGGTTTTTACCTATATGAAGAATCTTCAGACGAATTGGTTTTAGGGCCGTTTCAAGGAAAAGTCGCTTGTATTCGAATTGGAATTAGAAAAGGCGTATGCGGAACAGCATTTGAAAAAAACAAAACGCTGCTTGTTGAAGACGTTAATCAATTTCAAGGACATATTGCTTGTGATGCAGCCAGTCAGTCTGAAATCGTTATTCCATTAACAATAAACGGTCAAAAAATAGGCGTCTTAGATATTGATGCTCCAATCACAAAACGTTTTGATAAAGTCGATCAACAGTTTTTGGAACAATTTGTGGAGATTCTCTTAAAAAATAACCAAGCATAGGGATCTTTGAGGAAAAGAAGCAAGAAAGCTTGACTCTTTAGTTGTCTGCATTGTATAATTCAATTTGTGTAAAATAATGCAGCGTGAAAGTGGTATTCACGTCAACAGTTTATTGCCAACTATGGTGCATTTGTGTAACCTGCGGCTGCAAAGGTGAAGAATGAAAAATAAACTGCACGAAATACTGAACTATCAACTTATTATTTTACTCCAAATTATATTTATTGGAGGAATTTTATTATGTCACGTTATACAGGTCCAAGTTGGAAAGTTTCACGCCGTTTAGGTATTTCACTTTCTGGCACAGGTAAAGAAATTGAACGCCGTCCTTACGCTCCAGGTCCTCATGGTCCTAACAGCCGTAAGAAATTAACAGAATACGGTTTACAATTACAAGAAAAACAAAAATTACGTAATATGTATGGAATGAACGAACGCCAATTTAAAAACTTATTTACTAAAGCTGGTAAAATTAAAGAAGGTAAAGTTGGGGACAACTTTATGATCTTATTAGAACAACGTTTAGACAATGTTGTTTACCGCTTAGGCTTCGCAACTACTCGTCGTCAAGCTCGTCAATTAGTAAACCATGGTCACATCCTTGTGGATGGCAAACGTGTAGATATCCCATCTTACAGCGTTTCAGTTGGTCAAGTCATTTCTGTTCGTGAAAAATCTAAAAACATGGAAATCATCACTTCTGCTGTTGAATCTTTATTCGGCCGTCCAGAATTCGTTAGTTTCGATGCTGAAAAATTAGAAGGTTCATTGAATCGCTTACCATTACGTGAAGAATTATACGCTGAAATCGACGAATCATTTATCGTTGAATTCTACAACCGTTAATCTAGTTAAATTCTATTTGTTACTTGTAAAGGCTTTTGGAGTGATGTTTAACATCACTTCAGAAGTCTTTTTTATTCTGCTTAATATAATCCCCTCGATCTATTCATTTAAAGAGTTCACGAAAACTTTTGCAGCTCAATGAATAGTGATAGGCGTACTGTTGTTAGCTTTCAAGGCTGATAAGTTCCAATTGAACTTAGTTACTAGATTTTTTGCTGATAGATGATGATCCACAGACCCTTCTGCTCTTCTAAACCTATCCTCAAAAATTCATAGTTCTGTTTTCACATTTCAGACATAAATGGATAAGTTTTTTCTAACTTAACCCACTAGATGATTTATTCGTACCTGTTTATGCCTTATAATGGTTTTATCAATTACCTGAGGTGAGGCCTATGTTAATCGAAATAAATGATAATTTTATGAATGAGATCATCCGCCTTTCAGAAGCTGCAAATTTAACACCAGGAGATTTTATTGAAGCTACTTTTAGAAATACCCAACATTTAAAAGATGATCTTTTGGAGGAAAAGAAAGACTTTTCAAATTTTATAGAAAATTATCATTTTGTCTTGAATAATCTAACTGATCATCAAGAAAAGGTATTATCTTCTATTAGAGAAATTGATGATTCCCCCGCTATGGAAAGCGTGTTTGAAGAATTAATCCGGCTTTCAAGTGATGATATTTGGTTATTAAGTAAATTATATAAAAAGTATAAAGAGCAAAATTCTCTTACCCAATTGTCTTAAAAAAAAGAGGCTATTAGATAGTTAACAACTCTAAAATATCTTATTTAACTGTATTTTTTTGAAGAAACTTTTTTGCTTAAATAGCTTCATTTTCTATCTAAAGTTTCTTATTTTAAAGCGAAACTTTATCGTTTACTACCCAGCTTTTTAATGGTAAAATGTACTAATTAAGATAGTGAATGCGCTATTATTTTCCAACCATTTTTTTATTATATTTAGCAATTATTTTAAATAAACTATTCTATTTTAAAGGAGCGTACATTGTGTACAATCAAACTATACTTGAAGTTTCTGGTACTTCTGTCAAATTAACTCGTAACCGGTCTACTTTTATTCTCTATCTGTCAAATGATAATGAAGCTCTTATTTTATACGATTATATGGCAAGACGCATCCACGAAAAATAAAACAAAAACGTTGAGACCAACTGTCTCAACGTTTTTGTTTATTTTACCTTAGCTAATGGATAAGCCTCTATTGCTTGTCTGTATAATGGAATCAATTGTTGAAAAGTCGACAAAATAAATTCTTGCAACGCTTGAGGATCGTTAAAAATAGGATCCTTTGCCATCAGCTGTCTTCCAACTAAAAATTCTCCTTTTTTAACGTCTCTCCATCTGCTTAACCCTTTAATCAAGTCAGCCTCTTGTATGGCTGTAACTTGTTCTTTGGTGTGATCAAAAGATACAACATAGTCTGCTGTTAATTGTTCTAGATTAAAAGGATTTTCGATAAAGCTCTGAGCCATTTCTTCTTCGAATTGAGGATTATCGATAAAAGCTAACCACATAAATAAATGAGAATGATATAAACCAAGTTGAAAATGGGGGTATCTTTTATAGCCGCGGTTATCGCCACCAATTGCACACCAAGTGTCTTTTGGCGGGTTTTTTGAACGCCTTAAATGTTGAGCAATATGTACTGGTAAAGATTCTACTTGTAAAGCATCACTTAATTCTATTGAAATAAGCTGTCCTAGTTCTTTAAATTTCGGTTGAATCATTTTCCGAATAGCATCCATTCGAGGCTCCAATCCATCAATTGTAAAAATATCAAAATCGTCGGTCGTAAATGTTACTAAGCTCATTAGCGTCAACTCCTTTATTCTTATTCTTTTCTATTATGCCATATTCTCAGTAAAAGTTTAACAATGAATTAGCAGATAGATACCCAAAAAGGCAGGTCCACCCCTTCATTCACTCATTTCAAATCATGATCAGCTCTTTTAAATAGAACAGTCTATCAAACTAAATAAATTAACAATCGCGGCAACTATGGTATACTGGAGCTAATAATGAATTGGGAAAAGCAGCATCCCTTAAAAAGGAGAATCTTTATGAGTTCTGATAATGTACAAGATTATTTAAATAAAGGAATGTATGGTGCTAATCAAACGAACCCGGAAGAAAGACGGAAATATCTTGGGAGCTTGAGAGAGCGTATTTATTTATCTATGACAATAGAACAAGTTATTTCAAAAAACTATCTAAGCACATTAAAAAAAGAAATAACTGCACATCCTAATCATACCCTTTTGTTAAATGGAACAATTGATATGGAAAATTTAGAAGCCTATATCCAATTGTGCAATCAATTAAATTGTCCTTTTAGAATGGTATCCGATGAAAATGCTAAAGAAACTTCGATTGGGTTGATTTATGTAGCGAAAGAAGCGGTTAATATTGAAGTTATTGATGTTTCTAAAAAGCAAAAACCGGCTGAAGAAACAATTACAGAAAAAAAAGTTCCTGAGAAAAAGTCATTTTTCAAACGATTCTTTTCTTAATTGAAAGCCTAATTTACAAGATCTGAGAGAGAACTCCTGCTACATGCGGAGTCCTCTCTTTTTTTATGGCTTACACACCCATGGTTTCCTTCTCAGCTAATGGTTACTCTTTTATTACTTCTTAATTGTAAAAAGACAACAAAAAAAACGAAAAACGGAACACTTTTTAGTGATCGGCTTTCGTTTTAATTGTTCTTAATTTTCAGCATTTTTTACACTTTTACTTAACTCATAGGATACCATTTATAATTTGCAATTGGTTCATCTCCACCAATCAGACCTTCTCCGATTTTAACAAATCCGATTTTTTTTAAGATGTGTTGTGACTTTTTAGGTCCCAGATAGGTCTTTGCGTAAACAGTGTGTATTTTTTTATCGACAGTCAGCCACTGTAAAAAAGCTTTTGAGGCTTCGGTTGCATATCCTTGGTTGGCGTAAGGCTCTACGATGCCGTAACCCAATTCCGCTATACCCGTCTTATCGGGTTCCCCCTGCGCGCTTACTTCTCCAATAATTTTATTTTCTTTTTTTAAAACAACTAGCCTGGTCCATTTTTCCTTTTCTTGTTCCTGTTTGATTTCCTCTAATACAAAAGGCAGGTAAAAAAAGAATTCGACGCCTGGCCATTCTTTTGCAACAGTATATCCTGAAACTTCAGAAAGCTTTTCATCACCTAGTAAAGTTGCTTCAATAAAAGCAGCGGTATAAGGAACTAATAAGAGTCTATCTGTTTCTAAAATAGTCATCCCTGCTTCCTCTTCTCTCTTAAAAGGCTAGG
>NZ_DAMDAK010000001.1:67764-69778 GCF_032094055.1 Carnobacterium sp.
CAAATGAATAATCTCAAAAATTACGATAGCTGCTAATCGATTGTAGCGATTAGCTCTAAAACCATGCTAGCTGATTTCTTCCCTGCTTCGATAATAAATTCATCAAAACTTATACCAGCTTCTTCATCAGCAACATCTGACATCGTTCTTACAATGACAAAAGGTTTATTGAATTGATACCCTACTTGAGCAATCGCAGCACCTTCCATTTCAGCTGCTAAAGCATCTGGAAAATGACTGAGAATTTTTTCAGTCTCCTTTTTGCCAGCAACAAAAGAGTCACTAGTCACTATCAATCCATTAACAGGATGCAATCCGACACTTTTTGCAGCTTTGTTTGTCTTTTCAATCATCGTCTTGTCTGCTGCATAACGCGCAGGCATTTGGGGAACTTGGCCAATTTCATAATTGAATACAGTTGCATCGACATCATGATAAGCCAGTTGTGAGGAAATCACTACATCGCCTACAGCAAGTCCTTTCCCGATGCCACCTGCTGAACCGGTATTGATCAAAACATCTGTCCCATATTGAGCAATCAACAGTGTTGCAGCAATAGCAGCGTTGACTTTACCTATACCAGATTGAACTAGGACAACTTGGTGTTCTGCTATTTTTCCAGAAATAAAAGTTGCATTTGCTTGTGTCCATTCTTTTCCATCTACCATTTTTGTTTTTAGCAATGCTACTTCTTCTTCCATAGCTCCAATAATTCCAATTTTCATTTAGCTTCTCCTCTTTATTATCAGATTAAAAAAACAATGATCAGCACTATAACCAACAACAGGGAAACTACAATAATCGCTTTCGTCAATAATTTGTCCACACTACGGTATTTATCATTTTCTGTTTTGCGGCTTTTAGTTACTTTACCTTCTTTTTCCATTTGTTTCTGATAAGATTTTTCAACTTTTTCGCGTTCTTTAGCTCTTTTTTTTGCTTCTTTTCCTTCTTGTTCTTTTATTCTTCGCAATTCCGCTCTTGTTTTTTGATCCATTCCTTTATTTACCCCGCTTTAATTCTTTGTCTGCCTAGTCAATTTCCAATAGAAAAGAGCAAATACCGTCTTAGAGTCAATGATCAATTGTTGCTCATATGCTTCCCAAGCTTCTTCAAAAGATAACGTTAGAATTTCAATAAATTCATCTTCATCTTGAGAAAGAGGTTGATCCACTTTAGTTAATCCTTCAGCTCGATAAATATAGATCAATTCGTTTGTAAACCCAGGTGAAGTATAAAAAGAAGTTTCTAAATCAAATCGTGCTGCTCGAAACCCCGTTTCCTCTTCGAGCTCTCTTTTTCCTGTTTCTGCCGGATCTTTATCTGTCGCATCAATTTTTCCTGCTGGAATTTCTAAAATCGTCTTTTCAATGGCTTTCCGAAATTGCTTAACAAAAACCATTTTGCCATCTGCTGTAAAGGGCATAATAGCCACTGCTCCATCATGTTTTACGATTTCACGGTCAGCTTTTTTCCCATTAGGCAAAAGAACTTTTTCTACCCAATATTCAGTTATATTTCCTTTATAAATAAGTTCTTTGTTAACTGTTTTTTCTACAAAATCCATTTTGCTTCCTCCCGTCTGTAAACATTGACTTCTTTCATATCATACCTTTTCAATTTTTATTTTTCAATCCTCAACTTGATTTAACTCTTTTCTAAGTTCGTTTATACTTTAACAAAAGTCGTAGTTAGAAATCCTTCTTTAGTCTGATGGGCCTTTTAGAATCATTTATGATAAAATAGAATTATAAAATGATCATCAAATATAGGAGTTAAATAAAAAAATGGAGTGAATCTCAATGAATGATTTCCTTAAAAACCTTAACGATATTTTACGCTATACTTTCACAAGTATCTCAACAATTTTAATCTTTTTAGTACTCATCTTTATCTTTAATTTAGGCTTATGGTGGTCTTTAATTATCAGTATCGGAATCGGTGCTTTCTTCTTTTATAAACAAAGTGAAGCTAACGTTGCCCATCCAAAGAAAAGATTGCGCAAAGTTTCTGC
>NZ_DAMDAK010000001.1:69928-70864 GCF_032094055.1 Carnobacterium sp.
TATTCAAAGAAATCACTGAAGAACCGCGTCGCTTGAACGAAGTAGATAAGTTTCTTTATGTACATTTGCCTTCTTTAGTGGATTTGACAAATAAATACATTGAAATCAACCTGCATGAAGTTAAAAACAAATCTACTTTTGAAGTATTGGATCAAAGTGCTACTACTATTGATGAAATGTGCCGTCTCATTGCTGTTGACTATGTTGCTTTTAAATCAGGTGATTTTGATGATATGAATTTGGAAGTTGAGCTTGCAAAAAAAGCCATTGAGCGCGACAATGGAGAAACCAATACTATTGAAGACCAAGAACTTTAATGGAATGAGGAGATGAGCAAATGAACGAAGAAAAAAAAGATATAACGCCAAATGATGTCCCTTTAAAAGAAGTTAACTCTGAATTAGATGATCTATTAGCCAACCCTTTTGGTGAAGTTGCTGAAAATGCACCCACTGTAAAAAATTCTGTTGAACAGAATATGGTGGAAACAGAAAAAGCTGATCGCTTGCTTGATCGCTTACCAGAAGAACGCCAAAATCAAGCTAAAGCTTTAGCTGAACAAATTGATGTGACTAATGTACAATCTGTTATGAGTTATGGTGCTGCAGCTCAACAAAAACTTGGAGAATTTTCTCATGCCATGTTAAATCATGTTCAGAACCAAGATACCGGAGAAATTGGAGATTCTTTAAATGACTTAATGTTTCGTTTAAACGAAGCGAACCCTGAGGATCTAAGAGCTGAAGATCATAATGTTTTTAAAAAGATATTCGGACGAGTGAAAAAATCCATTTATGAAATGACAGCTAAGTACCAAAAAATTGGTGCCCAAATTGATAAAATAGGGATTAAACTAGACAAAGAAAAAAATGGCCTGATTAACGATAATATGATGTTGGAACAACTTTATCAAAAAAATAAAGATTATTTTGATGC
>NZ_DAMDAK010000001.1:70874-75774 GCF_032094055.1 Carnobacterium sp.
CTGGGGAAATCAAAATGGACGAATTAACGGATACTTTGATTCCAGAAGCAGTAAAAACGGCTGAAAAAAGCTCTAGTCAGATGGATGTTCAAACGGTAAATGATTTAAATCAGTTTTTAGACCGTTTGGAAAAGAGAACGCATGACTTGAAATTAGCTCGTCAAATGACGATTCAACAAGCTCCTCAAATACGTTTAATTCAAAATACTAATCAAGCCCTAGCTGAAAAAATTCAATCTTCCATTAACACAGCTATTCCACTTTGGAAGAATCAAATTGCCATTGCATTAACTTTATTACGTCAAAAAGATGCAGTTACTGCTCAAAGACAAGTTTCTGAAACTACAAATGACTTATTGAAGAAAAATTCTGAAATGCTAAAAATTTCAACGATTGAAACAGCCAAAGAAAATGAACGAGGCGTTATTGATATTGAAACCTTACAAAAAACTCAAAATGATTTAGTCGAAACCCTGCAAGAAACATTGCAAATCCAAAAAGATGGCCGTATCAAACGTAAAGAAGCTGAAAAAGAATTGACTGTTATGGAAACGACTTTGAGAGATAAATTGCTAGAATTAACCAGTGATCAATCTTAATTGAATAATAAAGAAGCTTTCTTTTTTCTGAGTTAAAACAGAAAAAAGAAAGTTTTTTTGTTCCAATAAATTTCTCCCTTTTTCCTAGAACAGATGCTAAGACTATGGTACACTATATGGTATAAAATCTATATACTAAACTACATATTGTGTTCCCTAGCTTTTTATGCGGATATTAAGGAGGAAAAAAATGAAAAAAACAAACTCATCACAAACTTGTGATTTACTGAACAAAAATTCAGTTGTGAAATTACGTGTGCTTAAACGAGATGGTCGAGAAGTTGCATTTCAAGAAGAAAAAATCTATGCTGCTCTTTTGAAAGCTGAACAACAACTTCATTCAAACTCTCTAGTCGATACTACAGAAGATTTGTGCAATGCCATGAAGCAAATTAAAAGTAACCTTACAAATTGGAGAAAAATCTCTGTAGATCATATTCGTGCCATTGTGATGCAGGTACTGACTGATCAAAAAAAGACAGAACTAGCAGAAGTTTATCAACATTTTCGGCTTCAGACTGATAAAAAGCAGCTAGAAGAAACAGATATCAACTATACAATCCATACCTTATTAAAGAAAGACCCTTCTTTAGTCAATGAAAACGCCAATAAAGACAGTGATATTTTTAATACTCAGCGTGATTTAACAGCTGGAATAGTTGGCAAATCAATCGGTTTAACTTTGTTACCCAAATCTGTTCGTAATGCTCATCAAAAAGGCGATATCCACTATCATGATTTAGACTATCACCCCTATTCGCCTATGACAAATTGCTGCTTAATCGATTTTAAACAGATGTTAGCTAAAGGTTTCAAAATTGGCAACGCTGAAGTTGAAAGCCCTAAATCTATTCAAACGGCAACAGCGCAAATGGCTCAAATCATTGCAAATGTTGCTTCAAGCCAATATGGCGGATGCAGTGCTGATCGAATTGATGAAACATTGGCTCATTATGCTGAACTGAACTTTAAAAAACATTTAACAACAGCAGCAGAATGGATTACAGAAGAAGAAAAAAGACACGATTATGCTCTTCAAAACACCAAGAAAGACATATACGATGCCATGCAAAGCTTGGAATATGAAATCAATACACTCTTTTCCTCTCAAGGGCAAACTCCCTTTACTACTTTAGGGTTTGGCTTAGGAACAGATTGGTATGCTAAAGAAATTCAAAGAGCTATTTTATCCGTACGAATTAAAGGTCTTGGCAAAGAAAAAAGGACTGCTATTTTTCCTAAGCTTATCTATACATTAAAACGAGGAGTAAATCTTGAAAAGACCGATCCTAATTATGATATAAAACAATTGGCGGTCGTTTGTACAACTAAAAGAATGTATCCGGATGTGTTAATGTATGAAAAAGTTGTAGAATTAACCGGTAGTTTTAAAACGCCTATGGGTTGCCGCTCTTTCTTGCAAGGATGGAACGATGAAGAGGGCAAGGAAGTAAATTCCGGCCGTATGAATTTAGGAGTAGTTACACTTAATTTGCCTCGGATTGCACTTGAATCTAAAGATAATTCAGAAAAATTCTGGACTATCTTAGATGAGCGCTTACTTGTCTGTAAAGATGCTCTTGTTTATCGGATAAAACGAATCAAAGAAGCTGTTCCTTGTAATGCTCCTATCCTTTATCAATATGGCGCTTTTGGTAAACGCCTTGAAAAAGATGAATCTGTTGATGAAGTGTTTAAAAATAAGCGTGCTACCATCTCTCTTGGATACATTGGACTCTATGAAACTGCCGCTGTCTTTTTCGGTTCTGAATGGGAACAAAATCCAGCAGCTAAGAATTTCACATTAGCTATCTTAAATCATTTAAAAAAACAAGCTGATGATTGGAGCAATCAATACGGCTATCATTTCAGCGTTTATTCAACACCTAGTGAGAGTTTAACCGACCGCTTCTGTCGACTTGATACAAAAAAATTCGGCGTTGTACCTCATATTACCGAAAAAGGATATTATACTAATAGTTTTCATTATGATGTCCGAAAAAACATTACTCCCTTTGACAAAATAGAGTTTGAAAAAGACTATCCTAAATATGCTAGCGGCGGCTTTATTCACTACTGTGAATATCCAAATATGGAGCAAAACCCAAAAGCATTAGAAGCTGTGTGGGATTTTGCTTATGATAAAATTGGTTATTTAGGTACTAATACGCCCATCGATCACTGTTATCTGTGTGATTTCACAGGTGACTTTGACCCTACTGAAGTTGGTTTTAAATGTCCACAATGTGGGAATCATGATCCTAAAACGTGTGATGTTGTAAAGCGCACTTGCGGTTATCTGGGCAATCCTCAAGCTAGACCGATGGTAAAAGGCCGCCATCAAGAAATAGCCTCTCGTGTCAAACACATGAAGTAAGCGACTACTTTATTTACATTTAGGAGGAAAATGATGAAAAAACCAAACCCACAAGAATGGTTGGCAAAAGATTTTAGTCAAATGAAAGTGGCAAGTTATAAACCGTTTAACTTTGTTGATGGAGAAGGCGTACGATGCAGTTTATATGTAAGTGGATGCTTATTTGCTTGTAAGGGCTGCTATAACAAGATTGCTCAAAATTTTAATTACGGTGTAAAGTATACACAAGAACTAGAGGATCAAATCATAGAAGACTTAAGGCATACGTATGTGCAGGGCCTTACTCTCTTAGGCGGAGAACCCTTTTTAAATACAGGAATCACTATTCCTTTAACAAAACGTCTAAAAGAAGAATTTGGGGCTACTAAAGATGTCTGGGCTTGGACTGGCTATACTTGGGAAGAATTGCTATTAGAATCAACAGATAAGCTTGAATTGCTTTCCTATATCGATGTTTTGATCGATGGTCGTTTTGAGATAACGAAACGAGATTTGACCTTACAATTTAGAGGCAGTTCCAACCAAAGAATCATTGATGTTCCACAATCTTTAAAGACAAATACACTTGTCCTTTGGAAACAGCTTACTGATTAATGTGCTAACTGCCTCTCTTTTTTCCTAATAAATGTCTTCTTACGATGCTTATCATTTGAACTGTGAACGAATTGTGTCTATAATAATAATAGTAATAGATTTATTACTTACTTATTTAGAAAGAGGAGGAAAACATAATGGGATTTATTTGGTCATTAATCGTAGGTGGCGTTTTAGGAGCCATAGCAGGAATGATTTTAGGTAAAGATGTACCAGGTGGTATTATTGGTAACATTATTGTCGGATTTATTGGATCATGGATTGGTTCTTCATTGTTAGGAAACTGGGGACCGATTATTGGCGGTTTTGCTATCTTACCAGCTTTAATTGGAGCTGTGATACTAATCTTTATCTTCTCACTTATTGTGGGCAGACGTAAATAAAAATTAAGCAGGTTAAACAACTTGTCTTGATTTTTAAAGAGAAAACTCTTTGGTGATCTTTCCCAAAGAGTTTTTTTCTTATTTGTTCTATCTATACTTATGCTAAAAGGAGAAAGAAAATGGCTAGTGAATACTATTCTTTAACAGTCGAAACTCCTATTTTGGAGGTTTGGGAAAATCTCAAGAATCCTGCAAATTGGTTGCTTTTTTTACCTGGTTTTAAGCAACTTACTCAACTTTCCCAAGATTCGTATCAAGTAGATCTTTCATTGTTACTTGGACCTGTAGAACGCGATACTCTTTTAACTTTCCATTTCACAACTGATTCGAAGAAAAACCTGACTTCTTTTACTTTTACTTCGACAAATGGAAAAGTTACCGGGTATGGAAAATTGTCAGTCACTGCTCTTTCAAATGAAAAAACTCTCTTAGAAACTTTTTTAGATATAAAATTAAAAGGAAAAACGAGTTTACTGCTTGCTCCCGCATTATCTTCTATTAAAAAAAAGTGGGCTTATGAACTGCTCATACAAATGAAAGAATTTCTAGAACAAAAAAACATTTAAAACATGCGATCTGAAAACTGATTGCTGTTCTCTCTGTAAAAAAACAGCATAGTCGAATCAAGATAAGCGAGTAGCAAAAGATTGCATAGTTGTGCTGCTGCTTATTAAAGTACGTTTAGGAAAAATAGTTAAGAAATAAGAGGATGAGCTGTTGTCTCATCCTCCCTTTTTGTTTTAGATTATAGTTTGACTACATTTGCCGCTTGAGGACCACGATTGCCTTCAATAATTTCAAATTCAACAGGCTGTCCTTCCTCTAAGGTTTTAAATCCATCTCCAGAAATAGCACTAAAATGTACAAAAACATCTTCTCTGCCTTCAATTTCAATAAAACCAAATCCTTTTTCAGCATTAAACCATTTTACTGTACCTTTTTCCATT
>NZ_DAMDAK010000002.1:0-343 GCF_032094055.1 Carnobacterium sp.
ATTGTATGAATATTTTAAAAAAACAGCATGCACCCATTATCAGTATCACAAGCATTGGAGATAACCATATTTCAACTCAAAGCGATTGTTCTCTTAAAATAACCACTCGCGAGAAGCTTTACTCTAAAATTGGCAATTTCACATCCAACACATCTGTTATTTATTTATTGAATCTTTTATACTCCATTGTCTTTACAGCAGACTATGAAACAAACTTACATCATCTTATTCAAATCGGACGTTCATCGGACACCCGGAAAACGACCCTCGATATTATTAAAGAATGACCTTCATGTAAAACTTTATTTATAGCAGGCAAGAACTCTCCTTCCAATGGGGACCT
>NZ_DAMDAK010000002.1:397-1167 GCF_032094055.1 Carnobacterium sp.
CGGTTTTCCTTTCTATTACTAAAAGGCACCCTCAGCTTACTGGCTGGTGTCTATTGATATAAACATATTGTCTATGTGCTTATAAATTAATGCAGTTTTGCAACGGTTTGTGAATTACTCGTTCCGCCACCAAATCCGGCTTGGACCTGCTTTAATTCATCGGCTAAAGCTGTTACTTCGCTCTTAAATTTTGACGTGTCATCAATCATTTTGCCGACTTTTGAAAAATTCAAATAACCTACAAAAAACTTCATTTCAGCTCAAGATGCTGTTTGATTTTTTTATGAGCAGACAAATCACTTTTTTACGCATATTAATAGTGACAACTATTTTGTGAAAGGTGATTCTATATGATTATCAAGAAACGTACCAAACCATTGCTGCTACAAATGTTAGAATCTTTAAATTATCGAACTGTGCTCAGTGCTTCGGAGAAAAGAGATTATTACAATCAACTAAAAGGTTACAAAGGCGAAGTGGAGTTCGATAGCTATTTGGAAAAGGTTCAGTTTGACTGTCTCATATTGAATGACTTACTACTTAAGGAACAGGGCAAGATGGTTCAAATTGATTCGCTCGTTTTAGTAGGAGATACCATTTACCTCTATGAAGTAAAAAACTATTCTGGAAATTATGATTACAAAGATGATGCTCTTCATGCTCAGTCTGGTTTCGTCGTCACTGATCCTTTAACTCAAATTCACAACAGCCAACCGTTTCTATACAATTTAGTGCGAAAATTGGGATACAGAATGGAGATTCGCTCCCAA
>NZ_DAMDAK010000002.1:1177-10198 GCF_032094055.1 Carnobacterium sp.
TCCCAAGTTGTTTTCATTAATTCCGACTTTTATTTGTACCAGTTGACTCGGGATAAGCCGTTCTTGTTTGCCAACCAGCTAACTCATCACTTTGACTGCATAGGGAAAAAGCAGAGCTTTATAAAAGAAACTCCTAAGCGGCTTGCTAGCCAGTTATGTGACTTGCATATTGCAAACTACCGCCCTCCCAATTTGCCGAAATATAATTTTGATACTCTTAAGAAAGGGATATTCTGTCCGAAATGTTGTTCGTTTGAACACATTGATACACGAAATAACCGTCTTTGCTCTTCTTGTGGTCATAAAGAAACTATCGCAAAAGCCATCAAACGTTCAGCAGAGGAATTTCATCTCCTCTTTCCTGAAGTAAGTGTTACAAAGCACCTTATTCATGAGTGGTGTGGAGGAAAGTACAATAAACAGCGTATTCAAAGAGTATTGAGCAGCAATTACATTTCGCAGGGCAACTGCAAGTCAACTTATTATGAAGTAAATTCTCCATATTGATCAAATGAAACATGAATCGAGATTTCACTTGATTAATAGAGTATGTTTACTGATGAAATGAGTGCCGAGCAAGTCACAGTTTGATTAATAAGCAGGACTATTGATGAAATGAACAACAAAGCAGCATCCTCTTTGACTAATAAACTGTCTTATTAATGAAATGAGCTACAAAGCTAAGCTTCATTTGACTAATAAACACCACCAAGACAAATTAAAAAGGCTCTATTGAAGAAAATTATCATCTTCAATAAAGCTTTTTTATCTCTTTAAATAAAGATTGGCATAAAAAGGCATTACTTAATTCATTTCAAACGCACCCGTATACAATTGATAATATTCGCCTTTTTGCGCAATCAACTCTTCATGATTTCCTCTTTCAATGATTCGCCCTTGGTCCATGACCATAATTGCATCTGAATTTCGTACCGTTGAAAGCCGGTGAGCAATGACAAAGACTGTTCTTCCTTTCATCAATGCATCCATTCCGCTTTGAACAACTGTTTCTGTTCGTGTGTCAATGCTTGAAGTCGCTTCGTCAAGGATCAGAACTGGCGGGTTCGCGACTGCTGCTCTCGCAATGGCGAGCAACTGTCTTTGTCCCTGAGAAAGCGAACCACCATCACCTGTTAATTCTGTCTCATACCCCTGCGGCAATTGCCGAATAAAAAAGTCAGCATTCACTAATTTTGCAGCTGCTTCAACTTCTTCATCAGTGGCATCTAATCTGCCATACCGAATATTATCTTTGATCGTTCCTGTAAATAAATGTGTATCCTGTAAAACGACGCCTAAAGACTGTCTTAAATCCTCTTTTTTGATTTTTTTAATATCGATCCCGTCATAAGTGATCGATCCTTGCTGAATATCATAAAAGCGATTGATTAAATTAGTGATTGTCGTTTTCCCAGCTCCTGTTGCTCCAACAAAAGCAATTTTTTGACCGGGTTTTGCAAACAGATTAATATCGTGAAGAATCGTTTTATTGGCATTATATCCAAATGTTACATCATTAAAACGCACATCTCCTATTAATTCGGTATAAGTTGTCTTATGGTCAGCAGTCGTTTGTTTCCAAGCCCAGCTGCCTGTACGTTGCTGAACTTCTTCAACTTTCCCGTCAGGCATTTTAGTGATATTAACTAGCTTGTTCGTTCCATCGTCTTCTTCAGGCGTTTCGCTCAATAAATTAAAAATCCGTTCTGCGCCCGCTAATGACAAAATAATCGCATTAAACTGCTGCGAAATTTGTGCTACCGGCATGGTAATGCTTTTCGTGAATTGAACAAAAGACGCAATACTTCCTACGGTTAGTACTGTGACGCCTGTAATCGAAAAAATTGAGCCAATTACAGCCGTTAACAAATACGTAAAATTTCCAATGTTTCCCATGATCGGCATTAAAATATTGGCATACGTATTGGCTTTTGTCGCATTTTCTCTAAGATTTTCATTCAATTGACTAAAATCAGCAATTGCTTCTTCTTCATGGTTAAAGACTTTTACAACCTTTTGGCCTTCAATCATTTCTTCTACGTACCCATTTAATGTTCCCAATGCCGCTTGTTGAATCGAGAAGTAGCGACTACTTTTACTGCCGATTGTACGAACCACGACAACCATCACACCAATCATACATAAGACAAATAAGGTCATTGGTATATTGATAATGAACATGGCAATGATAATCGATAAGATCATAATCAATGAAGAAAAAATCTGCGGAATCGATTGGCTGATCATCTGCCTCAGCGTATCAATATCGTTCGTATAATGACTCATAATGTCGCCGGTCGCATGGCTGTCGAAATAACGAATCGGCAAAGATTCCATATGCGTAAACAATTCATCCCGAATATCTTTTAAGGTTCCTTGTGATACTGTCACCATGGTGCGATTAAAGATATAAGTGAACAAAGCACCGGTTAAATACAACAGTGCCATTATACCAATGATTCGAGCTAAATTTGAAAAATCAGGTGTTGCTTGCGTCAGCAAAGGGGCAATATAATCATCAATCAACGTTTTTGTAAAGCTGATGCCAATCGCATTAGTAGCTGCACTAATGATAATACTGACAATTACGATAAGTATCCGTATTTTATATTTTTTAGTTGCATAGGAAAGAATGCGTTTAAATGTTTTCAATGGATTAGCAGCCGTTTTCTTACTCGGTTTATTCTTCAATGATCGTCCCTCCCTTTACTTGAGAATCGAATACTTCTTGATAGATGACATTATTTTCCAGCAATTCGTTATGCGTCCCTATACCATTGATTTTTCCTTCATCTAGTACGATAATCCGGTCCGCATCTTGAATAGAAGAAATACGCTGCGCTACAATAATTTTTGTTGTATTTGGAATTTCTTCTATAAAGGCTTTTCGAATATATGCATCTGTTTTCGTATCTACAGCACTGGTCGAATCGTCTAAAATCAAAATCTTCGGCCGTTTTAATAAGGCCCGTGCAATTGTTAATCGTTGTTTTTGACCCCCCGAAACGTTTGACCCACCTTGATCCAGCACGGTTTCATATCCATCGGGAAAGGCTTGAATAAAATCATCTGCTTGCGCTAATTTGGCAACCCGCCGCACTTCCTCTTCAGAAGCGTCTTTATTTCCCCATCTCAAGTTGTCAATTATCGTTCCTGAAAATAAGGTATTTTTTTGCAGTACCATTGCAATCTGGTCACGCAAGGTCACTAAATCATAATCTTTGACGTTATGTCCTGAAACAGATACTTCTCCTTCAGTCACATCATACAATCTTGGAATCAACTGAATAAGCGTACTCTTTCCACTACCTGTTCCGCCAATGATCCCTATCGTCTCGCCCGACTGGATGGTTAAATTAATGTGACTTAAGTCGGCCTCTTCTGAACGTTGAGTGTATTTAAATTGAACATTTTTAAATGCAATGTCGCCATTTTCAATGGTCGTCAGCGGCTTCTCAGGATTTCTCAATGTTGCTTTTTCATTCAGAACTTCAGCCACCCGTTCTACCGAAGCTTCGGAAATCACGATCATCACAAAAATCATGGAAATCATCATGACACTGCTTAAGATTTGCATCATATACGTAATAAAACTCGTTAACTCGCCGGTACTCATTGTTCCGCCGACCACGTATTTTGCCCCAAACCAATAAACAAGCAGCAGACAAGAGTAAATAGCCAGTTGCATAACGGGAGCACTAAATGCAATAATTTTTTCTGCTTTCATAAATAAACGTTTAATATTTTCAGAGGCTTCTTTAAATTTTTCAATTTCTTTCTCTTCTCGAACGAATGATTTTACCACACGTACACCGTTGATATCCTCTTGTACGGTTTGATTCAATCGATCATATTTTTTAAAGACTTTTATAAAATAAGGATGTACCCGATAAATCAACCCGACTAAAATAATGCCTAAAACTGGAACAATAAATAAAATTGTTAAGGATAATTTCAAATTCGTATAAGCAGCCATTCCAAAGGCAAAAGCAATCATAAACGGTGCACGAATAATCGTTTTGAGAACCATTTGAAAAGCCATTTGAATATTTGTAATATCTGTCGTAAGCCTTGTAATCAGACTAGATGAGGAGTATTTATCAATATTATCGAAGGCAAAGGTTTGAACGTTTTCGTAGATGTCTTGACGCAGATTTGTCGAAAGCCCTACTGCGGCATCCGAAGAAAATTTTCCGCCCAATACGCCAAACAGCATGGAGAAACAAGCCATTACAAACATTAAAGAGCCTATTTTTAAAACATAAGCCATATCTCTTTCGAGTAAGCCCTTATCAATAATTTTTGCCATAAGAAAAGGAATAAAAATCTCCACCGCAACTTCTAACGCCATAAACAGCATGGTTAAAAATGAGGGCTTTTTATATTGCCGCAATGATTTTATTAAAGTTTTATACATGATTTGTTTTCTCTCCTTTTAACTAAGCAAATGGGCTTGCTCCATTAAATTGTGTATCCGGTAAATCGTTTTAATCGTCAAGCGGATGTCTTCATCTGGAACGTCTTTTAAAATCTGACTATTTTTGCGATGGAAATCGTGGACCATTTTTTGATGTAATGCTAAGCCTTTTTTAGTTAAACGGATGTTCACCACGCGTTTATCTTCCAGATTAGCTTCTTTCTTAATATAGCCTTGTTTTTCTAACGTGGTGATATTTTTTGTAATACTCGGCAACGTTACACCAATTGCCTCAGCAATATCGCTTACGCGCACTTCTTCCAGTTTCATAGATAAATTATACAGTATTTTGATAATATAAATGTGTCTCTTTTGCACTTCATGAGGCGGATCAGGCAAAAATTGAATCGTTTGTTTTGCACACATGCAAGCATCAATGTATTCTTCAGATAGTTGACTATCCATGTTTTCTCTCTCCTTCCAATTCAAGTTACTTAAAATAATTACTATAGGTAACTATTTTAGCGCAAAAAAGAATAAATAGATAGATAACTCTATTTATTCTTATAAGTTTATTTTATAGCGTGTTTTACAGTACACGAGTACAATTTCATTCAAACGTTCTATGAAAATCCAACTATGCCATGTGGAATATAAGGTTCTTCTAGAAAAATAATATCTTCTGGAGTGAGTCTAAAATCAACCGCTGCAGCTGCTGTTTCAATGTGTTCAAGTTTAGTAGCTCCGACGATTGGTGCTGCTACACCTTCTTTTTGCAAAAGCCAAGCTAGAGCTATATGCACACGGCTGACTTGATAATGTTCAGCTAATTGTGCTACTCTTTCAATAATGAGACGATCCTTATCAGCTGTTTCATCGTATTTAGAACGTGCGATGCTATCTGTTTCTGTGCGTTTAGTCTGAACAGATAAATCTCGTGTCAAACGACCTGAAGCTAAAGGACTATATGGAGTTAAAGAGACCCCTTCAGACAAAGAATAAGGGATCATTTCTCGCTCTTCTTCCCGATAAATTAAGTTTAGATGATTTTGCATAGAAATAAATTCAGTCCATCCGTTTTGCTTTGCAATGTTTTGAGCTTTTTGGAACTGCCAAGCATACATGGATGAAGCCCCAATATAGCGGGCTTTTCCGGATTTTACAATATCATGTAGGGCTTCCACAGTCTCTTCAATCGGCGTATTGTAATCCCAACGATGAATAATATAAAGATCGACATAGTCCATTTGCAGCCGTTTTAAACTTTGGTCAATTTGAGAAAGAATCGCTTTTCGTGAAAGTCCTCCACCATTCGGTCCCTCAAACATCTGTCCATGTACTTTTGTAGCGACGACAATCTCATCTCGATTTGCATAGTCTTTCAATGCTCTCCCCAAAATCTCTTCACTTTTTCCAAGAGAATAAATATTCGCAGTGTCAAAAAAATTTATGCCAAGCTCCAAAGCTCTTTTGATAATTGGGCGACTTTTCTCTTCATTTAACACCCATTTGTGAATCCATTTTTCTGGGTCTCCAAAACTCATGGCTCCTAGACAAATTCTTGAAACGTCCATTCCTGTATTTCCTAATTTTGTGTATTCCATTTTTTCCCCTCCTTCACTAGTACTCAAGCGGTTATTTCTTATAGCGTTTCTAATGAGCGGTTGATCGCCTGAATCAAAATCAATTTAATAACTTCGCTACTTATCTATTAAGATATACCTTTGAGTTAACTCGAAGTCAAGTAAAACCATCTTTTTATTCAAGTAGATAGTGCTTATTGTTTCTTTTGGGCAATGATAACGTAAATGGCATCAGTGGGGTGGAATTTCTTGCTGATTTCAAACCCTGTTTGCTCTAGCTGTTTTTCCATTGTAGCTGAAGCGATTCTTGGGAGATGACTTTCATTTTTCTCCTCTTCTAATTCCACACAGACAAATGTGCCTTTTGCTTTAAGTACTTGGTTAATGAACTGTAAAGTCTCAGATAAAGGATTTATTTCATGAAGGACTAATGAAGCTAAGACAATATCTACTGAATTGGCTGATAAAGGCAACTCTTTCATATCTTTTTGAATAGTCTGGATATTTTTAAGACCTTCATCCTCAGCTCTAGACTGGATGAGTTGCAGCATTTTAGGGTCTATATCAAGTGCATAAACCAGACCATCGGTTACTTTAGCAGCCGGTATCGTTAAAAATCCTGTTCCTGCCCCTATATCTAAAATAGTGTCGTTAGCATTAATTGAAACTTGTTTCAGCAGCTGTTCTGGCGGAAATCCTTCTCTTCTTTTCATATTGTCTAGCGACGCGACTTTTTTTGCAAAATTATCCTCGTGATGTGAGTGGTTATGTTTATTCATATTCATTCTCCTCAAATTAACTATTTGGTGATCAAGTTTGTTTTTTTGTTTCTTTAATTCTCTTTATTTTTTGTACTGTTCATGTGATGTTGCTCCATTTTATAGACCATATCCATCAGGTACTGATGACTGAGTTCGTCTTTCATGTTTTGTTCTGCTTTTGCCATAACACTTTCGATCATGCAGCCTTCATTGTGATTCATAGAACAGCTAAATAAACTGGAATCCCCTTCAATGGCTTTTATCACATCTAAAAATGAGATACTATCTTTTGGTTCAGAAACCCGATAGCCTCCCTTCACTCCCCGAACCGATTCTATTAATCCAGCTTGAGCAAGCTTTGTTAATATTTTTGATAAATAAGTGGGCGAAAGTTTTTGTATCTCTGCCAAACTTTGAACACCTATTCTATCTCCTTCAGGCAACGTCATTAAATACACCATCGTATGCAAGGCATTGTCAGTAGCTTTTGAATATTTCATCATTTCCCTCCTTATTAAAGATATTAAAGACTATGAATATCTTTAATTGACTTTCATCTTATCATTTAGCAGTAAGTGGGTCAACTCCATCTTTTATTACTACCTCTAGGCTTCTCCATTAAAAACTTTTTTACGAGTTGCATCTCGGCTATTAGTCAAGCTTACTTATTCACTGATGAAAATTGCTTGCTTATGCTCACTATTTTAAACCCTTTGAATAACGATATAAGGAAAAGGACATTTTTTTAAAAACTGATAAAGATACACAACTTAAAATAACATAATTCAAACATTATGTTATTTTAAGTTGTTTTTATTTTATTAAATGTTACAATAGGTTTAAAGAAAGTAATACCGTTTTATTTGGATAAGGGGGTGTTCAATTGAATCAAGTTAAAAGACAAGAACTGATCCTCAATTTGGTGAAAATCAATGGCGAGGTGACAACAAAAGAATTAGCAGATGAATTAAATGTCTCAATGATGACGGTTAACCGAGATTTAAAAGAAATTTCTAAATGGGAAGAAATTCAATTAGTCCATGGTGGAGCAATTTATAGGAAAGATGCCACACTTGAAAATCCTATCTCGATTAAAGAAGAAGTGAGTATTCACGAGAAAAAAATGATTGCCAAGTTTTGCCGAGCCTTAGTTAAACCAGGAAGTTCTGTTTTTATTGAAACCGGTACGACTACGTTAGCTGTTGCAAGAGAATTATTCAATATCGAAAATTGTCAATTTTATACTAATTCATTATTGGTTATGAATTCATTAGCTAAATATGAAGACATCCAGTTGCATTGTCTCCCTGGAAAGTACCGTGACCTTTCAAAAGGCTTTTTAGGCTTAGAAACTACTGACTTTGTCAAAAATTTCAATTTTGATATTGCCTTTATTGGCGCAGAAGGCATTACTGCCGACTCAGGAGTCTCCTTGCCAAATGAAGAGGATGCATTTACCAAAAAAGCCATTATGAAACAAGCTAAAAAAAATGTACTCGTCGCTGACCATAAAAAGTTTGGTCTCTCTTATCTTCATAAAATAGGTGAGTTTTCTGACTTTGATATGATCGTCACGGACTTGGAAAGCGAAAATCTCGAATTTAAAGAAATTAGCAATTTAACCAACATAAAATCTGTTAGAAAAGAGGAAAATAAAAATGAACATTAATTTAACTCCTGTAACGTTGCCTACTATCCATTCCAACCCTCAGTCTGTGATATTAACGGACGAAACCATGGCTGCTAGAAAAACAAATTTTTTAAAACAAATGAAAGTCAATTCAATCGATACAGCCATTATTTATGCTGATCGTGAACATGGAGCTAACTTCGAGTACCTTACTGGCTTTATTCCGCGTTTTGAAGAAGCTTGCTTGGTGGTCCATGCAAATGGCGACAGTTATTTATTATTAGGAAATGAAAACTTAAAGCTAGCTGAACATTCTAGAATTAAGGCTAAGGCAATTCATGTTCCTTTCTTCTCTCTTCCAAACCAACCGATGGCAGGAGAAAAGAAGTTGGAAAACTTCTTTGAAGAAAGCCAGATCAAACCAGATGCTCAAATCGGAATCATTGGCTGGAAACTCTTTACTGCCAGCAGTTACGATAATGCTGATTTATTTGATTTACCTTTTTACATCATAGACTGTTTATTAAACTATGTGTCGAATAGAAGCCAATTAAAAAACTTCACGTTTTCTTTGAGCTCTCCAGAAGGCGGATTGCGTACAATGCATAATGCCAATGAAATCGCTCATTA
>NZ_DAMDAK010000002.1:10208-28038 GCF_032094055.1 Carnobacterium sp.
GAAGCCGGTGCTTCACTAGCAGGAATCGGTATGTTTAACGCGATCCAAGCAATTGAGGTAGGCAAAACTGAAAAAGAAATCGGCGCTTTGCTTGCTCAAGATGGCCAGCCGAATACGGTCACTACCATTAGTGCAGCAGGACAGCGTTTCACAAACGCCACTCTTTACCCACGCGACAAGGAAGCTCAATTGTCCGACAACTATTCCATAACGGTAGGCTACAAAGGCGGTTTGAGCAGTCGTGCTGGATTTGTGGTTTCTTCTAAAGAACAGTTGCCAGAGAATCAAAAAGACTACTTGGAAAAAGTGGGCAAACCTTACTTTACAGCTTATGCAACGTGGTTAGAAAATATCCGCATTGGCATTTCTGGCGATGAATTCTACTCGATGATCGAAGCTGTATTTCCTTCCGACGTTTATGGCTGGACACTAAACCCTGGACACTATACAGGAGATGACGAATGGATGTCTTCTCCATTCTACCCAGGCTCTAAAGCTGTAGTTAAGAGCGGTCAATTGTTCCAAGTGGATATCATCCCAAGTGTGCCAGGCTACTCAGGTGCAAGTGCGGAAGAACCAATCGCTATAGCGGATGAAGCTTTGAGAGACGAGTTAAAACAACAGTATCCAGACGTTTGGAAACGCATTGAAGACAGAAGAAACTACATCAAAAATGTAATCAACATCAATCTTTCTGATGATGTTTTACCTTTAAGCGATACTGTAGCTTTCTATACACCATTTTTATTGAATAAAACTCTAGCTTATACAAAAGAAGCTTAACTTAAAATTTCGTTTTTAAGTTACTCGTTAAAAAAATAAACAAAGAAGAATGACACATTTCTCCTGCATAAAAAGGAGGAATGTGTCATTTTTTATTATATATGAAAGAATCCTAACGACTTAGCCAAAAACCAGTAAGAGTTAAACTCATTATCCTATTCAAAAAAATTTTATGTGCCTGAATTGATAGACCTTTTCACATTTAGGGCAGGCAAAATTAAATTGCCTGTCGTATCCATAGAATTTCAACCGACTTAAGGTACGTAAAAGGGGTTGAGTACCCTAATACTCTATGGTTTATACTTATCACATCTATCGTTATTTAAAAAACGAATGTAAGGTGAAAATAAACTTAAAAAAAGAATTTATCTTCTTCTATTTAAATCCTTCGTAGCCCTTATTGATAATCATTTTCTAACTCTAATTTTGAAAATTGAGAGCCTCTAACCAAAAAAGACACTTACGCATTTACGGTTGTTAGAAATAATAACCTCATCAGTTATTCCTTTTTTGTTCGCTGCATTACTTCTCTTGAGAATACGCAAAAAAGCGGGGAGTTTTATGCTCTCCCGCTTATCCGAAATTCTATTGAATAGTAGCAAAATGTTCTAACGTGCCTACCATGTTAGCCACAAAACCATACTCATTATCGTACCAAGCAACTGTTTTGACTAATTGCCCATTTTCACCTTCAATTACTTTTGTTTGTGTTGCGTCAAAGATGGATCCTGCTGGTACTCCGATAACGTCTGAAGAAACGATTTCGTCTTCATTATATAAAAACGCATCACTTGCTGCTTTTTTCATTGCAGCATTTACTTCTTCAGCTGTTACTTCTTTACCTAAAACTGAATATAATTCTGTCATTGATCCTGTAATAGTTGGAATACGGACGGCAGTTCCATCGATTTTCCCTTGCAGATCAGGAATAACTTTCCCTACCGCTTTAGCAGCACCTGTTGAAGCTGGAATTGCATTTTGTGCCCCTGCACGATTTTTACGTCCACCTGGTGAATCTTGTAACGCTTGAGAAGCAGTATAAGCATGGATGGTTGACATCAAGGCACGGTCAATACCGTATTCTTCATTCAATACATTGGCCATCGGTGCCAAACAGTTTGTCGTACAAGAAGCTGCAGAAACGATTTTGTCATTGGCATCAAGTGAATTATGGTTTACACCATATACGATGGTTTTCGTATTGTCTACTTCTGCTCCTGCAGCTTTTACTGGAGCCGATATCAATACACGTTTTGCACCTGCATCTAAGTGAGCTTGTGATTTTTTCGCTGAAGTATAAAAGCCCGTACATTCCAAGACGATGTCGATACCTAAATCGCCCCATGGTAATTGACTCGCATCTTTTTCTTCAAATGATTTTATTTCTTTTCCATTTACTACAATTGCATCGTTCCCTACTTCTACATCATATGGGAAACGGCCTTGTGCCGTATCGTATTTTAGCAAATAAACCAAGTCGTCATTATTCGTCAAGTCGTTTATAGCAACAACCTCTAACTCTGTGTCCTTTTCCAACATACGGCGTAAAGCCAAACGTCCAATCCGGCCAAATCCGTTAATAGCTACTTTTATTGACATGAATATTTCCTCCTTCTTTATTTGAATCTATTTTTATGGTAACGCTTCTACAATAAAATTTCCAATTATTCGTTTTAGCTGTCAGCCACAGATCAAAAAAATGGATCATAGCAATTTCTAGGAGAATGTTTATTTAATCCAAACTAAAATCCAATTCAGGCCCTACTGGAACAATGCCTGTTGGGTTAATGTTTTTGTGACTGCGGTAATAATGTTCTTTGATATGCTTAAAGTTCACTGTCTCCGCTATTCCTGGCCAATTGTATAATTCTCTTGTGTAGCGCCAGAGATTTTTGTAGTCCGTTATTTGTTTGATATTGCATTTGAAATGACCATAATAAACACTGTCAAAACGAATTAAGGTCGTGAATAATCTCCAGTCTGCTTCGGTGATTTGGTTGCCTACTAGATAACGGTTCTTGCCTAATCGTTCTTCTAATTCGTCAAGAGCATCAAAGAGATTGATGACTTCTTCTTCGTAAACCTCTTGTTTCGTTGCAAAACCTGCCTTATATACCCCATTGTTAACAGAAGGATAGATTTTCTCGTTGATTGCATCAATTTCTGTACGTAATTCTTTCGGGTAATAATCGCCTGCTTTTGCACCAACTTCATCAAAAGCGGAATTTAAAATTCGCATAATCTCAGAAGATTCATTGTTGACGATTTTATTTTGTTTCAAATCATATAAAACAGGTACTGTTACACGTCCACTATAGTCAGGTTCGACATGCGTATACACTTCATAAAGATAGTTGGCATCAATCACCGGGTCAGGAATCACACCTTCTTCAGGTTCAAATGTCCATCCGTTTTCGGCCATTAAAGGATTCACGACAGAGACTGAAATCATGTCTTCCAATCCTTTTAATTTGCGCATGATCAGCGTACGGTTTGCCCAAGGACAGGCTAACGCTACGTATAAATGATACCGTCCAGGTTCAGCTTTAAATCCGCCTTCACCGCTTGGACCAGCACTGCCGTCTGGTGTAATCCAATTGCGAAACTGCGACTCTTGACGTATGAATCGGCCCCCATTCCCTTCTGTGTCATACCATTGATCATGCCATTTTCCATCTACTAATAATCCCATCATTATTCTCCTCTCAAAACACTAAACTTTCTACATCATTTGTATTTGTCTTCTATTTTCATTATAGGTATAGAGGACGGAATTAACAAATAGATTGGTTCTTACTCAATCGTTTACACAGTATTTCAAAAAGGATTCCTGTAAAAAAATAATAAAAAGGTATATTCTGAACATAATGTTCAGAATACACCTATTAGTTGGAAGAAAAAAGAACATGGGAACCTGAATGGATAAGTAACGGTTTATTTCAATCATTTTCATATATAATCTAATTATCAGATATTCTAGGAGGTTTTTTTATGTTAACAATGGCTTACATCGGAAATGGAAAAAGTACGAATCGCTATCATTTACCTTTTTCATTAAAAACAGAGAATGTTAAAGTAAAAACGATCTATTCTCGTCATGAAAACAGCTCATGGGATAAAATTCCTGGAGTTCACTATACAACGAATTTAGAAGATATTTGGAATGATCCGGAAATTCAATTAGTTGCAATTTGCCTTCCAAGTTCATTACATTTTGAATTTGCAAAATTATCACTAGAAAAAGGAAAAAATACGCTGGTTGAAAAACCTTTTACCGAAACTGCAGAAGAAGCAAGAGAACTATTTGAGTTGGCAAAATCAAGAAATTTACTCGTTCAATGCTACCAAAACAGGCGCTACGATTCAGATTTTCTGACTGCTCAAAAAATTATCGAAAGCGGCCTGATAGGTGAATTGCTAGAAGTAGAAATGCATTATGATTATTTCAGACCAGAAGTTCCAGAAAACAGCACAGAATTTTCAGCAGCTTCAAGCTATTTATATGGACATGGGTGTCATACAATTGATCAAGTTCTTTCCTATTTTGGAGATCCAGACTCCATTCATTATGATGTAAGACAGTTATTGGGTCCTAATCGAATGAATGATTATTTTGACTTGGACTTTTACTATTCAAAAATAAAGGTTTCTGTTAAATCAAGTTACTTCAGAATAAAACCACGACCAAGTTTTGTTCTATATGGTAAGAAGGGTATGTTTATCAAGCAAGAGAAAGATAGACAAGAAGAACACCTAAAATTATTCTATATGCCTACTCATGCTGATTTTGGGATAGATACCCCAGAACATTACGGTACTGTAACCTATATAGATGCTGAAGGCCTTTATCATGAAGAAAAAGTTATTTCAGAAATTGGGGATTACAGTCGTGTTTATGAAGGATTGTATGAATCTATTATCAATGGAAAAGATAAGACCGTGAAAGATGAAGAAACAATTCGTCAACTAGAGATACTTGAAGAAGGCATTCAAAATATGAAATACTAACTTATCAAATCGTTAAAGAAACAAGAATCGCTCAACTAGGAAAGAAGGTTTATCATGAAACTAGCCATTATAGGTTCTGGGATGATCGTAAATGATTTTTTAACTATGGTCCGTGATGTTCCGGGGATTCATTTAGAGGCAATTGTGGGAACGGAAAGAAGCATGGATAAAATGAAGCTTTTAAAAAATGAATATGATATTCGTCAAGTCTTAACTAATTATTCTGATTGTTTAAACAATCAGAATATTGATACCGTTTATATTGCCTTGCCCAATCATTTGCATTTTTCTTTTGCTAAACAAGCTATACTGAATAAAAAAAATGTTATTTGTGAGAAACCCTTTACCTTAAACTTATCCGAAATGAAAGAACTAAGAGAATTAGCTTCAGCAAATTATGTCATGTTGTTAGAAGCTATCACCAATCAATATTTAACCAATTATAAAAAAATAAAAGACGCCATATGTACTATTGGAGCTATTAAAATTATTGAATGTAATTATTCAAAATATTCATCAAGGTATGATGCCTTCAAAAAAGGAGATATTTTACCAGCTTTCAATCCTAAAATGGGTGGTGGAGCTTTAATGGATATTAATATTTATAATATCCATTTTGTAACGGGGCTTTTAGGAAAGCCCCAAAAAGTCAGTTATTTGGCAAATATTGAAAAGGGAATTGATACTTCTGGCATCCTAAGTCTGGATTATGGGGATAAAAAAGTAGTCTGCATAGGCGCTAAAGATTCTACAGCTCCAATACGAACCATTATCCAAGGTGATGAAGGAGCAATCATTATTGAAGGACCTACAAGTACTATCGATAGGTTTACTATAATAGACAATCAAAATAAGAGCGAAATCGTTGATTTTAAAGTTCATACGCATCGGATGTATGAGGAATTTACTGAATTTGAAAGAATCATAAGAGAATCTGACGTTGAAACAATGACAAAACACCTTGATCACAGTGAAATGGTTATGTCTATTGTAGATAAAGGATTAGATTCTGCTGGTATATCATTAGGCTGAATTTTTAAAGTAAAAAACAGGTACTTTTTCAATCTATGGATGGGTCATAGTTCTTCAGATAACATTCCATTTTGAATCAGTGACTGTTTTTCTTTTAAATTTTCCAAGTTACTGCTGTATTCTTTTGCATATAAAATAGAATATAACGTGTCTAATACATATTGAAAAGCAACTTGTGATGCAAAAGTCCCAACTTTCAAAAAATCATATTCTTCTTGTACTACCACTATCGTTTTAGCAGCTAATTTAATCAAATCAGATTCTGTATTTCCCGTTATCAAAATAGTTGGGATCTTTTTGTTGGAAAAATGTTGCAACATACGCTTGTATTGCGGACTAGTTCCACTATAAGACAGAAACAGGGCACAGTCTTCTGGAGTAAGGTTAGAAGCATTCCATGCCTCATCTGAATATTCTTCAGAAATAATAGCAAATTTATTAATCTTTACTAATTTATTTTGAAAGCTTCTCGCTCTTACTTGTGAATCGCCACGAGAAAACAGAAAAATGTGTTTAGATTTGAAAAGTATTTCTGCCACTGATTGTAGTACATCTTCATCTAATTGATTTAATGTTTTTTTTATCGTATCAATCGTTAAATTTGCCATGTTCTTAGCTATATCCATGGTTAAATCTTCTTGTTTAAAAGGGAAGTTAGCATCCACCTCACTAGGTAAATGCAATTGGCTATAAACTACACCTGAAATAGCGTCCTTAAAACTTCTGAATCCATCGTATCCCATTTTTTTACAGAGACGGATAATCGTTGAGTGAGAAGTATACGTTAATTTTGCTAGGTCTTCAATATATATCGTAGGAATTTTGGTGATGTTTTGAATAATATAATCAGCAATCCTCATTTCCGTATTTGTAAAGTCCGTTTGGTTTTTCAACTTAGTCAATGCTTGCACCAAATTTAACAACTCCTTTCTAACATGATTCTATATCATTTAGTCATCCTTTACTATCTAACCGCCAATATAAATCTGTTAACTACTAAATCGAACCTCGAATGAGCATAGGAAAGCTCACCCAAGGTTCGATTTTATTATCTAAGATATTAATGAAGAGAGAAGAACCAGTATGCTATTGCTTCAACCGTAACTTCCTAGTTTTTGTTTATGAAACTATTGCAACTTACTGACTGCTTCTTCAATAGTTGTATTGCCAGCTAGAACTTCAAATTCTTGTTTGATGGTGTTGTCATTATGGAGTACAGAAACCAATGTATGTGCTACGTCTTGACGTGGAATTTCATTAATCTTTTGTCCCATGCCAACTTTTATTTGATTGGTACCCGGTGTATCCACTAGTATTCCTGGATGAACAATAGTCCAATCTAATTGGGTGCGATTTTTTAACCACTCATCTGCATAATTTTTTGCGATCGTATAAATTTGCAAACCATTTTCTTTCGCCATTTCCTCACGGCCTGTACGAAAAGTACTGACTATCACAAAACGTTTGACACCGGCTTGTTCTGCAGCAGTCATTGCTTTAATCGCTCCATCTAAATCAATCAAAACAGTTTTGTCAAAACCACTTCCGCCAGCACCAGCACTGAAGACAACTGCATCAACACCTTTCATGGCTTCAGCCAATTCATCTACTGAGTTCTTGACCAGATCTAAGAGAACTGTTTCAATCCCTCGCTCTTCGAAGAAACCAGCTTGTTCAGCATGACGAATCATCGCAACTTCTTCAATAGCAGTATCCTCTTTAGCAAAATCAGCAAAATGACGGGCTACTTTCCCATTGGCACCTATAACAAATACTTTCATTTGAAATCTCCTCTCAATAAATGATTCAATCTACATTCAGTATAACTTACATTTTTTTTTTGTTGTATTGTGCACTAAAAATAGGTAGGCTCACATCCTTACCCTAAGTCTCCATAAGGTTTTCCCCAGTTTTTTTATCCTATATATAAACTGATTGTTTACTCAATTTCTTTAATGATTCTTGCGGGTGTCCCTGCAACAATGACATTATCCGGTACATCTTTAGTGACTGTAGCATCTGCTGCAACAATAGTATTTTTACCAACTGTTACGCCGGCCAAAACGGTTACGTTCGCACCAATCCAAGCGTTTTCTTTGATTCGAATTGAATCAACAATGATTCCCCTTCTTTTTGCTGGATCTACTAAATGGTTCACTGTGAGCAAACGCGCACCCGGCCCGATCAACACATTATCTTCAAGGTAAATACCGCCTAAATCAACAAAAGTAACGTTTTGATTGAGAAAGATATCTTTACCAAATGAGATATGTTTTCCAAAATCTGTGTAAAAAGGCAACGAAACAGTCACCGAAGAATCAATCGATTCACCAGTAATTTGTTCAAGCGCTGCACGCACATCTGAGGGAGTATGGTAACCGGTATTCAATTCCATCACTAATCTCTCATTTCCTGCTTTTTGCTCATGTATTTCTTCAAAAAGCGGGGAATCTTTTACTATTTCTTTTCTAATGATTCGTTTTAATAAGTCTTTCATAATTCTTCACCGCCTATTCAGCTATTTCTTGTTAACCCTATCATACTATAATCAACTTAACCTAACTAATACTTATCTAGCATGCCTATCTATTCCTTTTGCCTATAGCTATGAATGCTACATTTTGGTTTTCCCTTTAATTGATTGGTGGTGTGATTGTTCTAAAAACTGACAGTTTTTTGTCACTTCTATTTTTGGTAAGATTAAGTAAGGAAAAAAAGACTAAAAGAAAGCGGGAAAATCAATGGAAGAACAGACTATTGTAGCAAAAGGAAAACCAACACTAAAAAATACATGGCAGTTTCTACTCTACACAACTGGAATTGCTCTGCTAATATTTATTATATCCATCTATGCACTCGTCACTTTGTATTTCTTTACCACTATGTATGGAGACCAAAGAACCATTTTACTGCTTTCTCTTCAAAAAGCTGTCGTCCCTACGATTCTGTTGTTCCTTCTTTATTTCTTTTTCTTGGCTTTTCGGGAGTATCGTTTCATTAAAAAAAGAGGCATTCAGAACGGTGAAAACAGTGTGTTCATAAACAAAGAGGGTATATCCCAACAAAGGGGCCCATCACAAGAAAAATTAGAATGGTCGACTATTCTAAGAGTTAAAGAATATAAAGATCTATTTCTCTTCCGTCATTCTTCTCAAAAGTGGTCTTACCTTCCTAAACACTACTTTCAGACAGAGAAAGATTTAGCTCTTTTTAAGAAGATGCTTCAAAAATATTACACTAACCCATCAGCAAAACAAAAACTTCAGACAGAATTTAACGCAACAGATGAAGCGTTTTCATCAGTTGCTATTCAAGAAACAGATATCATCGCAAAAGGAAATTTCACTTTTAAAGAATATGATCACTATGCTTCTTTGTATCGACGAAAACTCCTCTTAATCTATGTTGTTTCAGTAACTGCTGTCTTAGGATTTTTAGCCAAAGATACCTTCTTTGGTCCTGCTTTAAGCTGGGACTGGTCCACGTTAGTACTGATTGCTATATTTGTCGGGATGATTGCTCTAGGAACAACAGGATTATATTTCCTACTTAAACGACGAGCTCGCAAAGAGTACAAAAGCGATCCACTGACAAAGAAAGAGAAGGTATATGTCATCAATGAAGAAGGCATTTCTTATGCTATGGGAGAAAGCTTTGCCCGCTACAATTGGAAAGACTTTAGGAAAGTCCGGGAATACAACAATATGTTCCTGTTCTATGTTCTTCCACAAAGAGCTCTCCTTCTTCCTTTTAGATTATTTAAATCACCTGAAGACGTCGAAAAAGTGAAGAAACTCATTCAAAAACAGATTGACCCAAAAAGTATAAAACTTAAACATTAGTGTGGTTCTCACCATTTAGTTAACCATGATTAAAAATTCATTTACTGCTGAAGACTGTTAAAGAGTGAGAAAAAAATCGCTCTTTAACAGTCTTCTTTCGCTATTCCATTTCCACTACTGATACTGGGTCTAACTTAACTCATTTTCGACCAACAACTCTTACAACGTTATAACTTATGCTTCTTTGACCATGGATTTGTACTCGTTAATAATTTGGATACCTGAACTGGTTCCTAAACGCTCAGCTCCAGCTTCTATCATTGCTTTAGCCGCTGCAAAATCACGTATGCCTCCTGCTGCCTTCACCTTAACTTCTGCTCCGACTACCTCTTTCATAAGTTTTACATCTTCAACTGTGGCTCCGTCAGTACCAAAACCAGTTGACGTTTTTACAAAATCCGGCTTCACTCTTTTAGCAATTTCACAAACAGAAATTTTTTCTTCATCTGTCAAATAGCAATTCTCCAAAATGACTTTACTTAAAATATGTTTCGTTCGGCAGGCAGCTACAATTTCTGTCATTTCCTGTTCAATATAAGATATATTTCCTGCTTTTAATTCACCAATATTGATGACATAATCAATTTCATCAGCCCCATTTTTAATCGCATCTTTGACTTCAAAAACCTTAGTTGCAATTGTAGTTTGTCCCAACGGAAAGCCAATAGCTGCTCCGACATGAACAGGACTTTCTTTTAATAACTCACTGCAAAGAGAAACAGGTGCGGAGTTGATTGCTACCATTTTAAACCCATATTCATCGGCTTCTTGACACAATTTTTCAAAGCCGGATTTCTGTGCATCTGCTTTTAACAATGTGTGGTCCACCATATTTGCTAATTCTGTTACGCTTAATTGAACTGTCATTTTTTTCCTCCTCTTATTGAATTCGGTTTCATTTTACCACACTTAAAGTCACTGTCTATCCAGCTAAGGAATAAAGATTCTTTTACATGCAAAAAGAACCGCCTAAGCGATTCTCTTTTACTAATAGACCAGTATTCTTAATTACTTTCTTTATCTAGCTTTTCATTATAATTTGGTATTTCTTTTTCCTATTTTTCTTTATTGCCTTTTCCGATTTGTCTAATAACTCTAGCAAGGTTACATCAATACTTTTTAAAGTCCTTCTCCATTTGACGCAATGACTTGCTTGTACCATTCAAAAGATTTTTTCTTAGTACGTTTTAAGGTTCCATTGCCTTTGTCATCTCTGTCGACATAGATAAAACCATAACGTTTACTCATTTGACCAGTACTTGCTGCAACCAGGTCAATGCAGCCCCAAGTAGTATAGCCTAGTAATTCGACTCCATCGATTTCTACTGCATCTTTAAAAGCTTGGATATGTTTTTTCAAATAATCAATGCGATAGTCGTCTTCAACATAACCGTTCTCATCTGGAGTATCTATCGCGCCCAATCCGTTTTCAACAATGAATAAGGGCTTTTGGTAACGATCATAGAGTTGATTCAGCGAATTTCTCAAGCCTAAAGGATCGATTTGCCAGCCCCATTCGGTAGAAGGTAAGTATTCATTTTTGATCGATGGGAACAGGTTTCCTGTTGCTTGAGCATAATCTTCAGAGTGTGCACTCACTGTTCGCGAACAGTAGTAAGAAAATGTCACAAAGTCCACTGGCGAAGCAGCAAGTATTTCCTCATCCTCTTCTTCCATCGAGATATTCAATTCTTCTCGTTCAAATTTCTTCAATGCATAATTTGGATATTTTCCTCGTGCTTGTACATCAATAAAGAAGTATCCCTCACGATCACGATTGATAGCTTCTTGATAATCCTCTGGTCGGCAAGTGTACGGATAGTGGCTGCCGCCTGCCAACATACAACCAACCAAATTTTTTGGATCCACTTCATGTGCAATTTTGGTAGCTAAAGCACTAGCTACTAGTTGATGATGCGCTGCTTGGTACTTGATTTCTTGTTTATTGTCACCTTCCTTAAAGACAATTCCTCCACCTACAAACGGTTGATGAAGCAAAATATTGATTTCATTGATGGTTAGCCAATAATTGACCAATCCTTTATACCGCTTTAAGACTGTTTCAGCATATTTAGTATAAAATCCAATCAATTTACGGTTTTTCCATCCACCATATTCTTTGACCAAATGAATAGGAACATCAAAGTGAGCAATGGTAACTAGAGGTTCGATATTGTGTTTTCTTAGTTCTTTAAAAATAGATTCATAAAAAGCTAACCCTTCTTCATTTGGTTTTAAATCGTCTCCATTAGGAAAGATCCTTGACCAAGAAAGGGACATGCGATAAACTTTAAAACCCATTTCTGCAAATAATTGAATATCTTCCATATAACGATGATACATATCGATAGCTGCTTTAGCTGGATAATAGTATCCTTTTTGCCATTCGAGCATTTCCATCTCACCAGCAGCAACTTTTTTTCGATCTGAACCAGTAGGAAGTAAGTCTACATTTGATAGTCCCCTACCCCCTTCAAGTACACTGCCTTCTGCTTGATTGGCAGCAGTCGCCCCGCCCCATAAAAACTTTTTGCTTAATCCCATAAAAACGCTCCTTAAACTTTTATTGCTAATACATCTTCTGTCGCACTAAGATTTCCTTGTGTAATTGTTTCAACCGTTGAATATTGCATCGTATTCGTTACAACAACAGGAACTTGCGTTGAATAACCTGCTTCTTGAATTTTTTTCATATCGAAAGTAAGCAGTAGCTGTCCTTTGGTTACTTCTTGTCCTGCTTCGATAAGAGCCTCAAAATATTGTCCATTTAATTCAACCGTGTTTAAGCCAACATGTATCAAGATTTCTACGCCAGTATCTGAAACCAAACCGATTGCATGCTTCGTTGGGAAAACAGCTGCAACTTTTCCGTCAAAGGGTGCAAACACTTCCCCTTCAGAAGGTTCGACTGCAAAGCCTTTTCCTAATGCTTCTGAAGCAAAGGCTTCGTCTTTTACTTCGCTTAAAGGAATGATTGTTCCAGGAATTGGACTCTCCAAACGCGTATCTTCTAGAATTACTGGTTTAATTTCAGGAATCTCTTCAACTTCTTCATCTTTTTCAAATTTAAAGCTCAGTATATACGTTAGAATAGCAGACACAACAGCTGAAATAATCAGTGCAATAATTATGTTCCAAAAAAATTTCATCGTATCATCACCAATATACAACAGAACTGCTGGCAGACCAGAAGAACCAGTCGCGAAACGGTGTGTATTCGTTAATCCTGCATATAGACCACCTGATGCTCCACCAATCATGGAAGCAATCAATGGATATTTTTTCGGTAAATTCACACCATATAATGTGGGTTCTGTGATACCCATATAGGCAGTGATTGATCCAGAAATAGCAACTTGTTTCATTTTTTTATTTTTTGTACGAAATGCGACAACTGCAGAGGCTGTTGCTTGAGCAATATTTGAAACTAATGCACCAGGCCCAAAAATACTGTCATATCCAAGCTCTGCCATTTGCATCACACCTAATGGTGCAACACCATTGTGCAGTCCAAACATCACCATGATTGGTAATAGACCACCGATCAAGACTGCTGGTACCCAGCTTGCGTTTACACTTAAATACATAAAAAATGTTGTAAGATATCCGCCTAAAATGCTGCCAATCGGTCCTAAAATTGAAAATGCTAGCGTTCCCATGATTAGGAATGTTAACATAGGAACAAAAACCAGTTCAACTGATTTAGGGATCACTCGTCCGAGAAATTTTTCAACATATGATTGCATAAAGATAACAATTAAAATTGGGATAACTGTACCTGTATATGAAGCTAATGTAAATGGAATAAAACCAAAAAAGTTTACCGGGTCTCCTGAAGTGACGAGTGTTCCCCAGTTTGGATGCAGCATCATGGCAGCAACAGATACTGCTAGGATAGGATTACTTCTAAGCTTTTGAGCTACAGTAAAGGCTAAAATCATCGGTAAGAAAAAGAAAACACCATCAGCAAATAAATTTAATAGATAGTACGTTTGAGAATCAGTGGTTACAACATTAAATACAACTAATAGTGCTAAAACAGCTTTAACCATTCCGGCGCCAGACAATGCTGGAATCACCGGTTGGAAGGTACCTGCTACAAAATCAATGACTGTAGAAACTGGTCCTTTCTTTTCTGAACTGCTATTATTTGACGAGGTAATATCGATATTTTTTTCGATTTCTTCAAAAACATCTTTTACATGTGTGCCAATAACAACTTGGTGTACTCCTGCATTATTAATATACTTAGTAACACCGTCTAGCTCTTCTAGGTTAACTTTATTTACCTTCGATTCATCTACCAATTTAAAACGTAGTCTTGTTTGACAATGATACGCATTTGCGATATTTTCTTTGCCACCTAATTGTTGGACGATATCTTGAGCTAATCGTTCATATTTTTTACTCATCTAAGCCACTCCTAACAAATTTTAAGAAAATTTTATGCAGTCACCGGTCAACATAAGATTCCTTGTAAATGAACTTTAGCACATCCAGATAGCGTTTCCAACGTTTCCAAAGGATGTCGGCACAGATTTCATACATTTAAAAAAATCATATCTTTTTATGAAATTTATTTTATTTTTGATATTAATTGAAATTAATTTGCACCCTACCTCAACTGATAGGATCTACCCAATGAAATAGATGGTATCGTTCTTCAACAATAATCACATTTAACCTTTATGACAAGACCCTTAATTCTGAATACATCCAACTTCTCGCATCTGGAGAACCGTTTAAACTACAAAAGTTCTAAAGAAAAGGGACAAAACGCTGATTGATGTTCGTTTTGTCCCTTTTCTAAAATTTAATGATGAGATCTTTTCAAGTACATCGAATACTTAAGCATTTCAGATATCATTAAAAGGTTTCTGAAATGTCTTTAAAGGATGACTGTCTTCCAGATTCTAAAATTCTTGAATTCAAAATTTTTTTCTCCATATTTTTACTGTAATTGAATGAAAAGATTTTAGCATATAAAATATTGAGAATAAATAGAATTGACTCTTCCGTCGCAAAATTCGTAATTTTTGAATACAGTTTTTCTCTACTGGAGATATTTAACACAACTGTTGAACAATCACGAAGGTAGTTTTCTCCTCCGCTTGTGATGCTGATGATTGGAATATTTCTTTTCATTAATTCTTTTACATTACTCATTGGATTTGTCTCAGGGTTGTTCCCCGAATACGAAATAATCAGTGCACAATCTTTATCTGTAAGCGTTCTGGAGATAATTCCTGATTCATCAGCAGCTGCAAGAAATGCTTTTTTATGAATTGCTACTAGATTTCTTTTAAACAATTCTCCGTAATAAGAATTAGGACTGGTACCATAAATGATGACTGTTTCAGCTTGTTCAATCATTTGTGCCGCTTGATTGATATTGTCTGCTGCCATTAACGAAGCAGTATCTTTAATACTTTGTATACGTAGATTAGCAATATTTTCAATAATTTCTAATGTATCAGATGTAGAACTAAAGGGAAGATTAGGATCGATACCTAGCCCATTTTCATCAAAATGCGCTACTTCATGCGTGAAGGCATACATGAATTCTTTCCATCCTGAATAATCAAAATATTTCGCAAACCTGACTAAGGTTGATTTAGATGTGTGTGTAAAGTTCGCAATCTCATCCATGTTATAGTGAGGTACTTTTTCTCTATGACTGAGTAAAAATTCAGCGATTGTCCTTCTTGCATCTTGCTGCTTGAAGGCAGTCTCTTCAATTTTTTGAAATAGATACATTTTTCTATCACGCTCCTACTTAATTTTTACAGATTGTGACGCTTGATCAAGCTTGAAATAGTTCTACTTCACATTATCTATTTCAGATTCATTCTTACTAATTTTATTTTTTAATCTAGTAACGGTTTCTTTATTTTGATAATGCTGTTCTATTAATCTTTATACCCCTTCTCACTGATAACATTACCGCTGCACATCGTTTCAGTCGAAGGGCGATAGAGTTTATTGTCTTCTGCAACTGAAATCATAAATTAAGAAAACCCAACAATTTTGTGTGGTATATAAGGATCTTCTAAATATATTACCTCTTCTTTCGTCAAATGGAAATTCACTGCGTCTACTGCAGTTTCAACATGGCTTAACTTTGTTGCGCCAATAATGGGTGCTGCAAGATTTTCCTTTTGCAATAGCCAAGCCAATGCAACATGGACTCTACTTACATGATGTTTTTCAGCTATTTCCGCAACGCGTTGAATGACGACACGATCTTTTTCAGCAGATTCGTCATATTTGTCTCGTTGTGCTTGATCCGTTTCTCTTCTTAATGTTGTTTCTGAAAAAGGCTTAACCAAACGTCCAGAAGCCAAAGGACTATAAGGAGTTAAAGCGATATTTTGATCTAAACAATAAGGAATCATTTCTCTTTCTTCTTCACGATAAATTAAATTCAAATGATTTTGCATGGAAACGAATTTCGTCCAGCCATTTTTTTCAGCGATATTATTCGCTTTTTGAAATTGATGAGCATACATTGCAGAAGCGCCAATGTATCGGGCTTTTCCTGATTTGACCACATCATGCAGGGCTTCCATTGTTTCTTCGATAGGCGTATTGTAATCCCAACGGTGAATAATATATAAATCAACATAATCCGTTTGTAGACGTTGAAGGCTGTGGTCGATTTGTGACATAATCGCTTTTCTTGAAAGTCCTTGGCCATTAGGACCATCAAACATCTTTTGATGAACTTTAGTTGCTAAAACAACCTCGTCACGCTTGGCAAAATCTTTCAATGCTTTCCCTAAAATTTCTTCACTACGACCTAATGAATAAACATTAGCAGTATCAAAAAAATTGATTCCCAATTCGATTGCGCGCTTAATAATTGTTCGACTTTCATCTTCTTCTAATACCCAGCTATGAATCCAATTCTTTGGGTCGCCAAAGCTCATCGCTCCAAGACAAATTCTTGATACATCTAGTCCTGTATTTCCTAATTTCACGTAGTCCATGTGAGTTCCTCCTAGCTTATTTCTTACCTTTTATACATTCATATGTTTATTGAAAACAAGTGCAATCAAACTAATGATCAATAGTAAAAAGCCTGTAATAATCACTTGATTAGCCGCACTAGCATTTCCGCTCACTATTGTAATTACTTGCGAAGCATGTGGAGCTAATGTTGCTCCCATATTGTAGGCAACCAACACGACGGTTGTACCAAATTTAGCAATTTGTTCGCCACCAGACGTAAAAATATGCATGAAGTAAGGCATAATATTTCGAAAAGCAAATCCTAATCCAGCTGAACAAATAAGGGAAGCTAGTATAGACGGTGACAAGCTAGTCAAAAAGATACTTATTCCAGCCAAAAAAACCGCGATAGGTAGCAGCCAACTTTTTAGGTACATATAAGTAAATCCAAATAGGTTTCCCGCAATAAAAGCTCCTACAGCAATCGCTGCAATCATATTACTCCCGCTTGTAGCATCTCCAATTCCTTGTTCAATTAATAATGGTGTGATTTGTAAATTATAGTTAATAAATAAGACAACTACACAAAATAAAAGGAAACCTAAAAGAATTGTTTTTATTTTTCTTTCGTTAGAAATAACTAAATCAGTTGTTGAATAGCCCACTTCTTCTTGATTTGTCCGCTGATTTGGGATAAAAATAGCAATTAAGCTCAAACCTAAGAAAGCCAAACCATAAACAATAAAAGAAGTGGTCCAATCGATTCTAATCAATTGTCCTACACTAACAGTCATAATGATACCACCAAGACCTTCACAAGCGCTTTCCAAACCCAACGCTTTCGCTTTTTTATTATCATCTTGTTGATATAAACTACTAATCATTTGAATCAATAAGCGATTGAATAATCCAATTCCGATACCTAATAAACATCTGGAAAGGAATAAAATTGTAAAATTTCCTTGATACCATGCAGGTAGTGTGCCAAAAACTCCAACAATGGCTAGCCCCATTAAAATTGTGTGCTTTCTACCGATCTTTTTCTCCACGTATCCTGTTAAAAAGATCCCTATAATTAAAAATAATGAAGGAATGGTTGTCAATAATCCCACATAGACTGGATCGATCATTGGAAAATCTTTTGCAATTGCAGGTATATTTGCGGAGATAGCAGGTGCAGAAGCAACCATAAAAGCTGCTGATAATAACGTAAT
>NZ_DAMDAK010000002.1:28048-41463 GCF_032094055.1 Carnobacterium sp.
AGAAAAATTTCATTTTAAGCTCCTTTGGGCATAAACACAATTTACCCTAGCAAGTTTTAAACAAACTAGGGTAAATATGCTCCATTATTCTTCTGTAAAAATTTCTTTTGCTAAATTAAACGCTGACCAAGCTTGTGGCCACCCTACATAAAAAGCTAAATGAGTAATGAGTTCTACAATTTCCTCCTTCATCACACCGTTTTGTTTCGCAATCTTTAGATGTGCTTCTAATTGTGGAACTCCTTGTGTTAGTAAACTAGCAACCGTAATCAAACTACGATCTCTAGGTGATAGTTCTTTCTCTCTAGCCCATACTTCGCCAAATAAAACATCATCATTCAACGCTGCAAATTGTGGGGCAAATTCTTCTAAATTATCTCTACCTGCCGTTTGCTTTTCCATATTCTCGCCTACTTTCAGTTATTTTTTAGATTTGTATAGATTTCATCAGAAACTTGTTCTAGCCATTCTGGTGTTCCTGCTGTAATTGCAATATGCTCAAACCAGCTATCTTTTGATGCCCCATGCCAGTGCTTCACCCCATCATGCGTAACAATGATATCTCCCGCTTTTAGAAATTGAACTTCTTTTCCTTCTTCTTGGTACAAACCTTCTCCACCTGTTACTAATAAAACTTGGAAACCATCATGATGAATATGCCAATTATTACGACATTCCGGTTCGAAGGTTACATTTCCTACACCCACATTTATATCTGGATCTGCCACTAGATTTTTCAAATAACTCTGCCCTACAAAATATTGGGCAAAAGCCTCATTTTTCTCTCCAATTGGAAAAATAACACCATTTTTTACTTCTTCATGTTTCATTATCTTTATCTCCCTTCATTGGCTTCATACTGACTGATTCAATTTTCAATAGCTATAGAACTATATTTACTTTAAAGATTCTTGACTCACAATATTTTTAAAAAGCTGTAAACTGAACTTACTATACAAGTAAGTTCAGTTTACAGCTGAATATTCATAACGTCTAATGCTTATAAAGTTACATAGTATGCTTAAAAAGCATACTTAATTTTCTCAATAAAAACATTCGTTGTTGGCGACAGTATAGTATTTTTTCTCCATGCTAAAACACAGTTGGTTTTAATTTCTGGTATTAGAGGTAAAAATTTCAACGTATCGGGTTGTCTATTCGAAGCAGCACCTTCCATTATTAACGCAAGACCCACATCATGTTCTACAAGTGAGAAAACATTAAAAATCAAATTATACGTTCCGATAATAGTTAATTTTTCTTCTAAACCCGACCAAGTATCAAACATTTTTTTTACATCTAATCGAAATGGGCTGATAATAGGTAAACCAACTAATTCTTCTGAACTGATTTGAGACTTACTTGCTAAAAAGGAGTCTTTAGATACAAGCAACCCCCATCTCTCTTGCTTTGGAAGAACGATTTTCTCATACTTTTGAATAGAAATAGGCTCTGATAGTAAGGCTACGTCTAGTAATCCTTTATCTAATCGCTCAAGAATATTATCTCCTGTACTACTATAAATATTAAATGTTACCTGTGGATGTTCAACTAACATTTCTTCTAAAAACATCGCTAAAGTATCTGAATTCTCTGCTTCTACTGACCCAATTGATATATGTCCGCTTAAAAACTCTTGAGATTTACTTTGAAATTCTTGTTCTGTTTTATCATTCAACAGGATAATCTCTTCTGCACGACTCTTTAAGTACATCCCGGCTTCAGTCAGAAACATTTTCTTATTTTTTCTAATAAATAGATCTGTTTCAAGCTGTTCTTCTAATTCTCTAAGTTGCCTACTAAGTGTTGGTTGGGTAATATGAAGTACCTTTGCAGCCTGTGTAATACTTTTTTCTTCCGCAATAGTCAAAAAATATCTAAGTATTCTTATTTCCATAGTCTATTTCCCCCCATACTAATTTCAATCCTTACATTTAATCATATACATAAATTGCTTTTCTGGGAAATTAAATCTACTGAATAACTATATATTTGCCGTTTTCTCTCTGCTCAAAAAATGGCAAACAACTATATACAATCAAAGACCATACTAAAATCTGCACGTTTGATTAACTGGATAAGCTTTTTGGTGTTAAAATGGAAATATAAAAAAACAGTCCTCAGCAAATAAGATGGGTTCTTAAATAAATAAATAATACTTCACTGGTATTTTTAGATGTCCAGTGCTCATCTACATTACCTATTTTGATAAGGAGATTGGAAATGGATATTATTATTGGATTACTGACAACCGTCATAGCAGTGATAGTGATGTATTTAATGATAAAGAAATATATTGATACCTATACGAATACAACTCACTTTGTCTGTCCAAATTGCGGCTCCCATTTTAAGTTGTCAAAAATCAATTTCTTATTTGCTTTAAAAACAGGTACACCGAATGAACGTGTTGTAACCTGCCCTATTTGTGGATATAGAGGACGGATGCCTATGGTTAAAGATTAAATATTTAGCTTCACACCAGCTTTTTTTGAAACTCGAGTTAGAACTAACCTTTAAAAAACGAGCTAGGTTACGGACTCTCTCTTTCCAGCAGATGAAGCTGCAAACGACATCAATAGCAAGTAAAAAAATAATTTATTTTAATTTTAACCTTTTTGGCATGAATGAGAAAGTTCATTCATGCCTCTTTTTGTACAACAAATAGAAACAGCTAAACATACCTGTCAAAATCTTTATATATTTTTTTATATATTCGTGTTGACATATATATAGTAAAAGAGTATTATAACTGGTGTAGAGGAAATGTGAATAATAACACAATCTCAAAAGAAATAAAACCAGAGTCAATAAAAAATCAAAAAAATTACTTCAGAAGTCAGTAAGCATAAGGTCTTCTACATGCTGATGAAAGAAGCTGTGAGGGTTATCTCGGATTTTTTATTTACAACTGCAATCGGTTACGAAAGCGAAAAAAAGAACTAATGAACAAGATACAAAAAGCTGGAGGAATAAAATGAATATTGAGAGATTTATTGAAGCGCGTAAAGCGATGGGGTTTTCTCAAGTAGAACTAGCTGAAGGTATTTGTACCCAAGCGACTTTAAGCCGCTTTGAAAACAATGGACGCATTCCAAATTTGAAAATATTAATCAAACTTTGTAATCGCCTCGGACTTCCATTAGGTGATTTATTTCCAAAAGTTGGAGTGCGGTATACAGAAACGATCGAGACAATGAATCAAGCAGAGTTTTTTCTTGTCACAAGTGAGTATCAACAAGCAGCAGCATTGCTTAGTACGATAGCGGTAGATACAATAGAAGATTCCACTTTGTCCTTACGTTACCTTTATCTGCAAGGCTTTATCATGATTTTTCAAAATTGCTCTATCACAGATATTTTGTTTAACTTCGATAAGATTTTATTAGAAGATGATTCCAGCGGTTCAGAGATTTTTCGCTTGTTGGCTTATACTGGAACCGGTATGGTGTACTTTCGAGAAAACGAGCAAGAAAAAGCCGAATTTTATTTTAATAAAGTACTGGAAAAGATCTATCTTTATAAGGAAACTGAGCTGGAAGATACGTGGCGTGTACTGAACATTCTTTTTCATTGCAGTGTATTTTATTCTGAGGTTCATGAAATAGAAGCAAGCAATACGTTGTTGCATTATGCTCTCTCTATTTGCTCAGACAATCACGTAACTTTTTATCTTGCAAGGGTTGCTTCTCAGCTTGTCAAAAATGCCATTAACCAAAATGAACCACAAGAACTCATTTTAGAATTAATCTATGACGCAAGAGCTTACGCCAAAATCAATAAAAATACTGTTTTACTTAATGAACTGGCTACATTAGAGCAATCTATCTTAGCCAATGATTATGAATTAGATGAAAAGAGGTGATTCCAGTTGGATCGTAAAAAAAGAGTCATTCACTTGATGGGAACGGTCATTGATTTAATGGTTCAACATGAATCACCTGATGTCGTATTAGACGAAATGGTTGTCCACTTAAAAGAATACGAGCACCGTTTTAGTGCGAATGACGCAAGTTCTGAATTGATGGCCATCAACAAAAATGCCGGAATTCAATCGGTTGCTGTTCACCCTGATTTGTATCAATTGATTAAAATCGGGAAGCAGCACAGCTGTTCTCCAAGCAGCCATTTAAACATTGCGATTGGTCCATTAGTTCAGACTTGGCGTATTGGATTCGCTGATGCTAAAGTTCCTGCAACAGAAGAAATCCAGTTCCTTCTTAGAAAAACAGATCCTCATAAGATTGTCTTAAATGACACTGAACAATCTGTTTTCTTAAGTGAACCTGGCATGCTGATCGACTTGGGTTCTTTGGCAAAGGGATTTATCGCGGATTTACTCATCGATTATTTAAAAAGGACCGGCGTTTCCTCTGCTTTGATTAATTTAGGCGGAAATGTTGTTGTCTTAGGTCCTGCACATTCTGATGAAAATCGGGATTGGAAAATCGGAATTCGACAACCGGGTTCGTCTCGTACACAATCGATGATCGCTTTGAAAGTCTTTAATCAATCCATTGTCACATCCGGTATTTACGAGCGCAGCTTGACAAATGGAGAACAAAGCTATCACCATATTTTAGATCCTCATACCGGCTATCCAATTGAGACAGATGTGGCCAGCTTAACGATTGTGTCAGATCAATCAGTAGATGGCGAAATATGGACCACTCGTTTATTTGGAAAGACGTCTGAAGAAATTATCCATACGTTAAATCAATTAGAAGGAATCGATGGATTAATCATTACGAAACAAGAAAAAATCCTCTATTCTGACGCATTAGAAAGCAAAATAATCAACTAGTTTATTGTCTATATTAAAAACACAATTGAAAGGAAGTAACAAAATGAAGAAATTTATTGGATTGGTTGGAACAAATTCAGATCACTCTACAAACCGGATGTTGTTGCAATTTATGCAAAAACACTTTGCACATCAAGCTGAGATCGAGCTAGTGGAAATTAAAGATATTCCGCTATTTAACAAACCAGAAGACAGACAAGTGCCTTCAATCGTAAAAGAAATTGCTGCAAAAATTGATGAGGCTGACGGCGTCATTATCAGTACACCAGAATATGATCATGCTGTTCCAGCATCACTGATCAATGCACTGAACTGGCTTTCATACGGTATCTTCCCTTTTGTAGACAAACCAGTGATGACTACTGGAGCTTCTTACGGAACACTCGGTTCTTCAAGAGCCCAAATGCATTTGCGTCAAATTCTTGATGCACCTGAATTAAAAGCTCGTGTAATGCCAAGTTCAGAGTTTTTACTAAGCCACTCTTTACAAGCATTTGATGAAAATACTATTCTGATTGACCAAGAACAAACTAAAAAAATAGAAGGCTTGTTTGAAGACTTTCTGATTTTTGTCGACATCACAAACCAACTAAAAAGTGCACATGCGATCAATAAAAAAGAAGCAGAAAACTTTTCATGGGAAAATATATAAAGATAGGAGCTGGAAAAAATGAAATTAGTCGGTATTGTAGGATCTAATGCAGAGGTATCATATAATCGGTTATTATTAAAATTCATTGAGAAAAAATTTAGTCAGTTAGTTGAATTAGAGGTACTCGAAATCAAAGACGTTCCGTTGTTTAACCAAAGCGATGACCAAACAAATAGCCCTGCTATTCAAAATATCAGCAAAAAAATCTTGGCTGCAGATGGCGTGATCATCGCTACTCCTGAACACAACCGCACCATTCCTGCCGGTCTAAAGAGTTTGCTCGAATGGCTGTCTTTTAAGATCCATCCATTAGAAAATAAACCGGTGATGATCGTTGGAGCTTCTTATTATGATCAAGGTTCTTCACGCGCACAATTGCACTTACGTCAAATTCTTGATGCACCTGGTGTAAATGCAATGGTTTTCCCAGGAAATGAATTCTTATTGGGCAAAGTCAAAGAGGCATTTGATGAAAATGAAAATTTAAAAGACCAAAACACAATCAATTTCTTAGAAAGCACATTGAAAAAATTCATTCAATTTGTCAAAATGGTTTCCTTATTGGAAGAACCTAAACCAGAACCAGCTAAACCGGAAGACTTGCATGCAACAGGAACCATTGATACGACTATCGAAGGCGTGGACATGTCTGCTGATGACTGGGTCGAACAAGCGGCTGAAGCTGTCAATGCTGTAGAAGGTAAAACATATGTTAAATTAAATCGCGGTATTTTAACTGTAGACCAATTGAATTATTTCTTAGCTTCTATGCCAATGGAATTAACTTATGCAGACAACAACAACCAATTCTTATACTACAATCATACAAAACCTGGCAGTGAAATGTTAGCTTCACGCGTACCTGGACAAGCAGGGAATCCGTTGGCAAATTGCCACCCGCCAAAAGCATTGAAAAATGTAGAATGGGTTATTCAACAATTGCGTTCAGGAGCACAAGATGCAGTTCGTGTTCACGTTCCAACACATGGTCCTGACAAGTTTGTCGTGCATAATTACCAAGCAATGCATGACGAAGAAGGCAATTATGTGGGAATCAATGAATTTATTTTGGACTTCAAGCCCATTATTGACTGGTACTTAAAACAAACCGGCCAAACATTAGCAGGCGATGTTGATGCAGTTTCAGGCGCTTCTGCTAAACAACATGAAGAAGTAGACAGTGTGTCAAGTGCCAGTGTTAAAGAAAGCGAAGAGCCTGTAGCAGCTGCTGTAGCTGTAGACAGCGTTTCTAGTGCTAGCGTTAAGGATTAACTCTTTTATCAGTGAATAACAAAGAGACCCAGCAAGGCGTATCTGCCTAGCTGGGTCTCTTTGTTGTGATTACTATTAAACAACCTGTAGTCGGTTTGCTTAATTTTATCCAAATGTTTTACACTCTATTGTTTTTTCTTTTTTTATTGCCGGATAAATTAGCTATCGTTTCCGGAAAAATCATTAAAGCCGGCAAAGAAAGAGGCAGCAAGACAAAACAAAGGATAAGTAAGCCGGTAATAACCGCAATGGCCAACTCAGACAACAGTACAATCCCAGCAGGCATAAGTGTGGCAAAAGTTCCTCCCAGTATAATGACCGCTGTGATGATCACACTACCGATCTGTTTCGAGGCCAATACAATGGCCTCTTTAGGCGGCAAATGAGGGTATTCTTTAAACCGCATCATCAAGAAAATGCTGTAATCCACTCCTAACGAGACAATAATGATAAAGGAGAAGAACGGTACAAAAGAGGATAGTCCCGCATTACCCAATACATTGATAAACAGGTAGTTTACCACGAACATCGCTGCATAATAGGCTCCTACCAGAGAACCTGTGATGAAAATCGGTGTCCAAAAAGAGCGGATAACAAAGAACAAAACAAGCAATACGCCAGCAATGACGAAAATCATAGTTTTAGTTAAATCTCTGGATAAGATATTGTTCATGTCATTTGTTGTAGCACTCGATCCCGTTGTTCCATACTTGGCATTGGAAAGTACTGTACCTTTCAAACTAGCAGAAAGGGTCGCATTGATATTGTCAATCGTTTGTAAAGCTTCCGTTGAATACGGGTCGTCATTTAAAATAACCGTCATTTTGGTGATGGTTCTGTCTTTAGACATAAAGGCGTCTAATGAATCTTTAAATTCGCCATTCGTCAAAGCTTCCTTTGGAATAAAGAAACTTTCATTCTGATTCAGCTGAGTCAAATACTGATTCGTTTGGCTGATACCGCCAGAAATCTCTTCCAATCCGCTATTGACAGCCGATAATTGATCTCCAAAAGCACTAAATCCATTTAAGCCTTCCGCAAGCTGTTGCTGCCCCGCTTTCATCTGGCCAAGTCCTTCATTGACACTCGTCATATTCGTTACAACGGTGTCTATTCCTGACGAAGCTTCTTCCACTCCTTCTTTCAGCTGCTGCAAACCAGCTGCCATTTGATTCAATCCGCTGCTGATATCTGTCAGACTGTCATTAGCCGTACCAAAACCAGCCGTTACGGTATTGTATTGTTCATTTAACTGGTTCATGCTTTCAAGTGTGATTTCACTTAAAGAAGAAGACAATGTGTCCAATGTTTGGGTCAATCCCAAGTAGATTTCATCATTCATTAAATCTGAATGGCTGTTCCCTAAGTCAGCAACCATTGATTGCATAAGAGAAAGGGTGTCTTTTACACTTAAAAGAGCTTGGACAGCGCCTTGGTAATGTGTTCCCATCTCTTGATACCCGGCTTGCATTTTGCTGTAATTTCCAGCTAATTGCGCGACTCCGCTGCTCATATCTGAAAGATTGGTTTCAATCGCAGCAATACCGTTTGAAATAGTTTGTGAATCGTTTGCACCATCAGCCATTCCAGCTTGGATTTGCTTCAATCCATCCGACAATGCTGTTACGCCGTTTTGCAGTTCTGCTGTCCCGTCAGCCATTTGGCTTACTTGAGAAAAGTCAGCTGATCCAAGTTTTTCTTGTGCTTCTTTCATCCCATTTGCTATGCTGTCTACGCCTGTTTGCGTTTGTGACAACCCTTCCGTTACAGGTTTCATTTGACCTGAGACATAAAAATTATCAATTCTCTCGCCTAATGGTTGGGTAACGGCTGATACTTGCTTAACGCCTTTCAAATCTTTTAGTTGTTCAGCAACATCGTCAATTACTGCAAGCGACTCGTTATTGTCCAGTGCTTTGTCGTTTTCAATCACTACCGTAGCTGGCATGGATTGACCTTTGCCGAAATGCTCCGCCACCAAGTTGATGGCTTTTGAAGAAGGATAGTCATTCCCAAGTTCGCCAACCGTATCAAAATTTAATTTTTCTTGGTGGAATATAACCATTGGCCCGATCACTACAAGGGTCACCAAAGTTACAATAATCGGGTGCTTCACTCCTAGAGAAGAAGCTGCGCCCCAGAATTTATTTACTTTGTGTCCTCCTGTACTTTTAGACGGCCAGAAAAGCTTTTTGCCTAACACTTTCATAATAAAAGGGGTCAACGTTAAAATTTCAAGCAACAGTACCGTTACACCAATTACCACCACTACGCCGGACCGATAAATTGGCGATTCGGAAAAAACAAGCGCCAGAAATGCAATAAATACGGTAAGTATGCTATAAGCAATGGTTTTACCGGCTGTTTTATAAGTAGTTACAATAGCTTCGTCGGTTGATTGTCCGTTTGCCAATTCTTCTTTAAAGCGGTTGAAAAGAAGGATATTGTAATCTGTCCCAAGACCAAAAAGAATGAGGACTAGCAGCATTTGAGTCAGACTTGTGACTGGAAATCCTGCTTTATCGATCAACTGAGCTGCAATCCCCATTGAGCACAAATAAGAAAAGGCTACTGCTGCCAAGGAGACAAGCGGAGTTACAACAGACTTAAACGCAATGATCAACACAACAAGAATAAAAATGACCGTCAATGCAGCACTTTTTTCTACACCTGATTGGGTCGCTTTCAAATAGTCGTTATTAACAAATTCTTCCCCGCTCAAATAATGTTCGACCGGTACGTTCTCCAATTTCTTCTCAAACAGTTTTTGGATATCGTCTATCTCTCTGCCTTTTTTATCCAGCTTATAACTAACCATCAACGTCGTATCGTCTTCAGAAATCAACGAGTCTTTGGCTTCCGGCATATCGAAAGGATCGATCATATTCGTGATGCCAAGTTCTGAGCTACTGTCTTTGATAGACTTCACAGTATCTCCTATTTGTTTCATTTCATCGTCGGAAATTTTATCTTTATCAAAAAAAACGATCAGGTTATCTGTCCCTTTTGTTGTGTCCATTTTTTTCAATATTTTACCTGCTGTGACAGATGGGCTGTTTTCACTCGTGCCTTCTTGTCCTTGTTCTCGCAAGATGGCATTGGTATCTGGTTGAATAACGGTCAATACAACCGTAGCGATCAGCCAGACAGCTAAAATGATCCAGCGTCCTTTTATAATGTTTCTCATCCTTGAGCCCCCTGCTTTACTATTTTTTCTTGCGTTTTTCTTTTTCGGTGAAATACAAGATATCAAAGAATTTATCTTCTTCCATCCCTTCAGCTGCCATTTCTTCCTTAACCGCTGAAACCAACAATTTCATTCCTTGCTCCACTGTCTCTTGTTCTGCAGTCGACAACCGATCTAACACTCCAACTAACGACTGATTTTTAAGTTGCGCGATACTCTCATCGATATCTTCATCCAGTCTGGGAGACAACGAGATATCTGCTAAGCGTTTGTCTTTTGAATTAGCCGTTTTCACTAAAAATCCTTTTGACACCAATCTATCCACAATATCCGAAACCGTACTTTGGGTCATTTTTAAATTTTGGGAAAGGAGTTTGATACTTACCGTTTTATGGGCAAATACTTCTCCGATCACTCTGATTTGCGGAACGGTAACGCCATGATCCTCTGCTTGTTTTTGAAGACCCTTCATTGTATAACGTTGCAAATAATCAATCGATTCTCCAATAAAGTTTGCCTTTTCCAGCATTCTCAACATCCTTTCAAATAATAATCGTACACGATGTATCGCATACGATACATATATTAAAACGATCCGTCCTACTTGTCAATCAAAAGTTTGTCTCGCTTTTTTATTACCCTAACTGTAAAAAAATATTTGAAAAATTGGTTTGTGAACCTTAAATACGAGAATTTCAAATACTCAGGGTACTCAAAAGGTATTTGCCTACCTTACAAACCTTATTGCGTGACCTGAAGAGAAGGTTATAGTGGTATTAGGTCATGATAAACTTCTTTACGTGCCCTAATAATTGGAATCCCTTGTCTTAAGGGCACGATAAGTCCCATTATTGAGAATTTTTTTAATGACGTGCTTTTTGGTGATAACCGAAAAGATCTGATCGAAATGGTTAAAAGAAATAAGTTCACTTTATTTGTAAAAAGAAGGTTGTGTAATTTTAATACAACACTGATGATACTCAGTCCATGATGCCTTCGATTCCACTCTTTAAAACAAGTACAGAAGTAAAATAGCTTTTTGAACAAAAAATAACCACTAGTGCTGTATAAAACACTAGTGGTTTACATTGAATAACTTATGTTAAAGAAGCTGTTTAGCGGACTCTACAGTAACTTCAAGTAACTTGTTCATAAAAGGAAACTCTGCTTTCATTTGTTCGAATTCGTTACCGGAATCTGTAAAACGTGCCCGTCCTTCTACTAAGAAGCCAGTTCCTTGGTAGTTATTGAACCCTTCTACTTCACGGCTGCCTAAAGTTAAAATGACTCGGTCATTCTTTGCAACATCCCCTTGAACACTTGTAAATCCTGCGATAGGAGCTAAAATACGTTCGTCCTCCGTAATCCGCAAATAGGAATTCCACGTACACCGAACATTGGGCTTACTATCGTTTCCCCATGAAGTTACAGAAACTACTCCCTCATGTTGAGTGACTTCATAAAACTTTTTACTTAGCATATTTTTTTCCTCCTCTTATCTGTCTTTGTGACTTTTTTATTATACTCCTCTCAGAACATACGTTCAATACGAGATATAATATTTGAAGGAAGTGACTTATTGATTTAAAGACGGAGTAACCTTCTGAGCTATTTTTATTTGCCTATAGTAAGATTTCTGCAAAGCTTACGTCATGTTTTTGTTCTATATTTATAAAACAAGATGGATCAGATACCAGCTAGGTTTCAGAAGTTTTTACGTACTCAGAAGTCCCTACAACAACTGCCGTCTCTCTGTTGAATAAGTTTCGAAAAAATAGTACGTAGATCACTTATATTCGCCAACTTACTTCAAAATTATTCTTTGTCTCTTTAGCTAAAGTAATAAACGTCATCAAGCCCAGCTACTTGCTCAATTTTACTTAATTTTCTAAGCAGACGTTCACTCAGATGGCTATCTTGGCATATCATCCTAATCTTATCAGTCGTAAGAAACTTCATCTAGGAACAAACCTTGAGAAGGCACTGTCATCCCGGCATCACTTCTGATCCCGCTCTCAAAGATGGCGTCAATGTATGTCGGCTCCATTACTCCTGCTCCAATTTCCAGCAGTGTTCCCATCATGATTCTGACCATTTTATATAGGAAGCCTTCTCCTACGAATGTAAAGTGCAACAGATCGCCTTCCCTGTGAATTGTAATCTCATCAATCGTTCTAACTGTTGATTTTTTTGTCTTTTTAAGTGCAGAAAAACCAATAAAGTCATGGGTTCCAATAAGTTTACTGCAAGCCTCATTCATCTTTTCGACATCAAGTTGTTCAGGATAATGGTAGCTATAATTGCGTTCAAATGCAGATGGAACAACTGTATTCCAGACATAATAGCTATATTTTTTCCCACTAACATTATACCGAGCATGGAATCGTTCAGGAACCTCTTCCAACTCTTTAACGATAATATCACGTGGAAGATACGTGTTCAGATGATCCCGCATCGCCATTAAGTCTAAATTTGAAGTCGTTTTGAAATTGGCTACTTGCCCTTTGGCATGGGTTCCGGCATCCGTTCTACCGGACCCGATGATTTCAATTTTTGTTTTCGTCATTTCTGACAGGGTATTCTCTATTTTTCCTTGAATGGTTTTGTCCGAATCCCCTAGCCTTTGCCAACCCTGATATCTGCCGCCATCATACTCAATGGTCATTTTAATGTTTCTCATCTTATCCCTCTTCATCAGCTTATTCTATTTTCGTTTCTCTTATTACTATGCCGTATTTAACTGCGTACGTCAAAAGGTCTTATAAACACACAAAATTACTTAAGATAATACATTGAGAACTTTATTAGCTAAAGATTCCTTTACACATTATGGAAGCATAGGTTGTTTTTAGCAACTACATTGGATTATTTTTAAATACCGCACAGTAGTCTTCATATTAAAACGAAATGCCGACATCTTAATAAGAGAAATCGGCATTTCGTTTATTCACAATATGTTTAGCGTGATTCTTTTGGAGATTGACTGCCAACAAGTATATTTTCGCATTACGTTGTTAAATTTTTCTGCAAAATCACTTCATCACCATTCATTTTTCCCGTTTCAAAGAAACCAAATTTTTTATATAGGCGGATGGCATTTTTATTTGTCGGTTTGGTCGATAAAGTAATATAATTCGCCTTGGCTTCTTCAAAATAGTTCATGATTTTTTCTAGCGCTAATGAAGCGTATCCTTTACCTTGGTATTTCTCATCGATCATAAACTGCCATAACCAATACTGGAGATATTCTTCTTCAATTTTTTTATCAAAAACAAAAGCGGTATATCCAATAACTGTATTATTCAGATTTATAAAAAAGGGACGAGCCTTTTTTAGAATATCGTTAGCAGCTTGAATCGCTTCTGGAACAGACAAAACTAAATTCTCTTTCTTTTGATCATCTGTTACTTCTAAATGTTGAGCGATAAATTTATTTTCTTCTGTGACCGGGATTAAACTAATCGTTTGTTTCTTCGCGAACAACTTCAATTCTTTCTTCA
>NZ_DAMDAK010000002.1:41473-45351 GCF_032094055.1 Carnobacterium sp.
GGTAATCATATTTTCTTCTGGAGCTTCTATATATATAATTTTATCAAATCCTACCGCAGTCCAAAATTTAAGACCGAGATAATTAGAACCAGAAACCAATAATTCAGCTGTCAAAAAATCTCTTTTCAAATAATAGTTATCTAATTCATAAATGGCTAACTTACCTAAGCCTTGTTTCTTAAACTTATCAGAAATGTACATATGCAAAATATAGAAATTTGTTTTAGATTCTTCAAAAATCCATATATAACCAACTAACTGATTCAAATAGCGAATACTTAGGCAATAAACCAATTCTTTTGGAATATTAGGAATGACTGTATCAATGTCTATTAGAGGCGCTAATGGTTCTCTTCCCTCCACTTTTAAAAAATAGGGTTTTGCTTCTTCAAAAAGCTGGTTCAATTCTTTTTTCTCTTCTTCTGTTGAAACAGTAAGCTTCACTAAATCCATCATTTTTCTCCATTCTTGTTACTTTGAAAAGTAGCTTCCACCATTTTAGCTTGTCTCTACAATTAATGAAAAATATTGGTTCGCCTGTAAATATATATTGTCTTTATTATGCTTCATTCACAGAAATGATAACGCGTACAAAAAGAATAAGCAATGACTGGCCTTCAAACGTTTTAATACATGAAAATCATTTTAAATGATAGACATCGCATCTACCTCATCCTGAATCAGAGTAAAAAAAAAATTCAAGATCATCTCTTCGTACAGTTATTTTTTTAAAATTATAATCAAAATTTTCTTTTCAATTAATCATGTATGACTTAATTTTAGGTGCTTATTATGAAAATATCTAACTTAGAATTATTGTATAAAAAACTTTGCATGCCTCTTATTTAAAACCTTCAGAGTGGACATGCAAAGCAGCTATTTTATTTGTTATTAATGTACCAATTCTTCTCTTTACAATTAATTCTTCATAATTTCATTTCTTTTTTGCGAAAAAAATTTCTAATCTGTAATAGGTCGGGAAATTGGTAGTCAGCCGTTGACTTTTTTTCTCCTAAATAAGATAAATCTTTTTGTAGTGTATAATAACCTTTTTTAGTGGGTAGATAAGTGATATCGTCCTCAACCAAGAATGAAATAATTCCTGCACGACGAGCAGCTTCAATACCGGCAGCGGAATCTTCAAAAACAACTGCGTGATTAGGAGCAATTCCAGCTTTTTTACATGCAGTTAAAAAAATTTCAGGTTCAGGTTTTCCTTTGTCAACCTCATCCCCTGCCACAATTATATCAAAATATTCAGGAATTTCTTCAATCTCTAAGTAATACTGTACTTTTTCTCGATGTGTAGATGAAGCTAAAGCAACTTGGATTCCTTGATCTTTTGCAAATTGTAGCAACTCCACCAAACCTTTCTTCTTGTATACGTGCTTTTCACGTTTTAAAATTTCATTTTTAAATTCATTCATTGAATTGCGCCACTCATTATAAGGAACGTTTGCTCCGTACAATTCTTCCATCCCTTGGCGTATGTCTTTCTCTGTCCGCCCTGTTAAGTAATAATATACATTATGAGTAACCTCGTAATCATGCTTTTCTGCCGATTTGAGGTAGGCTCGATAAGCCAATCGGCCTGTATCAAACATTAAACCGTCCATATCAAATATAAATAACTTGATTTTATCCATAAATATCCCTACTTACTGATTCATTTTTTTCCAGCGAAGTTGCTGGTAGTATGGCAATCCTTGTTCTTTCATACACTCTTAATCTCTAACATTTATTATCTTGTGTTCAGATTACTTATTACAGTCGTTTCTCTTATACCTACTATTTAAATAAAGAAAACCTGTATTCAATAAAAATCGAAATAATAAATTAAAAAAGTAGAGTAATAACACTAATGCGCTATCACTCTACTAAACTTAACCTCAATAGTAACAAACGCCTTTCAGCAATTTCTTCCTGATACAATATATCTAGAATTTTACCGTTCATTCAGATTCTAATAGAAAAATCGCTCTATTTACTAGCTACTTTTTAAGATCTAATTTTATCCACCAATGTTTTTAGTATTTTATCAGCTGTGTTACCATTATCTTTTTTAAGTATCACTTCAGAGATAATAAAAGAACCACCGACCGCTATTATGTGATCATTTTGAACATATTCCATAAAATTTTCTGGGTTAATACCACCAGTAGGCAAAAATTTAACATCATAAAAAGGACCGCTCAATGCGTTGATTGCTTTTAATCCACCATAGATATCTGCTGGGAAAAATTTTACCACTTTTATACCATATTCCGTAGCAAGTTGAATATCTCTAGGCGTAGCTGTTCCTGGGAATATAGGTACATTTTGTTCAATACAATACTCAATTACCTCTGAAACAATTGCCGGTGAAACAATAAATTTCGCACCATTTTCGATAGCACTTTTCGCTTCTTTCAACGTTCTCACTGTTCCTGCGCCAACAATCAATTCTCCAGACTGAGCTAATTTCTTGATAGCATCTGTCGCTAAGCTACTTCGAAACGTCACTTCAATAAACCGTACCTCATTTTTAATTAAAATCTCTTCCAAACGATCTAAATAAGCAAGATCCGTAGCAGTATAAAGAGGTAACAATTTCGTTTCTTCAATTTGTCGATAAATCTCGTGCTCCATGTTTACTAACATATTCATCTCTCACTTTCTAGCATAACCAGACCTACTCTTTTCTCTTCGTAATTGCTTCGTGTAGTCCTTGCATATACGTAATCCCCATTGCACGATCATACAAACCATAACCAGGCATTGCAACTTCTCCCCAAATGGTACGCCCATGGTCTGGACGAACAACTCCATCAAAGCCAATATCTATTAAAGCTTTCATGATTGCATACATATCCAACGATCCTTCAGTACTTAAATGTGCCGTTTCCTTGAATTTACCTTTATCTAAAAACTCAACATTACGGAAATGAACAAAATTGATTCTATCACCGATTTCACGAATGATCTCAACTAAATCATTGTCTGGATCTGCACCAAGGGAACCTGTACAAAGAGTGATTCCATTATATGGAGAGTCTACAATGCTAAGAATATTTTTTAAATCTTTCAGATTCTTTGTAATGCGAGGAAAACCAAATATTTCCCATGGTGGATCGTCCGGATGAATGGCCATTTTGACATCCATTTCTTCACATATTGGAATAACTTTCTGTAAAAAATATTCTAAATTATCAAATAATACTTCTTCCGTCACACCTTCGTAAATCTCTACTAAACTATTGAATTTTTTTAAGCGATCTTCTTCCCAACCTGGTAGACGGAACCCTTTCGATTGACTGTGAATTAGTTTGTACATGTCTCCTGCTTCCATATTGTCCACGACGGCTTGATCGTAAACAAGAGAATAACTACCATCGCTGTTCTCATAGGATAGATCAGTTTTGGCCCAACCAAAAATTGGCTTAAAGCTGTAACAAATCATGTGAACACCACATTCCGACAGGTTCTTGATTGTTTGAATATAATTCTCAATATAGTGATCCCGTTCAGGCGTTCCCGCTTTTATTGCATCATGAATCGCTACACTTTCGATTCCTAATAATTCCAGATTTTCTTTTTCCACTGATTGTTTCAACTCTTGGATCTCAGAAACTTCCCAAATATCTCCAGGTAGTTTATCTAATAGCGTACCTACAATACCGTTCATTCCAGGTATTTGTCGGACATTTTTCAATGGAATGGTGTCGCCTTTTTCTCCATACCATCTAAATCCCCATTTCATTATATATCACCCATTTCTTTAAAAATCATCCTCATCTTCTTGATCACCTTTTACCATTGACACGTGCCAACTACTAAGACTATTAGTGCCTTGATTGATCACAGCTTCGGCAACTTCTTCCACTGGCGTTTCCAAAAGT
>NZ_DAMDAK010000002.1:45361-45789 GCF_032094055.1 Carnobacterium sp.
ACTTCATGAATTGCTATTTTAATTTTTGTGCCTAATTCTTGCACATCATCTCCTGGATTTAAGTTCACCGTTGCAATGTTATTTGTCTCACCCATAATCACTTCCGCTGAATCTTTTAATCCATCACTCAATTTACCATGTGTTGCAATGACAATCCCTAACATTCATAATCCTCCTTATCATATGGAATAATCTTTTTGAAAAATAGATTGTTCTTGCTAGTTTAGGTTTTTATGCTAATTTTTTTAAGCTTATCTATTTAAACAACTCCACAACTGTTGTTAAGTTTTCCATATTTAAAGTTTTTTGTTTTAAATCCGACTTGTCTAGATAAAATTTATTTTTTTGTTCTTTTTCCTCATTTCTGGCGCTAAATATATAATTAACACTTTGATTTTGGTCTAACAATGGCTGATTGATTCTTAATT
>NZ_DAMDAK010000002.1:45799-47299 GCF_032094055.1 Carnobacterium sp.
TCTGACACTTTCATCTTAGAAAAACCATTTCCCACAGCATGTAGCGGTACGTCTGCTCCTATACTATCTAAAAAGAAAATCTTTTTTTTATTTCTATGAGAAGTATTCATTGCTTCCAGTCCACTTTCTCCAAAACTTCCTTCATCTATAAAAGCGAAAGCAGTTTTTTCATCTTTTATTTCACTGATTATTGTCAGTAAGGCGAGTACAGAGGATGTATTTCGAATTAACGTATTTCGATTGGATAATCCTTTCGTAATCTTCCCTAATAGAAAGAAGTACATTCCGTAAGCGAGAACAACAAACACTGTGCGAAAAGAAGTTAAATCAAAGGGATCCGATACATACTGCATGAAAAAGAGGGTTCCAAAAATTCCTGCCAAAATCATCAAGATAGAACTAATTAAAATAAAAGCAGTTGTTCGTTTTCCCTGTTCTTTTCGGTTGAATAAAATATAAGAACCAAAACTCTTTGGAGGTGTGTCATAATATGTGCAAATAATCTGATTGGCTTTTTCAATATCACCAATATAAACATTCCTTGAGGCATATTTTTTGTGGCGATTGTACTCAATCACTTGTATATCATCACGTATTTCAGAAATATCCGTCCCTAACGCTGAAAGAAATCGGCGTTTGCTTTTTACGTCGTATACGATAAACATATTGATATCGAAATAACCAATCTTTAAAATTTTCATTTTGCTGCATAATATTTACCACCTGTCTTAGTCACTATATGTCGTCTAGAGAAAAGTAGGTATCTTTTAATACCTACTTCATGACGAAAAATATTTTATAAACCAAATTGTTTTAATACATCTTTTAAGTTAGTTTTGGGCGCAGATGGTGTTGCTTGAAAATATATGTTTTCCACTCCATACTGCTCGTTTAATTCTTTTAATTTTTCAGCATCAGATTTATTCAAATAAACAGATTTTGTTACAAAAACATCTTTTTCTGGATCTTTTTGTGCAATTCCACCGATATTTAATTCTTTCATCGGAACACCATGTTTAACCAAGTCATAAATGACGCTAACTGTTTTTGTAATTAAAATACAATTATAATCTTTAAATTTAAATTCATCCCAATAGTGTTCTGCTTTTTCTGGCGTAATGACAATAGTTTTTTGCCCTGTGCGGCTTCCAGCATTCTTATATAATTCTCGCATAAATTTGTCTTTTGCAACTACTTCATCTACAACAAAAATCGAGTTTACTCCACTTTTTTGTGACAATGTCATCATTACTTGCCCATGAATCAAACGTTCATCTACACGTGCTAAATTTATTTCTCCCATTACTAAACACACCCTTTTTCAAATTATAAAATTCCAACACCGGCTAATACGATCAAAATTGCTGTTAACCATAGCAAGGCTTGGGTCACTTTTAACCCTTTCTTTGTATAGAACCAGTATATGCCCATAACGACTGCTAATGGTAATATTCCTGGAACAATCTGATCAAGAATATCTTGAATAATAAACTCTTTACC
>NZ_DAMDAK010000002.1:47309-50165 GCF_032094055.1 Carnobacterium sp.
TTACCAGAAATATCAAACTGCAACGCTGAAGAGACTTTTACATAGTTTCCAGCTAGGATACCCATCATGAATAGTCCTAAAACTGAAAGTGTTTCAATTGCCGTTTGGATACCTGTGCTTTGCATTAACCCTGCAGCATTCCGACCCATCGCAAAAGATTGTCGTGCGAAAAACACTCCTAAAATTGCTTGATATAGTGCAAAAAAGACAAATGGGAACAGTGCACCTAACGGACTTCCTTGTTGTGCCCACGGAATCGCGATGGCGATAAAAATGTATTGAACAGTACCTGAGTCTATCGCATCACCAATTCCTGCTAAAGCCCCCATCAAACCAGCTTTTGTGTTATACATCAAATCATCTTGCATCAAAATTTCTTTATTCTCATGTTCTTCTTCAGCACGTTGTTGTTCCATAGAAGACATTAGTCCAGTGATAACGCCGCCACCCCAACTAAGTTGAGTATTGAAGAATAGCAATTGACGTTTATAAGCTGCTTTTAATGCATCGTCATCTTTATAGAGCTTTTTCAAAATTGGCATCATTGCATACAACAAAGATGGAGCCAAATAACGTTCAAACGAATGGGGAATCTCGTTTGCAAAGTGCCATCTCAGATATGCTTTAGTTACATCTTTTTTTGTGATTTCTTCTGGTGCAAGATTCTTATTTTCTATTACTTTCGCCATTTTATTCCCTCCTCATTAATTAAAACCCATCATCATAATCGTCGTCATCATCAACAGAAGCACTTGTGCTTCCTGTGCTGTTATTTGCTACTTGTACATTTTTTCCTTTTTGAGATTGAACAAAGATCAATGCGAACAATACACCGAAAATTGCATATGCAACCATCGTGATTTCTAGTGATTTTAGGACGACACTCATGAAATATGCCAGGAAGAAGAATACCATGTAATCTTTTCGTCCAATGACATAAACCGTTGTTGCAATACCGATTGCTGCCAGTCCTCCACCAACCACTTCTAAAATATGAATCACTACAGTACCTTCAAGAGCCGTAATAACATCCGCGATAATGGGTGCTCCTAAGTAAAGAGCAATAAATACTAATGGTACAAACAATAAAAATGATGCAATTGTTGGATAAAGAATGATTGAGCGAGAAATTGATTTTGAATTCAAGCTTTCTACTGCTTTATCTGTGTATTTACCTAAAAATGTATTGATAAAGAAGCGGAATTGATACAGGTAGCTGCCTAAGAGCCCTACTGGAACGGCTACTGCAATAGCAGCTTCTGGTTGAAGATTTCCTAGTAAAGCAACTGGTACAGCAATGGCAGCCGCAATAGATGGTTCCGCAGGCATGGTGCCCCCTGGTGAAAAAACACCCATATAAATCATTTGCAACGCTGCTGTTACAATCATTGCCTGTGCAACATCTCCCATTATGACCCCTACAACAAGACCCGTCATTAAAGGCGAGAAACGTAACGTTAACGTTGCTCCTCCTCCTAGCCATCTTGACATTATGGCCGCAACCCATAAAGCAATTAGTAAACTTTGCATTACACTTAAAGTTTCCATATGTTGTCCTCCTCCTAAATCTAGTTAGTATATTTTTCTAATTTGAAGATTGAATCTAATAATAAGTCTTTTGTAATCGGTACTGGTATCAAATGAACTTTTTCCTTTGAATCAATGAACTGAACCATTTTTTCAAGAACTGTCTCATCTTCTGGAAAGATACCCATTTGATGTAAAGACGTTGGTAAATTTAGTTCTTGATAAAATGGTAATAATGCATCAATCATTTCCCATTTTTTTTCAATTGCTAATTGGTAAAAAATACCATATGCAACTTTTTCGCCATGAAGGAATTGATGACTTTCAGCAATATATTTGCTCATAGCGTCATGCATAGCATGTGCAGCAGCATTCCTCGCATATTTATCACCTAATCCCCCAACCAAACCTGCAACTGCAAAGACAATTTCAGATAAATGAATAAATTCTTCAGTGACCTCTAATTTTTTCATATCAGCAATCGCTTTAGCAGAGTTATGAGTGATAGCATCTTTGCATAGTTGGGAAGTATAACCCGCCATTTGCAAGAACGGTTCATTTTGCAAGTGTTCTTGTTGTAAGATAGCATCAGATTCGTACCACTTGGCCAATGTATCCGCTAAACCCGCAATGAAGTATTCAACAGGTGAATCAATCACTAATTTAGGATCAGTAATAAAGAAGGCAGCTTGCCGCAAATAGTGTTCTGTTTTTCCTTCAGATTCTCCACTTTCCTTGTACATAACTGAAAGCGGTGTCCATGGGGCACAATTACTAGCTAAAGTTGGAATCACTCCAAAGTTTATATTGATCGTATGTGCCGCATATCCAACTAAATCTACTAGTTTTCCACCACCGACTCCGATAATGAAGTCAATCTGTTTTTCCTGCACAACTGCTGCAATTCTATCTGCTCCATAATAACTGCATTCACCAGTATATTGATGATAAGAGAATATATAGCGATCATCTTGTAAAAAGTTAAGCCACTGCTTAGCTTTTTCCCAGGAAACGGTTCCGTGAACAATAAGTACATTCTTTGCAGCATACTCTGTCAACACCTCAGGTACATACTCAATTGCACCGATATGATAGCGATAAAACTGAGGACCTACTTTTACTTTCAAATCATTCAACATGCATTTCCCACCTCTTTAGAGAGATATTTGCTATGCGTTTGAACAGCCCGTTCGGGCAATTTACCCTCAACAATATTTTCAACATCACGAACACATTTAGTACCCATTTCTTCCAAACACTCCATTGTATATGCCGAAGTATGTGGCGTCATCACAACATTCGTGAATGCTAGATAAGGGTGATCTTTGC
>NZ_DAMDAK010000002.1:50175-52159 GCF_032094055.1 Carnobacterium sp.
ATTCTAAACCGCTTACAACAGCTTTTTCATCAACTAACGCACCTCTTGCACTGTTGGAAAGATAGACATGGTCTTTCATCATTTTGATCTCTTTCATAGAAATCATATGATAGTTCTCCTCTGTCAGGTTCGCACATAGACAGATAATATCTGATGATTCTAATAATTGATTCAAATCTACTTTTTTTGCTCCATGACTTTTGATATGCAACGCAGATTTGTAAGGATCGTACGCTAACACTTCGCACCGAAAACCATTACGAAGAATTTCAACAACACCACTTCCGGTATTTCCAACGCCAATAACTCCGACTGTTTTATTAAACAAAGCCCGTCCAACAAACTGAGCTCGATCATCCCAATGACCTTCTTTTACTCTTGAATTAGCTTCTGTTGTACAACGTAGAAGAGCCAATAAGTTAGTTATGTTATTTTCTGCCACTGCATCTCTTTCTACAAGCGCTGGAATAATCGTGACGAGGGTATCGTGTTTTTTAGCAGCTTCAATATCAATATTATTATAGCCAATCCCATGTCTAGTAATTAAAATAAGTTCATCTTTATTATCAAAAAAATCTTGTGTGAAAAATGGGGTAACACTGGCTATGATGATGTTGTATCCATGAAGAATTTCTGCTAAATCTCGTCCTTTGATTTCTCCATCAACAGTGAAGTGTTTAACTGAACCTAACTTTTCAAGTCGCTTTATATGCTCTGGAAAAACTTTCCCAAAACTACTTGAATTGACAATTGCGATATTATATTTCGTCATCTTCAAAGCTCCTTTTATTCTTTTTTTGCTTCTGCATGCCCGCCAAACCCATTGCGCAAAGCAGAAACTACTTTTGCAGAAAAGCTATCTTCCTCTTGTGATAAGTTTCTCATAAATAAGCTCAATGCGATTGTTGGTACTGGTATATTCATTTCTAAAGCTGTTTCAACAGTCCATTTGGCTTCCCCAGAAGCAACCACTACACCACGATAATCTTCTAAGTGCGGGCTGTTTCTAAATTGGTCTTCCGCAATCTCCATTAACCAACTACGGACAACTGAACCATTATTCCAAACACGAGCAACTTCAGCTAAATCAAAATCGTAATCACTCTTTTCTACAATTTGAAACCCTTCGCCAATTGCCTGCATCATGCCGTATTCAATGCCGTTGTGCACCATTTTCAAAAAATGTCCACTGCCAGTCTCTCCTGCATACAGGTAACCATTTTCAATTGCAATATCTTTAAATATTTGTTCGATAGATACAAAAACATCTTTATCACCGCCAATCATCAAACAAGCATCATTACGCGCTCCTGAAATCCCACCAGATGTACCGCAATCAAAATAGCTTACTCCTTTTTCCGCAAACTTTTCTGCACGACGGATAGAATCTTTATAATTCGAATTTCCACCTTCAATCACAATGTCTTGCGATACTAACAATGGCAGTATATAATCTAATACACTTTCCGTCGGTTCTCCTGCTGGCAACATCAACCAAATAATTCGTTTTCCTTTGAACGAAGCTATTAGCTTATCGACTGCTTGAAATGTAGCAACTCCTTCTTTTTCAGCAACAATTAAAGCTTCTTTTGACACATCCATGCCTTTTACATCGTATCCATGATCTTTTAGATTAAATGCCAGATTCAATCCCATTTTACCTAAACCAATGATACCCACTTCCATGATAGCGCCTCCAATCTTTATGAGTTCATTATATCGAAAAAACATTTTTTGTCAATATGATAAAAGAAAAAAATAATTTTTAATGAATATAATAAAAAAAACAATTTTTGAATATAAATTTCTTTTATTTGTTAAAAATAAATAAACAACTTGTATATTCCCTATTTTTTTAGAATTTGAAATCTAATCTCTATAAAAAATAACTATTTTTTGTTATTTCTACCCGAACATTTTTTTATTTTTTAAAAATAAAAAAATGTTTTTTTTAAAAAAATCTGCATGAGATTATACTCGTGCA
>NZ_DAMDAK010000002.1:52169-56186 GCF_032094055.1 Carnobacterium sp.
TTTTCTCTCTAAATATTGTATTGTTAAACAATAAGCAAAAAAGTGGATAATCATTATTATGAGGAGGAACGTTTTATGGCTGTCTCGATTCGTTTACAGATCAAAACAATGTATAATGACTTTAGTCCAAAAGAACAAGCAATCGCAGATTATATTTTAAAAAATCCCAGTAAAGTCAGTCACAGTTCCATTAGCGATTTAGCAAATGAGTTGGAAATTGCAGATTCCACTTTCTTTCAATTCACGAAAAAACTAGGCTATAATGGATTTAAAGATTTCAAATTATCTATGTTAATGCAAGAAAATGATTTACCTGCTATCTCCATTCATGAAAATATCCAAAAAAATGATAATGAGTTGACAATGGCACAAAAGGTTTTTGATTCCAATATCTCAACATTGACTGATACTAGAAAATTATTAAAAGAAGAAGACTTAAAACAAGCAGCAAATATGATTGGTAGTTCCCAGCGCTTATTCTTATTTGGCGTTGGAGGATCTGAGATCGTAGCAACAGACGCCTATCATAAATTCTTGCGTACATCTATCTCTGTATTTCATAGTACGGATTACCATATTCAGTTGATGGAAGTGTCTCTATTAACTAAAGACGACTGCGCAATCATCATCTCTCATACAGGGAGATCCAAAGAAACAATCTATATTGCCGAATCTGCGAAAGAAACAGGAGCTAAAATTATCGTTGTGACGAGCCAAGCGAATTCACCTCTGGCTAAACTTGGAGACATTGTTTTTATTTCAATCTCTGAAGAAACAGAATTTCGTTCTGAAGCGTTGGCGTCTCGTATCGCACAGTTAAGTATTATAGATTCACTATATGTCATCCTTAGGTTCTTCAATCAAAAGAAATCACAAGATTCTATTTCTAAAGTCCGGCGTGTAATTTCAGGAATTAAAGAATAATATCAAGAATCTGAAGCCTTTTTATATTTTATTCGGTCTTTGTTAAACATACTAAGATTAGTAGTGCAGTATCCACGACGGTGGATATGCACTACTATTTTTTATATAGTTGGGGTGTGTACGAAACCGTCAATGCCAGAAGACCTTGAATTTGCACAACAACTGGCCTCTTCATTATCCTTGATGGAATCAGTTTGAAGCATGTTGCCCCTTTGAGATCGTCTATAGGAAAGTGGAATCGGTAAGGCATAGTGGAATACTTCATTAAATTAGACAAAAAAATAGACACACCACAATGAATGCAGTGTGTCTAACAGATAAATCTCGAAAAAATTAACGTTTACTAAATGAGTTAACCTTAGAAGCATTTTACAGCTTTAGTAAGTTCTATTTTTACAAGTTTGCTTTTTATTTTTTATTACTCAATTATTTTCGCTTGCTGTTAAGACCTCTTCTTTTACCTCCTTTTTTTTAACATCTTGGTGCAAAATAACTTTTGTTGCAACAAATGAAACTCCAATAGTGACGGCGGCCGTAACGATTGCTAAGACCATGTTACCCATCGTTCCATCTGGAGCCATAAAGAATAATAAGGTAAATAATCCTGGAGCTCCTCCCATAACATAACTCTTCAACAGAAAAATTCCTCCAACTAAACCTCCAGCAGTGGCCCCAATTGCAGTGCCAATTAATGCTTTTGGACGGCCTATTAATGCCCCGTAAAATGCTGGTTCAGTAATACCTAGTAACCCTGTAAGTCCAAAAGAAAAGAGTGCTCCACTTTTTTCTTTATTTTCTTTAATTGATCTGCTGACAGCTAAAGCAGAAGCTCCAACAGCCAAGTTTGAAATAAAGCCCATAACCATGACTACCGGATCATAACCTAATGTTGCGACCGCATTAAATCCTATTGGCATAATAGCTTTGTCTAGGCCTAGCATAACCATATAAGGATACAAAGCAGACAATATTGGCAAGGCAATAAAACCGGCTGTATCCATTAACCAAATAACAAAGTTACCTACGTAAACACTGAGAACAGTTCCGATCGGTCCAAACACAATTAATGTAAATGGGACTACAATTAGCATCGTTAGGAATGGTTTAAGGAAGTATTTAATAAATTCAGGGATTAGTTTATCTAAATATTTATCTACATAGTACATGAAACCGACACCAATAACTATCGGAAGGATGCTGCCGCCATAATCCACTGTCGTCACGGGGATGCCAAAGAAGTCAAGTCCTTCTACTCCGCTAATAGATTGGCTTACTAAAATTGCTCCTAGAAAGGCTCCCATGATTGGCGGAAGGTTTAATTTTTTTGCAGTAGTAAATCCTAAATAAATAGGTAGCATAGAGAAAGCTGCACTAAAAATCGCTAAGATGATCGTAGCAGTACCACTTTCTGGAGAAACTCCTAAATAATTGACCATGAAATTGTTGGCAGCTAAAATCACACCACCAGTTATCAGAGCTGGAACGATAGGCATAAAAATCTCAGCACTAAACCCGCCTACGAGATTAACGTAATACATAAAATTCTTTTTCTTATTTTCTTTAGATTCTGCATGCTCTGCATCTTCTTCTAGTTGCGTAGTAAAACCAGAAACTTCTACAAAATCGTTATAGGCCTCATTCACGTTGGCACCAATAATTAATTGTACTTGTCCATTTTTAAAAACATGACCAAGCAAGTCTGTCAGATTAGATAGTGCTTCTTCATCCACTAATTCTTCGTTTTTTACGTTAATTCTTAATCTAGTTGCACAGTGACCTACGTTTTGTATATTTTCAACTCCACCAATATACTCTAATACTTTTTTAGACATATTCACGTATTTCATTTGTTTCCCCTCCTATTTCTTTTAGCGCTATGCTTAAATGCGCTACTGCTAGTTTTTACCGTTGCTTTTAACTTCAAATAACAAACAACATTCCACTTCCGTTGTAATCGGTTACAAACAATTAGAAGATAAACTCCCCCATGAAGAGGAGTTGCTCTAAATAAAAAGATACTTCTCAAATAAAATAATTATTCTTCGTCAGTATACATAGACTATTCTTTATTTAACAGAAAAGGTCTATCGTCTCTCACAGTACTTGTCAAAAGCAGAACTGCATCAGGTAAATGAATATTTAGTTCTTCGCGCATGTATTTTCTTCTATTTTCAATTCTCATTCATTCAGTTTGTCAAAAGGCAACATTGGACGCATTATTTGTTTAAATACAATATTCTCGGTTTGTTGATTTGTAGTCCCGTCAGTTAAAGCCATGATTGAATAGTTACAATACTCTTTTAATTCTGGGAAAATATACCCTTGTTTCACTACAACTATATTGTAGTTATTCAACTCAATATTAGCAGCATTAAATTGATGCATTTCAGCAAAACTAACGGACTTATCAATGAGAACTATATCAATTGGTTTTCCCTTAACGGATAATGTCAGCGTATCTCCATAATTGTCTTTATCACCGAATATTTGTTGGAGAACTCCTTTATTTTTAATCTTGACTGTTAGCTTTATTTTTCTTGATAATTCGTCTGTGTTTGTCCCTAATTCAATATCAAAATAATCCTGATTGTCATTTCGATTTATGGAGTTAAACAACTTATTATCCGTAATTCCGGCAAATAATAAGTTTTTATTATTATAATTTTCAAGAGATAAATATTCATTTAATAAATAGGTATTATCTCCAAGTGCTCCTGACGTCACATTATCTCCAGAATCAGTAACAACTACATGCTTGTATTCACACTCAATAGATTCTTTCATCGCCTCTTTTACTTCTAATGCATGGCCGTGGTACTTAAATTCACTGTATCTATCCACACAGAATCTATATAAATCATCTAATACTTCTTGTGCATAATCTTTGTATTTCATATCAGAAGGTACAACAATTAATCCAGAACCTGCAGCAAAATTATCATGTCTTAAATACCCTACATGGAAAGAAGCACTTAAAATCCTACTATCATTTTCTATTTCATCTAACTTTTTATTAATGGAGACCATTGGTTCATCTGTTGAGACACTCCTTTCTCCGCCCAACACAAAAGGAAGTTTACGATATTGAGCAAC
>NZ_DAMDAK010000002.1:56215-59716 GCF_032094055.1 Carnobacterium sp.
TGCAGTAAGTCAACCATCATTTTAGCTACAATTCTATGTGTCTCTATTAAATCTGTATGAGGCGATTGTCGGTAGCAACGCCCAATCGTCATCATCGACACGTATTCTTCGGTTAAATTTCCATGCGGATCCATAACTACGCAAATAGGCAAATACGGACCTGTAATTTCACGGATATCTTTTAATAACTGTCTTTCCCCAGAACCTTCTGGTAAGTTTTCTACTTTACTCGCACCATGAAGGAATAAGAAAATCCCATCCAATTCATGCAAATTTTCTTTAATCACTCGCATCATTTTAGCGTAAATATATTGATAGGCTTCTTTACTAACGATTTTAGCCGAATGCGCATCAGCAAAGATTGCAGGAATAAGCTCAATATTGTTCTCATTAAAAATATCTTCTACATGCATTGAATGAATCAGGTTTTCTCCGAATTTGAGATTAAAGCTGTCTAATTCAGTTAAACCATGTACATGTTCATTACTTTCTAAGGTATAGTGACCCATTAAAATTTTCACGTTAACACCTTCCTCGGCAAGCGATAGAATCTATTCCATACTTTGACTGTAATTATTGATAAAATCTTTATACCAGTAATAGCTTTTTTTAGGTATACGTTTGAAATTATTTTCAAAATCTACTCTTACCAACCCATATCTTTTCTCGTAGCCATTAATCCAACTGTATAAGTCCATTGTTGACCAATGGTAGTAGCCTTTTACATTAACTCCCTCTGCTTTAGCAGCCAGCATATACTCTAAAAACTCATTAAATATTTCGATTCTTTCATTATCTTCTACATAGCCATTTTCATCAGGAGATTCATAAATTCCATGACCATTTTCGGCAATCAATATTAGTGGATTTCCATATCGTTCTTTTATTTCAACTAAAGAGGTATGCATAACTCTAGGATTAATTTCTCTTCCCCATTGGTTACGTCTCACTTCTTTATCAAATGAACTTTCAAATAAACCTTTAAGACGAATACCCTCTAAACTTGTGCTATTAGCTCCTTTATTGTTATGAAAAATTTCTGTTTCTCCATTTTCCCAATGTTTCACGTATTGTCGGTTATACAAATTAAGACCTAAATAGTCTCCTTTTCCCTTACTAAATATTTCTGCATCGTTCTCACTATGATAAATCATAAAGTTAAACGTCTTCTTCATTTCTTCAAGTTCATCAGGTAACTTTCCTTCTAACGCTGGTACTAAAATCATACGGTTGTAAAAGAAATCTGCAATTTTAAATATTTCCTCTTGTTGTTCAGCTGCAGGGTCAACTTCAACGCTACCATTATCATGTACAATACCGATAATGCCATCGATTTTCATTTGTTTGAATGAATGGACTGCTTTAGCACTTGCCAACATTAAGTTATATTGATATTGAAAATACGACTGAATATCTGCGTAACGATTTGGCGGATAGTTCCCTACTATATTCGAACAATAACTATAGTAGCGAGGCTCATTAATGGTTGCCCAAATCTTCACTCTATCTCCAAACTCTTTAAAACAAACCTTTGCGTATTCATCAAAGTAGTCCGTAATTTTATTGTTTAACCAGCCACCTTGCGCAGCTAATGTAAGCGGCAAATCATAGTGGAAAAGTGTAACATTCGGCTCTACATCTTTTTCTAAACAATAATTAATAACATTATTATAAAAATCAATACCTTTTTGATTGATTTCCCCTGTGCCATTAGGTAGTATTCGTACCCAAGAAATGGAAAAACGGTATGTGTTTTGTCCTCCTTCTACCATTAAATCAATGTCTTCTTTGTATCGGTGATAGAAGTCGCTCGCATCATCGCCATCCTCATTGTGAATATTGAGTACGCTATGGTGATTAAAATAATCCCATTCTCCTTCTCCTTTACCATCTTCATTCCAAGCTCCTTCACATTGATACGCAGCAGTTGCTGATCCCCAAAGAAAATCTTTATTGCTAAAAACATCTGAATACTTTCGCATTATGATACCTCCATTGATTTTTATTGGTAGCGTTTTCTTAAATTAATCATAACTTAAAGCCAAAAAAAAAGTGGTTCAAAATTTGAACCACTGAATCTAAGATCGTTTATACAATTAGTGTTTATACGTAAAAATATAATGTTCTGAGAGCAAATCAAAAAAATACGTAATCCCATATTTTCCATATAACCCCATTTTATCATCAGAAATATCATTTTTGCTAATGTAAATAATTTGGTCATATACTTTTTTATATTCCTCGCTATGACTACCAGTAATCAGAATTTTTTTTCCGTCAATTTCATGAATGATGTCATTGATCGCTTCTGCAAATATACCTGAAACAGAAACAACCATTATAAGGTTCGTTTCTCTAGAAGAAATATCCATTTCATCCCTATCAAAGTAATTATCTACAATTTTAACAATTTTTTTGGCATAGAATAACTCTTGTTGAAATTTCAGTAAATTTGCGCTTATATTATTTGCACTGATCATTGAAACACCTTCATGCTCATTAATCAAACTTGCTAGGCTGTCGATAATGTCATCCGTAATGATATCGTTCATTTCGATTACCATCTTTGATAATTCCTCAGTTACTTTTTTTCTGAAGCTCCCTATATTTTCAAATTCCCGTAAATGGATATTAGAAGGGAAAATGATATCTGATAATGAATGTTTTAATACACTGAAATTTTCGTACCCCAATCTATTACAAAATCTCCTGATTGCTGATCGCGAAACATAAGCTTCATCCATAATCATATTAACCGTTATATTTTGTATATTATCAATATTATGCAAGATATATTCCGTTGTCGAATAATCGCTATCGTATACTCCCTCATTAATAATAGCAGCTAAACTGTTTAACAATCCTAAATTATTAATATTCATTTTATAACGCACCTCACTCTTAAACGGTTATTTTATAGTAGGTTCTTAATAATTTACATCATCCTTCTCTTGATTTTGATAGTAAGGGAAAAGTGTTTCTAGAATACTCCTTTTCTTATCTAAATTTAACCAGAAAACAAGATCTTTTCTTCCTCGTTGAGGCAGATGAATATTCAAATCCTTCTAAAATCAATGGAAAAAGAAGCTGTTCCGCATAAAACTAGTATAATGAAGCCAGTGAAGGCTCTCCTCTTTCGTTTCATCTAGATACTTTAACCATAACAGATTCTGGTTCTTTTTGTACATCCAAAAGAGAGCGAAATACAAAAAAACAAGCACCTACTAAGTGCTTGTCCAACGTTTAAAATTAAAGTTTAATTATTACCTCGTTGATCTACTTTTGATTGAAGCCCTTCTTGTTCTAAGAAGTAACTGAACGGTTCAAGATCTTCTGCTTCGTACCGTTCTTTGAATGCTTTTATAACTTCTTCTGGATAAAGTTTTGCATCTAATTTTAGCTCTTCCACTGGAATTGGACGATCATGGTTAATTTTCACATCAATCAGCACGGTTCGGCCAGCTTTTTCCTGCTCAACAGCCTGATGAAAAACTTCTTTTA
>NZ_DAMDAK010000002.1:59726-64886 GCF_032094055.1 Carnobacterium sp.
GACCGTGTACCCAACTGCTCCTTGTGCTTCGCCGATCTTAGCATAGTCCACATCCTTGAAATCTACGCCATAGTAGTTATGATTTGTATCTTCTTGCTCAGCCTTGATAAATCCATATTCCTGATTGGAGAAAACAACGTGAATACTCGGGAGGCGATATTGTACAGTTGTAATAAGATCTTGCATGACCATTGAAAAAGCACCATCACCGGTTAAGTTCCATACTTGACGATTGGGAAAGTCAGCTTTTGCTGCAATAGCGCCTGGCAGTCCATTCCCCATTGTGGCAAATACACCAGAGGTACGCCACATATTTTTAGGCGTCAAACGCAAGTGACGTACAGAAGTTTGCGTAGTGTTTCCTACATCAATCGAGTAAATCGCATCTTCGTCGGCTACTTGGTTGATCACATGATAAGCTTGGTAAAATTGTAATTCACCTTCTGTTTTCTGTTCTAATTTATCAGTATACATTTTCCAGTTTTTGATGTTATTCAGGTTTGCTCGGTACCAAGCTGTTTCTGGTTTTTCGGAAATTTTATCTGTGATTGCACGAATCGCATCTCCGGCATCTCCCAGAATAGCTACATCTGTTTTATGGCGTTTTCCTAGTTTATACGGATCAATGTCGATTTGAATAAATTTATCAATATGGTCAAAAACGCCTGTGATTTCAGCAAATGGGTAATTACTTCCGGCAAATAAAACCACATCTGCTTCGTCAAACACTTCAACAGCCGGCTTCCATGCTACACGGTTTGCCGAACCCAACAACGCTTCAAAATCATAGGGGAAATTGTCATAGTTAATACCGGAAATCGCGACTGGAGCTTTTAATTTACGCGACAACTCCATGACAGCTTCACCATTGCCGCGCGTTCCAATACCAGCATAAATAACGGGACGTTTAGCCTGTTCAAGAATTTTTACGGCTTCGTCAATATCTTGTTCATTTAAGACAGGGTTGGGATATTTCCGATAAGCAGCAGCAGATGAATACCAAGCCGCATTGTCAATCTCCGCCCAACCATAATCCACTGGGACTTCAACAGCTGCTACACCTTTATGAGTGATAGCCATTCGAACTGCTTCATCAATGATTTTTGGCAATTGTTCGGGATAAGCCACACGACGATTGTAAATAGCTACATCCGCAAAAACGGGATTCTGGTTCATTTCTTGGAAAGCATCCATATTTATTTCGCGTTCTGAGCGTTGACCAATAATCGCTAAGACAGGCACGCCATCTTCTCGTGCATCATATAATCCATTCATCAAATGTGTTGCACCCGGTCCGGCTGATCCTAAAGCCACACCGATTTTGCCAGTAAATTTTGCGTGCATCGATGCTGCCAGAGCACCAACTTCTTCATGCCGAACTTGAATGAAATTGATCGCATCCTCTTCTTTTTTTAGTGCGTCCATCCACGAGTTTAAAGATCCTGCCGGCACCCCATAAACTTGTTTCACTCCCCAACTTTCCAACACCTTGACCGCAGCGACACCAGCTTCAATTTTCCCAATTTCTTTACCCATAATGTGCTCTTCCTCCTGTCCTAATAAATTTTTTTCCATTAACTAGTTTCCATGCAAGTTTTTGACTCATTCCTATCTCCTAGTCAGTCACCATAAGATATCCGATTCTATTCCTTATAGGTCTCAGCATACACACTCTCGGTTTTTCATTCAATTATTTTGAATTCAGAACCACATTATGTTATAAGTTCAACTTTTTCGGCTCTAAAAGTAAAGAAGAGTTAGAAAACATTGGCAAGAATTCTCTCATTTGCTATGATTAACTACTATAAATTAGAATTCAGCTCAAAATAAAAGAATGGGGACACAATAAATTTGCTTGCTGGTTATTTTTAGATATGGAGGGGAAAGAGATGAAATTAGTGCTGCTGATTGGAAATGCCGCTGTTGGAAAAATGACAGTCGGACAAGAACTTTGTAAAATCACTAAATTAAGATTGTTTCACAACCATATAACAATTGAACCGGTTATTGAAGTATTTGGTGAATACAACGGACCAGCCATTAAACGTCTGCGAGAAGTTTTTTTAGATGAATACGCTAAGACAGCAAATTACGGGTTAGTCTTCACTTATCTATGGGCATTTGATCAACCTTCTGATTGGGAATACGTGCAGCATACTAGCGAGTTGTTTACAAAAAGAAATGGAGAAGTTTATTATGTAGAGCTTATAACGACACAAGAAGAACGGTTGAAACGAAATCAAACGCAAAATCGGCTTGAGAATAAACCTTCGAAAAGAAATTTAGATGAGTCTAAGAAGAACTTGCTAGATGTTGATAAGTGGTGGCGTTGTGAAAGCAAGGAAGGAGAAATTCCTTTTGAACATTATCTAAAAATTGATAATACATCTCTTTCTCCTGAAGATGCGGCCAAGATCATTAAAAAACATTTTAACTTCCAGTAATGGAATAAATGGCTATCTGGTTTAGTTAACTAAGTGGGTCATTTCCTTGTACGTAAAAGTCCAAAGTTTTTTTGAAAATAGCTATGTATATCAGAAGGTGCTTCTAAATGTAGACGTGCCTTTTTGAATTCAAAATGTTAAGAACTTTTTTGGAGTGCTGTTATCTTTTTTTCTAGCTGGTGGGCAAAACTTCATTTATTAATGAAAGCTTCTTTTTACAATAGTCTCTACGTTCGTCTCCTCTTATGCTACATTCATGCATCATTTCATTCTTACATCTACTACAGCATAGTGAGATTCCCGATCTTCATGCTGAAAAAAGAGAACTGCCATACTATATAAGCGGTTCTCTCTTGATAATATATAATTATAGTCTTAATATTTTGAAAACTAAGAAACCTTACAAGCTTCTTTAGAACTTAGCAAAGCAAACTATTAGTTTACTAGCTTTAAAGAATCGTTAAGCCCAAAAATAACTAAGAATTGACTTAACTAGTAGCTAGCCGTAATGAGTTGTATGACATTTCCCAAATGCTTGTACATCAAGTCATAAGACTTATCTTCATTTCCATCCTTAATCGCTTGGAAGAGTTCAATATGATGTTGTCCAAAGTCTTGAATTGTCGTTCTGTACTTCATACTTAGATATTGATGCATATGCACAATTTCTTTAATGGATTCCAAGTATGCCGGGAACAAAGTAGTGTGGCTAGCTCTAGCCACCGACATATGGAATTGAAAATCTGCCTCTTTATAGTTAGGATCTTTTAAATCAACAAAATTTTCTAATTCTATAATTGAGTTATTTAAATATAACCTCATTTCTTTAATATCTTCTTCAGTAGCATACCGCGCAGCCAACTTCGCTCCTTCACTTTCAACTAATTGTCGTGCTTTCAGGCTTTCCATTATAATGTTTTTTAAATTTACTTCTTCTAAAGGCTCAACTTCTGAGAATAATGAGACTTTTTTGTATCCTTTTACCACCCATTTATTCGTTTCAGTTTTTGCAATACTTTGTTCTTTTTCCAGCTCTTCTAAAGCATCTCGAACTGGCATTCTACTTACTTCGAATATTTCAGATAGTTCTCTCTCACTTGGTAATAACGAGCCGATGGGGTATGTTCCATCCAAAATATGCTCACGAATATTTTGCATTACTTTATACGCTTTTAGATTTTTGTTCAAGCATACTCACCTATCTTTTTTCTTTTATAATACCACTTTGAAGCAGCTACTCCAACTATACTCGTACATCCAAGAAATAAGAAAGCTGCTTGCGTTGAATAATGAGTATTGATATATCCGCTGATCAAAGGAAACGCACTCATCCCAATTGCATAAACTGCTTGAAAGAAGCCCATAGCAGTGGATTTTTTCTCGTCTGGAACTTCGGTCATTGCTTCAGTTGTTAAAGATGAGAATAGTATCCCTGTCGAAAGTCCTGGCAAGATTTGCAGTAAGAAAATCATAAAAACCGAGTTTGTGATAGGAACAAATAAACAATAAAGAAACAGCAGTAAAAAGACAGTTGGTATAGATTGATCAAATGTGAATCTTTTATAAAAATTTGGTTTGGAGCTGATAATAGCTGAAAGAACAGCCGATAACATGTAGACAATAGAGGTTAATCCAACCACTAAGTTAGAAGCCCCTAAATCTCTTACAATTTGAGTAGTGAAAGACATTGTGGTAGACATCTGTATTCCTTGCTGAATCAAGGCTAATAAAGAAAATAATATTAATTTATTATTCTTGCAAACACTCAACAGATCCTTAGTAGACCGTGAAGGACGAATCTCTACAGTTGTTCTCTTCAAAAATAAAGATAAGAATGCTCCAAGAATGCCTGCAATTACGCTAAGTAGACAGATTACAGTCATGCCAACCCTATCATATAAGAAGGTGCTTACTACAAAACCGCCTAACATCCCTAAATTATTTGCAAAGATTAGTTTTCCTGTAGCTTTTTGTTGCTTGTCATCAGAATAATAACTCATAAAGAGAATCATAAATGAAATCCACATCGCACTCGCTAATCCTGAAAATAAATTGCCTATGAAAAAACCTATCCCGTTTGAAAGAAATATTCTGAATAACGAAGCAACACCTGAAGACAATGCTCCAATAAAAATCAATAATGTGTGTTTGCCATTTTTATCTGCTAAAACCCCAATAGGCAACCGAAGAATCATTTGCGAAATTCCATATGCTCCAATAACAATTCCTACTGCATTACTGGTTAAATGGATAGAATTCAAATAAGGAGTTTGATAAGGAATATAGACATATTGCGCAAACCAAAATAAAACAATAATAGTTAAAAGTAAGGAAGTTTGTTTTTTCTTTATACTCATTCATAGTACTCCTTTAGTATATCGGTATTTATTTAACTGTAATAATATACCAAAAATACATTTTTTTCAACAAAACGGTATAAAAACATTGGAAATAGTGTTGATTATTTTAAAAAGCATGCTATAATTTTGATTAGATTCATGCAGTGAAGCCCTTACAACGATTAACTTAAAGAAAGGAAAATCAATTATGAAAAATCATTTTCCAAAAGACTTTTGGTGGGGAGCCTCTTCCTCTGCCTTTCAAATAGAAGGAGCTTGGGATGAAGACGGTAAAGGAATGACTGTGGCAGATTATAATTCATTCCAAAAGTCAGAGGCACAAGCAGACACAAAAGTAGCAAGCGATTTTTATCACC
>NZ_DAMDAK010000002.1:64896-65316 GCF_032094055.1 Carnobacterium sp.
AAGACATTTCTTTGATGAAAGAATTAGGAATGAAGACCTATCGTTTTTCTATTTCCTGGGCAAGGATTATCCCGGATGGTGATGGTGAAGTGAACGAAAAAGGAGTGGAATTTTACAATAAAGTAATCGACTTATTACTTGAAAAAGGAATTATTCCATTTGTTACGTTGTATCATTTTGATTTGCCATTTTCATTAGCTGAAAAATACAACGGTTGGGAAGATAGAAGATGTGTTTATGCTTTTGAACGTTTTACAAGAATTTGTTATAAAGAATTCGGAGATAGAGTTAAACATTGGCAAGTAAACAATGAACAAAACTTGATGGTCCGTGTGAATGAACGAATGAATATGTATGATGTTCCAGCTGAAGATGCTGAAAGAGTTCGTGCACAGATGGATTACCATATGTTTGTTGCTC
>NZ_DAMDAK010000002.1:65341-69163 GCF_032094055.1 Carnobacterium sp.
GTTGAAGGTGGAAAAGTCGGCCCAGCCGTCTCTTCAACTATGACGTACCCTGCTTCCAATAAACCAATGGACATTTGGGCAGCAAAAATGAATGATAACTTTAAAACAAATTATGCATTAGACATGTATTGTTATGGTGATTATCCCGGATATTACAAGGAATACTTAGAAAAAACAGGAATTAGTCCCGTAAGACAGCCAGAAGATGAGGAAATTTTAAAAAGTGCAAAACCAGATTTGATTGCGGTTAATTACTATCGGACATTGGTCGCGAGCTACCTACCAGAAACCGAAGAATACCCTTTTGGCACGAAAATAAATGAAATAGACTACGACTTATATGGATACTTTAAAATTGAAAAAAACCCTCATTTACAAGCCAGTGAATACGGTGCTCAAATTGATCCAATGGGACTTCGCTTAGTATTAAACGAATACTATAATCGCTATAGGCTTCCACTCATCATTACGGAAAATGGCTTAGGGACACCTGATACACTTACTGAAGACGGGAAAATTCATGACAACTATCGTATTGACTATATTAAAGAACACATTGCTGCTTGCAACGATGCAATTGCAGATGGCGTAGAGTTATTTGGCTATTGTCCTTGGGCAGTAATTGACATTTTAAGCTCCCACCAAGGGTTCAAAAAACGGTACGGATTTGTTTATGTAAACAGAGAAGATCACGATTTGAAGGATCTAATAAGAATCAAAAAAGATAGTTTTTACTTCTATCAAAAAGTAATTAAAGATAATGGTTTATCAGATTAATTTAAGCGAATTAAACTAGATAGAAAAAATCAAATCTTACCCATCGTTTATTTCTAACTGTTCATTAAAATAATTGCTCAGGAAACAGTTCATGTTTAACAACAACAAGATAAAATGCATAAGTAGTAGTTGTATACTGGGAGTTGAATAAGAGAGGATGTAGAGTTTATGGATTTTGAAAAAATTGCTCAAGACATTATTGAGAATGTTGGTGGAAAGTCAAATATAAGTAACGTTACGCATTGTATGACTCGTTTGAGGTTTGTTCTAAAAGATGATAAATTAGCCAATGAAGATGAACTTAGAGCAATTGAAACAGTCATTTCTACAGTAAATAAAGCTGGACAATATCAAGTCGTTATCGGAAATAAAGTTGTAAAAGTATACAATGAGGTTATAAAGCAATTAGGTTTTGAGGTTGAAGAAGAAAATTTTACTGAAAAAGATAGTAACGAAAAATTTGGGAATAAAATATTAAGAATTCTTTCTGAAATTTTCACACCTATTGTACCGGTTATTGCGGCAGCTGGATTAATAAAAGGTTTATTAACAGCTGCTAACATGTTATTGGGAAATTATTATGGTCTAGATATCACAAACTCAGATACGTATGTACTCTTATTTGCTGCCAGTCAAGTCATATTCTATTTTATGCCTATATTCTTAGCATATACAACTTCTCGAGCATTGAAAACAAATCCATTCATAGGCATGACGTTAGGAGCCTTCTTAGTTTACCCACAAGTTGAAAGTATCATGATGGATTATACAACAGATACGACGATTTTCGGATTACCAGTTATCAAAGGAGCATGGGGTTCTGGAGATACCTTGCGCGTGTTTAGTTACGTGGAGTCTGTTATCCCTATTGTTATTTCTATTATTGTATTAGCTTTTTTAGAAAGAGCACTTAAGAAAATTGTTCCAGAAGTCGTACAAATTATTCTAGTACCGGGAATTTCCCTTATCGTTATGGTACCCATTATGCTTGTTGTTACTGGTCCAATTGGAATTTATGCTGGTAACATTATCCAAGTTGCCTATAATGGTATTATTACTTTCAACGCAACACTTGGAGGAGCACTTATAGGTGGTCTGTGGGGTGTACTAGTTGTACTAGGAGCTCATAGAGCCCTTTTACCTGTCGGATTAAACGATATCGCAATAATGGGTAAACAAAATCTATTGGCCTTTGCAGGAGCTGCAAACTTTGCACAAGGTGGAGCGGTTTTAGCTGTTATGTTAAAAACAAAAAATACTGCTTTAAAAAATGTTGCCCTATCTGCCTTTATTTCCGCAATTTTAGTCGGAATAACAGAACCTGCCATCTATGGTGCAAATTTAAGGCTCAAAAGACCTATGGTAGCTGCAGTTATTAGTGGTGCCATCGGTGGAGCAATTATGGGTTTTGGCGGCGTTTACGGCGATGCGTTTGCAAATAATGGAATTTTAACAATATTTACGTATGCCGCATTTGGAACAAAAGTATTTGTGTATTATATCGTTGGCTGTTTAGTTGCTTTCATAGGAGGAGTTGCATTTACCTATATTTTAGGCTTTGAAGATTTGCCAACTACCGCGAAAGAACAAAAGAAAGAATCTGCAACTGCTACCTTACAAGGTAGTAAAGTATAATAGAGATAAAAATTTACCTTCAAAAAACACAATCTTATTCATATCAACGAAAGTAATTGATATAAATGGAGATTGTGTTTTTGATTTACTACACGTTAAACAAAAAAGCACTAAGACTACGGAAACAGACCGGAGCAATCGCCTCAACCTCATCTGTATATTCGACTGTTTATCTGCTCATGTTTAGCGCGATTCTTTCGGTGGCTGACAATCGTCACACTTCCGTTGATTTTTGTTTTTAAATTTCGTAAAGGTTTTTTCAAAGTTATTGCCACAGGTACATTTAAATAGTAACTTTTCAGAAAAACCATGATATTCCGTGGATAGCAATGTACTTTCCGAATCATTCTCGACAAATTTTTTAATTTCGCCAATAGTCCATCGTTTATTCATTTTCTTACACCTCCAAATTTTATCGTTAAGCGGAGGCTCTCATACTGGCATCCGTTCAAAGCAAAAAGCTTTCTTATATTAAGCTCCTCATTATAGCATGAGTGGACAAACAAAAAAGGCATAAAGTAGAAATTATTTATGCTCTTTTCATTATTTTATTGACAATTGATCGTTAGTTACACCATTTAGTAATTGCTAACACTTCTTACACAATCACGCCCAACCTGGAATAACTTTACACATTGTCAGTTCAACTAACTTTATTAAAAGTTGAATAGTTCTATTGTTACGAAATAAATAGCCCTTATGTATCTTAATACTTTTCTCAGCTCTCAATTTGCTTAATAAAACGCTCTACAGTTGATTTTTCTTGCCATTGTTGAATAGTACAGGCATCTAAATGAACGAATGGACCATCTTCAACTATCAGGTATTCTCCATCCTGCGAACCGACACCGCCTGCTTCAACACGTTTTCCCATTTTTTCATAATGCATAGTAATCGCGTTACGGACTTCTTCACGCGCTTTAATGTAGCTTTCTGTTTCTTCATTTTGAATGAGATACGCATCAACTTGCGTCATCCCCTCTATGCGTCCTTCGACCTCACCTATAATAGGCAGATTATTCCAAATGAAAAGTTCAATTCGCCCATCATCAGGAGTAAACATATATTTTGTAAAAGGATAGCGACTTCCTTTCCACGCAATTTCCTCATAGAGCGGCAAATCCTCGTAACTCATTGTATATGTTACAAATTCTTGCCCTTCAAAGACTTCACTCTCTTTATGAACATAAGGAAATGCTTCAATCCATTCTTTCGCTTCCTTTTTTTCTCTAAACAAACCCACCGTATGACGTCGATCTCCTTGTTGTAATTCTACTAAATACATAGTGATTCCTCCTGGGGTACTTTATAATCTGGTTTAGTTAGTAAAGTAATATAATCATATATTAGCTTCTTCAAAATAATTGATAATTGTTTTCATCGCTAATAGAACATATCCTTAGTACAGTT
>NZ_DAMDAK010000002.1:69173-74138 GCF_032094055.1 Carnobacterium sp.
ACATATATATTCTATAAAAAAGCTAATCATTCTGCTTTAAATGATTAGTTTCAGAAAATTTAATTAGTTGAGGGTCCTATAGCATACGTTTAAATGCATCTCCATCCTTTGAGACAGAGTAAACTCTCAGCAGGACCTTCTTTAGTATAAACTCCTTTTTAAAAATAGTTTTCATCGAAAATTCGACTTTTCTGTCCATCAAATTTTGAATCTGAATACAGGTAATACTTGAGCCTTCTCACTACTGCCCTTTTAGGTTTCATAAAACTTTCATTATCGGCATTCTGTATTAGTTCATTTAAATTATAATTTTTTTGCTAGAACAGCTTATGAGTTACTATTTCCAAAACCTAATTGCTTTAATAATCGTGTAGTATAGTTTTCGATAAATGAATATGTTAATGTAATAACTTCTAAATAATATCCATCATTATATGCTTAATTTATTCTTTTTTATCTCATCTATATATTCAGTATTATTCATATTTTCTCTTCCTTATAAATGTTAATTCAATTTCAAAGTATTATGAACTTCCAATGTATCTAATAAAGTTTTTGGTTTTTTAATAAAACAATCAGTTATAAATCAATAAATTTTTAGTTTTCAGTCCCGACATAAATAATTAACGTATCCGTACTTTAATTCCACTTAATAATTCGATCGTTTCCATGTCATCAATCCTATTATCTCTAAATCTAGTTTCAATAAAGTCATCTTGCCACAATACGTAAAGATTATTATTTTTATCAACAAGTTCTACAACATTAGGATATTTTTCTCGTTGGTTAACTAAATTGGTTAGCTTATTTCTGCCTAAAATAGCATCACTAATAATGGCTATTATAATCTCATTAGGCAGCTCGCTTTTATTAATTTTAATATATATCCTATTGCCCCCTACTGCTGAGAGTTCTTTTGACTCAGTAATGTATTTTGATAATTTATGTTTAAGATTCCTATATTTCCAAAATTTTACCCTTCTAATTAATAGTTTAATATAATATCTAATGTACGTATCTATCTGATTTTTATAATTACTGAATATTATTTTCTTTTCTATTAATATCATTTGTTTTGCCAAATATATAACAGGTATGTTGATTATCCAAACTAATGCTTCCAGACCAAAAGATATCCAAAAATCTAAAGTTAATATATCCTTAACATGCTGAATAAATTGGAAAAATGCCCCTCCTATCATAAATAGAGGAATTACCATTAAAAAGAAGTTAAAAAACCTTTCTACATTTTTTGTTTCTTCTGTGCTATTTGCAACTGCAATAATAACAGAGAGAAAAAACAACATCATTGTTAAAAGCATTTCTACGCCTACTGAAAATGTATACGAAGAATTTATAAATAGTGGAATCGCAGCTAATCCAAATAATTCAGCTTTCTTTTCTCGATATAACTGATTAAAATTTAATTTTTTTAACGTTTCTGCCAATGGATAAATGGAAAAAAACAGCACAATCAAATAGTCTTTTATATACCATATTGAAATATCTAAATCATTTCTAACTGTCCAAAAGTAAATCAAAGTCAAATATAGTAGATTCATAAACAAAATCACAATAGAAATAGGATTTAAAATTAATTGTTTCACATACTTAATAACATCTAACAACGAATCCAAAATTCCATTTTTTCTTCCAAATAAAACAATTAATACTAACACAATTATAATCCAATATAGGATTGCTTCTTCTCGCGTATTCAATTAAAAATTCTCCCTTACAATACCAACATAAAATTGTATCTTATACGGATGTTCATGGCAGAATAAGAGTACAGCACAGGAGATGCGGATATTTTCTTAAACTTTTAAAGCAGTTAGCCCTAACTTTCGTCTATACTAATACCCTTTCAGAATACTCCATAAAACAGTTCATTCTTTAGGCATCCAAAAAATCCTTCTCCCCGCTGCCTTAAACTTTTCCTATTCAGATAGCCAAGCATTCGAACTTTCCTAGAATAATTTTGTCCATATTCAAGATAATGATCAACCGTCATTTGTTATCCTTTTAAAGTAAATTTTTTTATGCCCAGATGATTTATGAAGCTCTCCTGTCTTACTCTGTTCTTTATACCAATTATATAATACTTTTGGAGAGGGATATCCAAATTTTTGAATAGTAGTCGCAAATGAATGGTCAGGTTTTATAAATAGTTTTACTGCTATTTAAATATTCTTCATGAGAGTACATTGATATCCTCCTGACTCAATTTGAGTTCAAGTATTTGTTCACATCTTCTGTTTTTCACTTTTATTCTACCATAAATTTCTTCTGAATTAATACAAGGTAAACAAGATTACAGTATGGTATCTAAGTTTATTCCTTCTATCATTTACATTTTCCTAAAAGTTGTTTTCCTTGACATTCGATAGTAAAGGCGTAAAATTGCTTCCTGTTTGTTAAAGAAGAAAGGGATGTTCAGATGACAAAATTATTAGAAGGAAAAGCAGGATTAGTAACAGCAGCAGGATCAGGTATTGGACGTGCCAGTGCTATCTCTTTAGCAGAAGAAGGCGCAAAAGTGATGGTTTCTGATGTAAGTGTAGAAAGTGGACAAGAAACCGTTAAAATAATTAACGATAACGGTGGGAAAGCACAATTCTTTAAGTGTGATGTCAGCGATGAAGAACAAGTGAAAGCATTAGTTGATGAAACGGTATCAGTTTTCGGTCAACTTAATTTTGCTCACAATAATGCAGGCATTAATGCTGGCCAAGTTAAAATTGGCGAAATGGATTCAAAAGACTGGGACAAAACATTAAAAGTAACGTTGTATGGTACATTTTATAGTATCAAACATGAAGTGAATGCGATGATTAAAACAGGAGGCGGTTCGATTGTTAACTCTGCATCAGCAGCAGGTATTGAAGGTTCGCCAAACATGGCTCCGTACACGGCTTCAAAACATGCCATTGTCGGTCTAACAAAATCAGTTGCTTTAGAATATGGAAAACAAGGAATTCGAATCAATTCTATTGCCCCAGGTGCAACGTTTACTCCAGCAATTGAAGGATGGGCAAAAGACCATCCAGAACAATATGAAGGTACGTTGAAATCTATTCCTACAGGCAAGATGGCTAAAGCTGAAGATCAAGGGAATGTTGTTATGTTCTTATGTTCAGATTTAGCTGAACAAATCAGTGGTGTCACCATTCCTGTCGATGGTGGATATACAGCTGGAAAACTAGAAGAATAAATAGAAAAGCAAACTAGTTGAAATAAAAGACTATACAAGAAATAACGTTAGTGGGCACAAAACTCACTAACGCCATTTTTTGTATAAAAGTAGAAAACAAGTGAGTTCTCCTGTAAAGGGTGAATACAAAGACAATGTTAAAAAACTAATCAACACTATATTATCCGATAATGAATTAATGGGTGCAGAGCTAGGGTCAGCAGGTTCATTAACTATCTTATCAGAGTTAGTCATTTACTTATTAATTCGTTTAATGACCAGTCCAAAATAGAAAAACAACTAGAAAACAAGATCAGAGAATATAACTTTACATTAGACGACAATAAAGATATTTTACTCTATCTAAGACAGTTTGATTTTTAATTGAATACCGGCTTAGATATCTATTTGCAAATCTTGAAAACCCAGAGGCATATATTATAAAAGCAAACGAAAAGCTTTTGCGTTTCCCCTAGATATATAGTTATTTATCAAGAAAATGAGATGTTAGAAATTTAGGAGAAACGCCTCCAGAAAATTGCATCATTGAACAAATGAAGGACTACCCTCAATGTATTTTTTCACTGACGATAATCCTTTAAATAAGTCTTTCATTATTTTTCTATTTGTAAAATAATCCTGCAATTTTCATTTCTTTATTAAAAGAAATTGTGTATATGATTTCGTTATTTTCATATTTCGTTTTAGCTACAGCTATAGCTATTTCTTCTTTTCCAGAAATACTGATATCTTCAATTTTTTCAAATTTTCCACTTTCATTTATAGAGCTGTATACTTCTTGAAGGACCTCATCAGTAAGAGCATCTTTCATTTCTGCATTACTCATTTCCAAAATAGCTTCTGAGTCTTCGTTATTTATGTAAGATATAACTTCTTCTGTCGCCTTTTTAACGTCATCCTCAGCGAAATCATCTGATAGTTTTGAACTTGCGCACCCTGATAAAATAATAAAACCAATAAAGAAACAAGATACTAGTTTTAGCATTGAGTTCTTCATTTTTTTTCCTCCTTTAAATAATATTTTCTTGATCTATATGAATATACCACCATAAATAGGGCAATTATCACTAGAGAACTTTCCATTAAAATCAACCCATTTTTAGTTAAATTTAAAATAGGTATTAGAGAATCTATCATACCATGTACCAAAATGGCTATCCCTAAGTATTTCAACTTATTATTTAGCTGAAATCCATTCCAAACAATTATCGTTAAACCAATGTGAAGAATGACTGATAAAATCCTTTCAATTATAGCAATGGTTAAACTTGAAAAAGGAACCTCAGTTATATAAGGTCCAAGTATAAGGACCATTTCTGCTAACCCATGACCTAGCCCAAAGAGAATAGGTTGTGCCATAATTGTTTTTGAAGGTCTTAGAAGAAATTTTTTAAAGATAAATCTAAAACTTTCTTCAAATATACCAGCTGAAAAAGCTATTAATATTCCAACTAATAACGGATTTAAACCATAATATAAAATAAATGTTGTATTATGGTTAAGGTAATCTAATAAAGAAAATCTTAACATAGGTTGCGAAACTATAAAAGACAAGCTCCCTAATAAAAATATAACTATCTTATTTTTCATTTTAGCACCCCCTCAGTATCTGCAGATCTCTCACTATAGAAATCCTTGATAAGATTATGGCAATTATAATGAATTTACTTTTAACTTTTTTTAGACATAGATATAAATAGCATAAAATACATGATCATCTATTTCAATAAATAAAACCAGGTATCAGCTTT
>NZ_DAMDAK010000003.1:0-4900 GCF_032094055.1 Carnobacterium sp.
GTGCTAAAAAATGAAGAACTTGTCTTCTTCATTGATTACCAATTGGCACAAACTTTTGAACAAAGATCAGATGAATTGGTTGAATATCTGAATGATAATAAAGTAAGTGAGAATTTTGAGAAAGTATTATCAGAAATAAAAAGTTACTATGGATATTTATCAGTAGATAACAATATTGAACAGAATATGGAAATATCATTAAAAGGGTATCAAGAGTTACTTGAAAATAGTACACAAGATTTGGTATAGAGGGGATAGGTAGTGGAGTAAAATGAAATTGAAACGTTCATTGTTAGGGATTATTTTGGCATTTTCAACTGCAGGAGTTATTGCAACGAATGTTGATGCCAAAGCTTATCAAGATATTTATGAGCAACAAGATCAACAAGAAATACAAATAAAAGAAGTGCTGGCCTCAGAATTTATTTCAGCAGATGACCATAAGCTGTTGAAGCAAGGATTAGAACGTATTGAAAAGGCTGAACAAAAAGAGACACGCCGCTCACTACGGTCAATGATGGCAGAAGAAGAGAAACATTTGTCAGAAGTGCAAAAACATCTGAATTCTAAAGAAGCACAAGTAGCCAAAAGCGAATTTACTCAATTAATGAAAGACTTGAAATCTTTAGAAAAGAAGAGTCAAGAGCCTTTCATTGTAGCTGAAGATTCTAAGCAGATTGAGGAATTAAAGAAAGAGCTGACAAATTTATCTGCTGCACAGAAGGTTCAGCCGATTCGTATTCTATCATCTGAGTTGAGTAATTTATCAACTCAGATGAGTGACAATCAATCTTTACTTATTGATTCAATAGATGAACTAAAAGAGCTTAATAAATTGGCAGAGGATTTGTCTAAGAAGAAATACCTACTAACAAGCGATAAAGAAGCATTGAAAAATGACGAAAAAGAAAATGCTAAATATTTTGAAGATGCGGATAATTTTGAACTAGTAAAAAGCCGGAAAAGTGATTCTAAAGAACTGATTGAACGTTTACAAACTAAACAAGAAGAAACTGAGCACGATTTTCAAGAAAATGAAAGTCAAACAAACGAGCTCATTCAATCAACAAGCTCTTTACTTTCAGAAGGCGATTTGACGTCAGAGGAGAAAGATAAGTTAAATGGAGCCAGTCAAACATTAAGCAACTCATTAAAAATGGATAATTATGAACCCGGTGATCTAGCAAAAAATTACGAAACTCTTCAAACTAAGTATGATGAATTTTTGGGTAATAGTAATCAGCGAATATCAGAAGCAAAGAAAAAAGCTGAACAGGAAGCAGCAGAAAAAACTGCTCGTGAGAAAGAAGAAGCAGCAAAACAGCAAACAGCTCAACAAGCTAGTAGTGCTTCTTCTCCATCCAGCGGTTCTACTTCTTCTCCTACTTTATCAGGAGAGTGGTATCAAGCTCCATCAGGATATAAATTCCTGAAAGTTTCTAGTGGTAAAACTTACGGTCAGGTTAAAAATCCAAATAACTTTAGCCTTATTACTGCGACAGAAGCGGCAAACTATAGCCCGGGACATGGGAATGGTTCTGCTAAGCAGTAGCGAAAAAATAAGCTCTGCGAAAGTTTCGCATTAATTTTCCAAAAAATTAAATTTTTTTGGAGGTTATAGTAAGTGAAAAGAAGAAGTTTTTTATGACGTAATGTATTAGAATCGAAAGTCATGTCAAGGAAAATTCCTTTAAAAAGTCAGATTGATACAATGCATAAAGACATCTAAGGCGAAACTTAGCTTCTTCTTAGATGTTTTTTTATTTCAACTACAATATTAAAAAAATATGCATTTATTCAATAGTTGCTATACATGAAACTTATAAAGAAAACCAACTAGGTAATTCATAGTATCAAATATGCCCTCATTGGGCCTAAAGGAGGGTTCAACATGAATTTACGTGATAGCTGGCAAAAATACCAGACTATTGAAAATTTCAATTATTCAGATATAGCGGAATATATTAGAGAACAAGGTCAACGCATGGTGTTCAAGTCAGGGAAAGCGATTGTTGAAAAAAGTGAATTTCCTTCCTACATTTATTTTATTATTGAAGGGATAGCAATTGGACAAAGACGTTATGAAGATGGCAATGAATATAGTTATTTCCAAGTAGATAAAAAAAGTGGCAACATTGGTTTATTAGAAGTATTGAGTAAGAAAGAGCAGTATGTAGCTACGATTACCTGCCTAACGAATGTAACAGTTGTCAAAGTGGAGTCCGCTATTATATATGAACTTATCATGAATAATATTGGTTTACTAAGAAAGTGTTCCTTTTTGTTGGCGAGGGATTTGTATAGCAGGTCTGGCAATGACGGCATATATTATTATTATACTGGCATTGATAGAGTACGTTTATATTTGATTAATTACTTTGACCAGCAGAAAAATATACTAAATAGTAGCTCTCTCCAGATAGGAATGAACTATGAGGAAATAGCCAATCAAATCGGTGTAAGTGTGAGAACTATAGGAAGAAGCATTAAACAATTGAAAGAAACTAAGGAAGTAAAGGTTAGTAGTAAAAAAATTTCTATTTCAGTTCAACAATATGAAAAAATGAAAAGTATGCTACAAAAATAAGGAAGATTTTTTTCCTTATTTTTTATTTATACGGACATCTGTCCTTTTATATGTTTTTGAATCCCCTTACAATAAAAGTGAATTAATAAGATGATTAAAAACAAAAAGTTTTATAAATAGGAGGATTTTATATGAAACGAGGATTAAAGTATGATTTTCCACTAATTGCTTTATTGTTGATACCAGTCGGTGTTTCGTTAAATGTAGTAGGTTATCAGTTATCATCGATTTTAAAGCTACCGGTTTTTATTGATATGATTGGAACTATTATGGTATCAATGATTGCGGGACCATGGATTGGTGCTTTGACGGGGCTGTTGGGAAATGTAGTGAGTGGTATGCTCAATCCGATAGCGATTGCTTACGGTGCTGTTTCTATGTGTGTAGGTTTTATCTCAGGTTATTTGTCAAAGTGGAAATTTTATAACAATATTTTTGGTGTAGTTCTTTCTTGTCTTATTATTTCAGTTGTTTCAGCAGCTTCAGCAGCTGTTGTGACTGTCTTCTTGTTTGGCGGTGTGACAGGAGCAGGAACAGATTTGATTACAGCCACATTTTTGGCAGCAGGAAAAGAATTGTGGAATTCTGTTCTGTCAACAAACTTGATTTCTGGAACAATCAATACCATTATTAATTTCTCGATTAGTTGGCTGATCGTTAGAAGAATCCCAGCCAGATTTTTAGTAAAATTGAACTATGGTGTACCATATGTGCGTAAAGGAGTGAATTTGAATGAATAGTAAAATAGGTAGACTATACCCTTCAACCAAATTTGCCTGTGTGCTGTTAGTTACGTTACTATGTATGTTTTCACCAGGATATACCTTTCAATATGCAGTGTTACCATTAATTTTAGTTTTGAGTATTTTTTCCCATACCTTTTGGAAATTCGTTTCTGCCTTCATAAAATCTATTTTTGTTGTTGTTTTGTTTATCTTTGTGGTTCAGGTGTTTATTATCAACAATGAAGATTCCCAGTCACTATGGTGGATTTTTAGTTTTTCTAATATAGGATTTGAAAATAGTTTAGCAATGACTTCTAAAATAGTGGGAATAAGTTCATGTATAATTTTCTTTTTTCAAGTTACCAGCACCAAAGACATTAACTATGCATTGGAAGAATCAGGAGTCCCTAAGAAAGTGACTTTTGTTGTAGCCTCTACTATTCAGTTAGTGCCACAGATGTCCAGTCTATCAAAAGCTATTACCGATGCCCAAAAATCAAGAGGAATTGAAACGGAAGGCTCTTTATGGGTGAGGATGAAATCATTTGTTCCAATGATTGGTCCATTAGTTTTATCTTCCATTCAACAAACGGAAGAAAGAGTTTTGACGTTGGAATCCAGAGCTTTCTCTTCTAAAAAGAAAAAGACCTCTATCTATGAATTAGCTAAGACTAAAGCTGATTATATTATCACGGCCTCGTGTTTATTAATTTTAGTAGGTTTTATTATTTGGAGGGTGATTAAGTGAGTATTCTGTCATTAAAAAATGTTAGCTATAAATACCCATTAGAAAATCAGGAAGCAATCAGCAATCTTTCTTTTGAATTTAAAAAGGGCCAAGTATATGGCTTGATAGGTGCAAATGAGTCTGGGAAAACAACTTTGTGTAATATTATCAGAGGATTTATTCCAGCTATCTATAAGGGTGATTTGCAGGGAGAGATACTAGTCAAAAATAAACATATCACAGAGTATGAGGAAGGAGAGCTTGCCTCTATTATCGGTTATTCTTTTCAAAATCCTTTTACACAAATTTCCGGTGTAAAAGAAACTGTCTATGAAGAGATCGCTTATGGAATGGAAAATCTAGGCATTCCCAGGGAAGTGATGATAAAAAAAGTAGATGAGCTGATTGATATGTTTAAACTTGGAAATTTGCGAGATAAAAACCCTTTTGAACTGTCAGGGGGACAAAAGCAGAGAGTAGCTTTAGCTTCAATAGTTGCTTTGGATCCTGAGATTATGATCTTAGATGAGCCTACTTCTCAGCTTGATCCTCAAAGTACAGAAGAAATTTTTGAGATAGTTTCTCTTTTGAAGGAGCAAGGGAAAACAGTCATTCTGGTAGAACATAAAGTGGATTTGCTTGCAGAATATTGCGATGAGGTAGCACTGATGTACCAAGGAGAGATTGTTTTATCAGGCAGTGTCAATGACGTTTTATCAAACAATGAGGTTCTAACATATGATGGACAACTTCCGCAGGTAACATTATTTTTCCTGAAGGCAATCAAAGAGAACAAAGTAGCTTCATCCATTGGTATACCTCTTACGTTAGAAGAAGCTTACTTGAGACTAAGAGAGGGTG
>NZ_DAMDAK010000003.1:4910-6808 GCF_032094055.1 Carnobacterium sp.
AGAACTGGAAAATGTCTCTTATACCTATCCTGGCGGTTATGAAGCAGTAAGGGGAATAAACTTGAGTTTCGAACTGGGGGAGTCCGTTGCAATTATTGGACAAAACGGTGCGGGGAAAACAACCACTGTTAAATTGATGAATGGGTTATTGAAACCTACAGAAGGAGAAGTACTGGTAAATGGTTTATCTATTAAAACAAGCACAACCGCTCAAGCTTCCAAATATGTAGGCTATGTTTTTCAAAATCCTGACGATCAAATTTTTCAAGAAACGATTTTTAAAGAAATTGCTTATGGATTAATAAGTAAGAAATTGGGCTCAAAAGTTGTCCAACAACGTGTATACGAGGCTGCAGAACTTTGCGGCTTAGAAAAATTATTGGATGAGCATCCTTATAATTTGCCCTATTCCAAGAGGAAGTTTGTAACGATTGCGGCTATTATTGCTATGGATACAAATGTGATTATTTTGGACGAACCAACTGCTGGCCAAGATAGGAAGTCAACAGAACTATTAGGAGAAATCATTCGTAAGCTGGCTGAAAAAAATAAGACTGTGATAACCATTACCCACGATATGGAATTCGTTGCTAGAGAATTTAATAGAGTTATAGTCTTTTCAGATAGAGAGAAACGAAAAGACGATTCACCAGAAAAGATTTTTTGGGATGAATCTTTGTTAGAAATGGCTAATTTAAAACAACCTTATATCTGTCGTCTAGCTAAAAAATTAGGCTATACAGATGTTATGACGATAGAAGATTTACTGGAAAGGAAATTTACATGAGAGATATTTGGATTGATTGTGACCCAGGGCATGATGACGCCTTGGCTATACTGACGGCGATAGCTAATAAGGATAAATTAAATATTCTTGGTATTTCTACAATAGGTGGAAACCAAACACTAGAAAAAGTAACTACTAATGCTAAAAATATTTTGTCATTTGTGAGAGCAGATATTCCTCTTGCTATGGGACAGAAGGGTCCGCTGGTCAAATGTCTGGAACCTTCTGATGAGGCTCATGGAGAAAGTGGGATGGATGGTCCTTACTTTGATCATGGTGATTATCCTTTGGCTTCCAAAAATGCAGTGAATTTCATGTACGAAAAAATAATGTCAACAGAGAATAAAACCATTATTGTAGGTTTGGGCCCTTTGACTAATGTTGCCTTGCTTTTAAAATCTTATCCAGAAGTTCTGGATAAGATCGACTGTATTAGTATTATGGGTGGTGGAATAAATCATGGTAATATTACTTCTCTGGCAGAGTTTAATATTTATGTTGATCCAGAAGCTGCTCATATTGTCTTTAATTCTGGATTGCCCATATTGATGGCTGGCTTAGATGTAACTGAGAAAGCTGAAATTACAGTTAGCGAAATCGAGTCATTAAAAAATAAAGGGAAGGTCAGTCACTTAGCTTATGAGCTGCTGCATTTTTACAATAAATCCGGGCAACAATTTGGATTTATCAATAGTCCTATACACGATTTGTGTGCTATTGAATATCTATTGAAGCCAGAAATTTTTGGAGGGAACCATTACTATGTTGATGTAAACACAAATGATGGTGTTAGCAGAGGGCATACTTTTGCTGATAAACGATTGGTGTCTGAGAAGGGAAAAAATACGTTGGTATTGGAAACAGTTAATCGTGAAAAATTTGTTGAAGTTTTGATAAATGCATTGGAAAAATTAGATAATGAGCTGGTGTCAAAATGAATGATGTAGTAGTGTTGGGAAGTTTAAATATGGATATTGTTGTGACAAGTAGCAGATTTCCTAAAATTGGAGAGACAATATTAGGAGAAAGTTTGGCTTATTACCTTGGTGGAAAGGGTGCTAATCAAGCAGTAGCGGCTTCCAGAATGGGAATAAAAACTTGCTTGCTGGGA
>NZ_DAMDAK010000003.1:6818-7905 GCF_032094055.1 Carnobacterium sp.
AAAAGTTGGAGCAGATATTTTTGGAGAACAAATTTTAACACAATTAGTTAGAGAAAACTTAGATGTAGAGCACATAGTGACTGAGAAAAATCAGCCAACTGGGATAGCATCTATCACAAAGGCAACAGGAGATAACAGCATTGTTGTGATATCTGGTGCAAATGCCTGTACAGATGTCCAGTTTGTAGAAGAGAAAAGCAAAATAATCGCTGGATCCAAGGTTCTGCTCGTACAATTAGAAATTCCCGTAGTGGCACTAAAAGAAGCGCTGAAGATTGCTGAGACTAATGGTGTTATCACAATTCTTAATCCTGCCCCTTATACAAAAGATTTAATAGAACTATTACCATACGTTGACTATTTAACTCCTAATGAAACAGAATTTTTAGAAATTGTATCTGATTTTCATGAGCCAAGTTATTTTGAAAAAGACCTATTGTTATTATCGGAAAAAATACATCCAAAAATTATTATTACTAGAGGAGAAAATGGAGTATCATTTGTTGAGAATAATCAAGTTTTAACGATTCCTGCTATTTCAGTTAATGTGGAAGACACTACTGGAGCAGGAGACACTTTTAATGGCATTTTAGCTTCAAGCTTGGCACAGAAGCAACCCTTAATGGCATCTGTAAAATTAGCCGCTCTTGGTGCTTCCATCTCTGTGGAAAAAGAGGGAGCACAAAGCGGGATGCCAACTATAGAAGAACTAAATATAGTATTGGCTAGCATAGAAAAGTAAGAATAAGACATTTCTAAAAAATTAAAAAATAGAGTATATGTGAGTAGGAGGTTTTGGTGTGAGTTTAATGACTGACATTGAAATCTCTTTTTTTGATCTCAATAAATATTTTCGAATATATTTATTATATTGTAGTAATAAACTTCTATGTAATTAGTACAAGTAATGGTTTAACGTATCAACGATAAAAATATGTAATTCTACAATATCTTTTTTGACATGATAGCAATAATTATCATTAAATTATTTTCTGGTATTAAGGATAATATAAATATTGAATGATAAAGTTTTTTTGGGAAATAGGGTTGAATTTATATGAGTGTAGGAAAAAATTGTAAGGTAGAA
>NZ_DAMDAK010000003.1:7915-28471 GCF_032094055.1 Carnobacterium sp.
ACGTATTTGTAGTATGAGCTTTAACGTGATAGTGAAACGAAATTAGAAAAATATTTTGCCAAAGGTATACTATTATTAGTGTACCTTTTTGAATATGCCGAAATGAAAGCGTATGCTACTATTACTTTGAAGCCGAGGAGATGAGACTTATGGAGCCTTCTTTATCTAGAGAAGATGAACTAATTCAAAAGCTTATTCGTTATATATATAACAATAAGAATGTTCATTATCCAGAATTAATGGAGTATACACATTATTCAAGGAAAACGGTTTCTAAATATCTTGATTTAGTTGAATCAACTGTCAAGACTTGGGGGGTGAAATTAGAACGAAAGCCTAATGTTGGAATTTACTTTAGTGGAAATACAAAAGAAATAAGTAAAATGTTGTCATCAATAGACAAAAAAATAGGAATGTCAGTAGAGGATCGTCGCAACTCTTTGATTTTAGAAATCTTGATGAGTTCAAAACCACTAAAGGTACAAGCTCTTGCCGATTCTTTTTTCGTAAGTAGAGGTACTTTGGACCAAGATATTAAATATATTAAGAATAAATTCAGTAAGTATGAGTTAAAAATTATTGGTGATATTAATGGTATTTATATATCTGCTTCAGAGCGTATGAGGAGAAGAATAGCGACAAAAATTTTATCACAATATATTAATACTAGCGGTGTAAAGCAAGCAGATGACTTTATAACAAAGAATCACGTGGTACCTGGAAGCTTAGAAGAGATGATCAACGAAGAACTATTAGAACAGATTAGAAATATTTTAACAGAATTTGAGGAACAGTCGAATTTATCCCTTTCAGATTATGATTATCAAAGCTTATTAATTCATTTAGTTGTTTCTATTGAACGCATTAAGGCGCATCAAATTATAAAGGGTAATAATGATAATATTGTGCTCGAAATTGAATACGAAACTAAACTGCTAGTCAATTTGCTTGAGAATCAGTTAAACATTAAGATACCAGATTATGAAATAGGTTATCTTAATATTCATATTTTAGCCAGTCAACATAGGAAAATTAGTGTGGCAACATTAACAAAAACAGAAGGAAGAAATGAATTAGGAAAACTAGCTGAACTGTTAAAGACAAACCTTATATCATATGACGATGAATTAATAAGTGGATTAATTCTCCATTTAGAACCAGCAATAAAGCGTTTTAAATTAGGGCTTCAAATTCATAATCCATATACAAATGAAATTCTCAAATTTTTTCCAGAGGCTTTTGATCAATCCTTGATGATAGTTTCAAAATTAGAACAAATTTTTCTAATTAAAATAGAACAGGATGAGATTGCTTATGTTGCTTTACACATTCAATCGTACTTGGAAAGGACAAGTCAATCATCTAAAGTGACAGCCATCATTGCTTGTAGTACGGGCTTAGGAACAGCTCAATTGTTAACCCAGCGATTAGAAAAAAGATTTTCCGAAAGTTTAACAATTACTAGAGTTCTATCAATAAGAGAAATGATGTCTACTCATATTTATGAAGATTTGGTAATCAGTACAATTCCAATTGATATTCCTAATGTTACTATTGTTCAGATTACGCCATTTGCTGATAAGCAATCAATTAAGTTTTTGGATAATAAAATAATAGAATTATTAGAAGTAAAAAAAGATTTCTGGTCTTTTATGAAATTAATTAAATCTGATTATATCTTTTTGAATAGTCATTTAAAAAATGAAAAAGAGGTTATTGAATTTCTTGGACAAAAACTAATTCAAAATGGATATGGAGAAACCCCAATTATAGAATCTGCATTACATCGTGAAAAGCTAGCGACAACAGCTATACCTGAAGAAAAGTTTGCTTTACCTCATGCAGAAGTTAAACACGTCAAACGGCCAATAATTACAATTTATATTAATCAAAATGGTATCAATTGGATGGGGCAAACAGTTAATATTGTCTTTTTCATCGCTTTGAATAAAGAGGTAAAAAAAGATATTAACAATATATATCAATATTTTAATGAAATACTCGAAAATAACTATTTGATATCAAAACTTATATCAGCAAGCACTTCTCAGCAAGTTATTGATCTTCTAAAAAAGGGGGTAATAGAATGAAATTAAGTGATTTTATTACTAGTAGAAATATTATGATTAATCTTCAAGCAAATTCCAAAAGAGAAGTCATTGAGAAAATGGCAGAATGTATGTTTAAAAATGGATACCTCTTCAATAAAGATGAATTTGTCGATGAAGTTTTAGAAAGAGAAAGTTATACCACAACAGGAATTGGTAATAATTTAGCAATTCCTCATGGTAAAGGTAGTGCCGTCAAAGAAGCAGCTGTTATCTTTGCTAAAACACAAATACCTATTGGTTGGGATTCTTTAGATGATAAACCGGTGGATACAATCTTTTTAATGGCTGTACCAGTAACTGATGATGGAAGTGGGCATTTAAGATTATTGGCAGATTTGTCTGGAAAATTAATGGATGATTTGTTCGTTGAAGCAATTAGAAATGAGAATTCAGTAGACCGACTTGCTGACTTACTAACAAAATAGGAGGGGAAAATTATGACAAAAACCAAAGTTGTTGCTATTACAGCGTGTATTACCGGTGTCGCACATACCTATATGGCAGAAGCAAACTTAAGAAAATACGCAAAAAAAGAAAATTGTGAAATTAATATTGAAACACAAGGAGCAATGGGAGTAGAACACCGTTTATCTCAAAGTAATATTGATGAAGCAGATATTGTTATTTTCGCAGTAGATACAGCTGTAGTAGGAAAAGAACGATTTGAAAACAAAAAAATATTAAAAGTTGGAACGGCAGAAGTGATAAAAAATGGCGAAGATATTTTTAAAAGGGCATTAAATATGATTGGAGGTTAAAAGAATGAACTCTGTAAAAAGATTTGGTAAAGAACTTGCTAACCATTTTATGACCGGTGTTTCATATATGTTGCCTGTTGTTGTTGCTGGAGGCCTTATGGCATCTTTCGCAGTTATTTTTGGGGGACCAGATGTTTGGAGTGATACGACAACAATTTGGGGTGAATTAAGACAGTTAGGAGTAATAGGCTTAAACTTGGTCGTACCAATTGTGGCAGCCTATATAAGTTATTCAATTGCAGATAAACCTGGACTTGGACCAGCGTTTATTGGAGGAATGGCAGCACAACAAATTAATACTGGTTTTTTAGGCGGAATGGTTGTAGGGGTTGCTACAGGATATTTTGTACAACTGTTAAAAAAAATAAAGCTGCCACCAAGAGTTGCTCCTGTAAAAACAATGATCATTATTCCTCTGGTAGCCTCAACGGTAATCGGGTTTTTAACAATATATGTAATAGGATCTCCAATTGCTGCAATGAATACAGCGTTAACAAATTGGTTACAAGGTATGAGCGAAGGAAATGCAATTCTTCTTTCAATTATTCTTGGTGCAATGATGGCAGTAGATATGGGAGGACCCATTAACAAAATTGCGAATACTTTTGGATTAGCTGCCTTTGCAGAAGGAATTTACGTAATCAGTACACCTATGGAAATAGCAGTCTCTATAGCTCCTGTAGGGATGTTTTTAGCAACAATCATTGGAAAGAAATATTATTCTGAAGAAGAAATAGAAAGTGGACGTTCAGCCATCATAATGGGCTTAGTTGGAATTTCAGAAGGTGCTATTCCCTTTGCAGTTACTGATCCCCTATGCGTCATACCTAGTATAATCGTTGGAAGTACCGTTTCAAGTGGAATGGTTACTCTCTTGGGAGTGACGCAAAATACGGCATTATCCACATTCCTTGCTATTCCTTTTGCAAGTAATATCTTCTTATATTTATTGTGTATTGCAGCTGGGATAATAGTCACAGCAGTCATGGTAAATGGGTTAAAGTCAATAAAATATCGTAAAAAAAAGTTGCCGAGTGAAGAGTTAATAAACGAAAACTAACAAATTAATGATTATTAGTAGTAGTTTTATGGAATTGTATTTTTAGAAAATAATAATAACTATAGCAAATAAAAGGAGCTGGCAAAACAATATGATTAAATACAATAGTAAAGAATTTCCAAAAGATTTTTTATGGGGAGGCGCAGTCACTGCTACTCAAACAGAAGGGAATTGGGATGTAGACGGTAAGGGCGTTACTCCTCCAGACCTTATTGCATATGAAGAAGGAAAGACACAAAATGATTTAATGTCAACAGAAGAAATTAAAGCTGCGATTGAGGATAAGGAGAACTATTACCCTAGACGATATGCAATTGATTTTTATCATACTTATCCTCAAGATATCGCCTTATTAAAAGAGCTGGGAATTAAGTCTTTCAGAACCTCTATAAATTGGGGTCGTTTATTCCCAAATGGTGACGAAGAACAACCGAACGAAAAAGGGTTGGAATTTTATGATAATTTGATAGATGAATTAATAAAAAATGAGATTGAACCGGTTATAACTATCTCTCATTTTGAAATGCCAGTAAACTTATCCACTAAATACAAAGGCTGGTATTCAAGAGAGGTCATTGATTTTTACATGAGATACTGCGAAGTGTTGTTCAAACACTTTAAGGGCAGAGTAAAATATTGGGTTCCGTTTGATGAAATGAACTTAATTCATCGCGAATCTTTTAGTCAATTTGGCATGCCAAGTGATTTAGTTGAGAATAATTTAGAGAATAAACTGATAGCATTGCATCATAAATTGTTAGCTTCTAGTTTAGCTACAAAGTTAGCTCACGATATTGACAAAAAGAATAAAGTTGCAGCAATGATTCTAACAAATTATGCCTATCCAGCGTCAAGCAGTCCTGAAGACGTATTGGCTGCTCAACGTAATAACCAGTTTGAAAATTATTATTTAGATGTACTCGTTCGTGGGAAATATCCTGGAACTATGCTTAGACTTATCGAAGAGCAAGGATTTAATATTGGTTATCAATCAGAAGATGATGCTATTTTTGAAAATGGTAAGGCTGATTTTATTAGCGTTTCTTATTATGGAAATAGAACAGTGTCTGCAGAAAGTATTAAAAACTGGCCTAACCCAGCAATTGATAATCCACATGTTAAAAAGAATGCTTTTGACTGGTTAGAGGATCCAATTGGATTAAGATATACATTAAATAAAATATATGACCAATATCAATTGCCTATATTCCTCATGGAACTAGGAACTGGTATTCATGATAAAGTTGAAGATGGTAAAGTTCATGACCATAATAGAATCAAATTTTTTGAAGAAAACTTACAACAATTAAAGCAAACTATTTATGATGGAGTTCCAATTATGGGGTGTTTAACGTGGGGACCAATTGACATTGTTAGTAACGCTTCAGCTCAAATGAGCAAACGCTATGGCTTTATTTATGTCGATATTGATGATCATGGAAAAGGAACTGGTAAGAGAATAAAGAAAGATAGTTTTGAATGGTTCCAAAATGTTATTAAAACCAATGGTAAAGATATAAAGATTTAGATTTAAGGCTCGTATAATTTTTGGTGCAGATGAAGAATTAATGCACTCCTACAAAGTAGAAACTAGAAAAAATTAAAATTTTCTGGTCTACTTATGTAGAGAGTGTTTTTATTGTCTAAAAGTACCAACTCAATATTGGAAAGAAATATACCACTATATCGCCCTGGAAGTTCGTATAATCAATTATCAGCGATGTATAAAATAATACAGTGGAAAAGTTATTACTTGTAAAAAATATTTTGTTACTTAATTATTTTGGCATTTTACTCTTCTAGGTCTTCAATTGATATCATTAATATCAAGGGTTTCTGCAATTCGAATAATATAATCAATGCTGATACGTTTTCTTTTTCCGCTTGCTAGTTCGCTCAATCGTGCTATATCAATATCTGCTTGCCTTGAAAGCTCACGTAATGAGATATTATGTTTGTTGATTAAATCATAAATATGTATGACAAGTTTCTTTTCTTTAAACATTGTTTTATCAATTCCTTTCTAAAAAGTGTGCAGGTTACTTTTGTTTCTGAATTAGAAAAGTAGGATAGGATAATTTTGGATAATTTTGTATATAACTGATGATGCTTTAGAAAGACTCTATAATCAATAGCCTTAATGATTGAATAATCAGTTGTATAAAGACCTAGTGAGTTTCGGTAAGTTAATAGGCGCTCCTGAATGTAGTTTGAGTAAATCCAAACTGCTTTCATGAGCGCCTTTCTTTTATATTTTAAATACAACAATGTAATTCCTCTTCGGATGAGAAGTAGTATATCCTGTTTTCATACTCAAAATTAATAACCATTATATTTGTGGTGTATTTTTTTTAAAACTTCTAATTTATTTAAAAAACATTCGATAATATCAAAGATATGTGGCAGGGAGTAATTGTTTATAATTTCCATTTCCTAATCATATCTTCCTTCTCTTTACAACATAAGATGAAGTAAAATATTTTGTTGATCAAGGTAGTAAAAAAATGATAAAGAACAAAAAACATATAGTTTTGAAGGGAATCTTTTAATAAATTTTAAAGGCACTGAATTATTATTACGAATTTTAATCTTTAAAATTAAATTTTCCTTCTCAGTGAAATGCAATGTTTTAAAGCTGAACTGCTACATTGTCGTACTCTTTGTTATCAATGTTGCAGATACTACATTTTCATGGGGAATGTACGTGTCTAATGAATTTATTGCTATTTCTGCCATTAATGGAATGTTTTGATCAATTGACGTAATGGGATAAATGGCGTGATCAGATACTGGAGAGTTGTCATATCCTATTATTTCAGCATCTTCTGGCATCTTAATCCCTTTGCGGATGAAATCTCTTTGAAGCATATTCGCAATATCATCATTGGAGCAGAAAATCCCTAATTTCTTATCAGGATATTTTTTAAGCAGGGTATCTACAATAGATGACATAGCATTTGAAGCAATCTCGGAATAAGGGTCAGTTAAATCTTCACTAATAATTGTTTCATTAGGCATATTTTTGACTGAAAATTCGAATCCTATAATACGCTTGAAGGAAGGCCAGTTCTCGTAGTACCCATTGTTTATGTGTATTAAAGCTTCACAACCATCTTTTATCAGTTTTTCAGCAGCAAGTTTACCACCAGTATAGTTGTCACTATTTATCTGACAGTAGTTTCCACCTGTACGTTCAATAGAAATGATAGGGACATCAAGTTCTTCAATATCTTTAGGACTTAAAATATGGCTAAGCAATATGATGCTCTTCACTCGATAAGACTTCAACATATCAATCATGCTTAGTTCTTCCTCTTTCGTATCTCGTGAAGTATATACGATAAAGCTATAGTCTTTCTCTCCCCCATATTTAATAAGCTGATTCAATAGTTCTGTATAAAAGCTGAGGTGTAACTGCGGAAAAATAATACCCACAAGATTTGATTTGCCAGTTGCCAATATTCGAGCAACGTTGTCTTGATTATAATTTAGTTCTTGTATAGCATTTTGGATTTTTTCCTTCGTCTTTTTTGATAATAAGTCTGGCTTATTGAAATACCTAGAAACTGTAGTCAATGAAACGCCACTTTTTTCAGCAATTTCTTTTATTCCTATTTTATCCATATCTGTAACCTTCCTGTGCCTTAAACTTCCCCATATTAAAGAGTATCATTCTAGCAAGAGTGTCTAATTAGGCTATTAATCTAATATTATATACATATCATACAATGGAGTACGTTATATTTCAAGTTGAGATGAAAATATTTTCAAAAGTATTTTGTAAATATTTTCAAAAAAATACTAATATTTTACAAAATTACTTGAACTAGGTTACTTTTTGTTAAAAGTAAAAATTGAGAAGAGGAGATTAATACCTTAGTGTCATCCAATTCGAAGAAGATATTTTATAGAAACAGCATCTTGGGAATAAATGACGAATAACAATGAAAGCGATTGACAATATTTTTTCATATAATATAATAAGAGTGTGAAAGAGCTTACGAAATTACAATGAAAGGAGGAAGGTGTTAACTGCAGAGCGAAAGGTCATCAACTAAGGGGTTTTTACTGATGGGCTAAAAGTTAATATTGTAAGATGACGTAATAGCGAGAAAAAATAATAATTCTTGTTTTATCAATTAATAGAATGAAGCAGAAGATTAGCCTTGATGTGAAGAAAAGTATGAAAAAATGCGGCTAAATAGGAGGAACTATGACTAGTAAAAATTATTATGACGTAACAGAATGGCGAGTGGGTGATCCTTATGAGGATATTGGAGAGGTGATCAACAGCATTATAGCAGATATTAAAAGAAGACAAACTAACATTGATGTGAATGATGGAGGAAAGCCGGGTGCGGTTATCTATATTCCGCCAGGTGATTATCGTCTTATTACTCAAGTAATTATTGACATCAGTTATCTTAAAATTACGGGTTCTGGACATGGGTTTACGTCTTCAAGTATTCGATTTAATATTCCTGAAAATGAATGGTCGAATTTGCATGAATTATGGCCAGGAGGAAGTCGGATACTTGTGGATATTTCCCTAGAAGAAGATAACACGGAAGCTGATGGGGCAGCATTTTATATTGCTCGAAGTGGAGATCCTCGAATAAGTTCAGTAGAGTTTTCTAATTTTTGTATAGATGGGTTGCATTTTGTAGACGATGGATCAGGAGAAATGAATCCAGAAAATACTTATACTAACGGCAAAACAGGTATTTATGTTGCTAGTGCTCAAGACTCATTTCGGATTACAGGTATGGGATTTGTGTATTTAGAGCATGGAATCACGATTTACCATGCAGACGCACTTACTATCCATGATAATTTTATTGCTGAGTGTGGCAATTGTATAGAGCTACGGGGATGGGGGCAGGCTTCGAAAGTAACTGATAACTTAATAGGAGCAGGATTTAAAGGATATTCAATTTTCGCTCAGAATTTTGGTGGGCTTTTGATTACAGCAAATAATATTTTCCCACGAGGTGCTAGCAGTGTCTATTTTGATGGTGTGACACGTTCTCTTATCACGAATAATAGACTCCATGCATTTTATCCAGGAATGGTGGTACTCAGCAGAGATTGTTCGGAAAACTTAGTTTCTTCGAACCACTTTTTACGTGATCATGAACCTTGGACGCCTTTACAAGAGCGCAACAATGGTTTAGATGATTTGTACGGGCTCTTGTATATTAGCGGCAATAATAATTCTGTAATCAGCAATCATTTTTCTGAAGTAATTGATACGAAACAGATTACGCCGCCTGACGCAACACCTGTAATTATTCGTATTGTTTCTGGCAATGAAAATTATATTTCGAATAATCATATTGTGGCTACGGAAGCAAATGTGAAGAGTAGCGATTCTTGTTTCTCTGCACAGGTAGGGGCTTTATTGACGACTGAAGCATCAAGACCACTTAACGTAACAACAGTATTGGTAGAAAGCGGATCATCTCGAAATACGATTCTTGACTCTGGAAGTGACGTACAAGTTACTATGGACAAAACAGTAAATGCATTCAGAGCCACACCAACTCCTTTAGTATAAATGATATATTCAATCTAAGCCCTATAACATGTTACCGGTATGCCAAACAAACTAACCCTACTAGTGTAAGGGTTAGCTTGTTTTTAAAGAAATTATAAATTTTCAAGTGATAGAAAGAAAGATACACAAATTTATTTTACGCTTTTTTTATTTGATAAAAAACTCTGCAAGATTACAATAGGCGTATGAAAAAGAATGTTCTTTAAGAAGTATCATTTTATAAACTAAGTAATTAGAATTGATTTATGAAATAGTTGGATGAAAATCCATCTTATTGTTAAAAAGAGGCGAAGAAGTTCCGATATTGTAACGATATAAGAAAAGATAATCGTTTATTTATGAAAGGCGTCATTGTATGAAAGTTTTTAATAAGTTGTAAGGCAAAGTTTATCCGATTTGTTCTATAAGAAAAAGTAAAAAATAAACATAAGTTGTAGTGAGTGGCTTATTCTTGGTATTGTACAATATAGTATTTATAGAAGGATTGGAGATGTTTTCTGATGGATAAGTATATAATGACATTATTAAAATATTAAGTTTCAGAAATAATATTATTCTATTATAAATACTAAAAATATAAGTTGCATTTATTATGAGGTTTTATGAGCTTTGTTCGGATCTTGTTGTCTATTTACACCTATCAATGACTTTCGTAATGACCTTATTTATGAAAGCGGTTGACAGTGATTATTTCATAGGTTATATTTAAGTTACAAAAATAAAAGGAGCGATAAATATGAATGTAGGGCAACGAAAAAAGCTAGTGGATGGAATACCAATTGTAAAACTGACAGAAACTAAAAGAATGCCTATTTGTGACAAAACTGAAGGAAACCAAGTCTTCTAAACTTCACCATTATTTAGAAAGCGCATACAAATCGAGGAGGGGTTATTTTGAAAAGTGTTATAAAGATATTGATGTTGGCAACTGCATTAACAGTTTTAGGGGGATGTGGAAATAGTAATAAGAATAGTGAAAGTGATAAAACACTAACAATTCTAGTAGAAGGCGGAAGTCCTGCTGAAAAGGTTGCAAAAGAAACTGCTGCTGAATTCAAAGAAAAATCTGGTTATGAAGTCAAAATCGATTCTGTTCCTTACTCAGGTGTTTATGATAAATTAAAAGCTGAAATTGATGCAAAAAAAGCAACACATGATGCTGCAATTATTGACGTTTTATGGTTTCCAGCACTAGCTAAAGGATTATCGCCAGTTTCTGATGTTATTACTCAAGAACAATTGGATGACTTTTTACCTCAATTAGATGATAGTGCAACAATTGATGGAGAATTATTGGGCTTACCAACATGGACGAACTCAAAAATTTTATTGTATAGAAAAGATTTATTCGAAGACGCAGAAAATAAAAAAGCTTTTGCTACGAAATACGGCTATGATTTAACAGTTCCAAAAACATGGCAGGAATATAGAGATGCAGCAGAATTTTTCACTAAAGATGGTATGTATGGAACATCCGTTTTTGGACAAACAGGTGGGGATGCAGTCAGCAGTTGGTTAGATTTAGCAGCTCAAGCAGGAGCAAAACCTTTAATCATGGATGATAACAACAAAGTCTTGATAAATGAAAAACCATATGTTGAATCATTAAAATACTTGCAAAGTCTGATCAAAAATAAATCTGTTCCAGAAGATTACTTATCTATTGCTAGTACGGAAACCGCTGAATTGTTTAACAGTGAAAAACTAGCAATGCAAATTGCTTGGGGACACTTTTACTTAACGTCGGAAGAAGCGTTACCTGGTAAAGTTGGTGCTGCTCCTGCATTATCAGGTTCTGCTGGTATTGGTGCTGTCCCTGGGCCTTGGTACCAAGTAATCTTGAAAGACTCTAAGAAAAAAGATGTCGCAGAAGATTACTTAGCATTTATGTATGACAAAAATGAAATGTATATGGATGCTTTAGGTATTGCAGGTAGAAAGTCAGTATTTGAAAAGTATACAAACGATGAGACCTATGCACATATTGATGCGATTTCAACAACATTAGATGGACCACAAACACAGAATCGTCCCAAGATTGCAGAGTGGACACAAATTGAAAACGAAGTGTTATCACCAATGTTACAACGTGTATTAGCTGGAGAAGATGCTCAAAAAGAATTAGATGCAGCTAAAGATGAGATTGAAAATATAATCAATCAATAATCAATAAAAAGTTTAAAGACTATATAATCTACTAATTATTTATAGTTTGTATAGTCTTTTTTTAGAAAGGACTGAAAAGGTGAATACGATTAATAAAAAAACAATGCTGTATTTCTTTTTACCAGCAGCAATATTCATGCTGGTATTCCTATTATATCCTTTAATAACATTATTCATTGATAGTTTTTCTACAATTTTAGACAATGGAGGTCGAGAATTTGCAGGATTAAATAACTATATCAAAGCTTTTTCATCAGCAGCTTTCTTGAAAGCTTTTAGGAATACACTTGTTTATGTATTTTTAGCAGTAGGTTTAGAGACAGTTTTAGGGTTGTTTTTGTCGATAGTTTTAACACATAAGTATAAAGGATTTACCGCATTAAGAACATTAATGCTATCACCTTTGATGATCGCACCTATTGTAGCTGGCTTAATTTGGAAATTTATGCTGAGCAACCAATTTGGAATTATTAATGCATTATTAGTGAAGATTGGATTAATTGAGTCAACCAGTAGTATTTTATGGTTAGCAAATCCTAATATCACGTTAATTTCTGTAGTTATTGCAGATGTGTGGTTGACTACACCATTTATGATGCTGATGTTTTTAGCAGGAATACAAGGGATTTCAGATGGATTATATGAAGCAGCAGTTATGGAAGGTGCTTCAAAGGTTCAAATGATCTTTAGTATCATTATTCCTAATATTAAACCAGTATTATTTAGTGCTTTAGTTGTCCGTATCATAGATGCTGCACGGTCATTTGATATTATTTGGGCTATGACACAAGGCGGACCAAATAACTCTTCAGAATTACTAAGTGTTCATATTTATAAAATGTTACAAAGATACAGCGACGTAGGGCTTTCAAGTGCGATGGCTGTGATATTTATTGTTGTATTAGTATCTATTACACTGATTTTTAGAAAGAAAATTAATAACTAGGAGGGAAAATAATGTTCTCAGAAAAGTTTGGAAAAAATAGATTTGATAATGTCTGGATAATTTTAATGTACTTTTTCGTGGCAGTATTTCTTATTCTAGTTTTGTTTCCGTACATCTATATACTGTTATCGTCTTTTAAACCTTCAAATGAAGTTATATCAACTGATCCAACATTGTTTCCTAAATCGTTTTCTCTAGAAAACTACAGAAACTTATTTATGAATACAGATTTACTGCATTTTTTTAGAAATAGTTTAATAGCAGCAACATTCAGTTCGATTATTTGTTTATTTTTAGGTTCACTAGCTTCTTATGCTATTTCAAGAACCGTAGCTTCTAAATTCAGTAGTTTCTTTTTAGTAGTTGTTCTTTGTCTTAAAATGATTCCGCTATCAAGTATTGCTGTACCAATTTATTCATTTGTTCAAAAATTAGGGATGTATGATTTCTTACCTGCATTAATAATTGTTTATGCAGCAGTAAATCTGCCTTTTGTTTTATGGATGATGATCAGTTTCTTTAAAGCAATACCATTTGATTTAGATGAAGCTGCTTCCATTGATGGAGCAAAACCATTTCAAACTTTTTCAAAAGTTATCTTTCCTGTAGTTATCCCAGGTATGATTTCTACAGGTATTTTTACATTCTTATTATCATGGAATGATTTTCTATTAGCTTTGTTACTAACAAGTAATGAAGCAAAAACTGTCCCAGTAGCGTTATCGGAATTTTTAACTGCTTACAGTTTGGATATGGGACCGATGACATCCGGAGCTATATTGTTTAGCTTCCCAGTTATTGCTATCTCATTTTTCTTACAACGTTATTTAGTTTCTGGAATGATGGCTGGATCAGTAAAAGAATAATTTAGCAGGAGGGATATACTTGTCTACACATAAAGAGAGAGTTAGAGAAGTTGATTTATTTGTAAAAAATAATAAGGATAAAATTACAAACGGTTTTTACCGACCAAATTATCATTTTTCAACGCCAGTGGGTTGGTTGAATGACCCTAATGGTTTCATCTACTTTCGTGGTGAATACCATTTATTCTATCAATTTTATCCGTATAAAGCTCAATGGGGTTCAATGCATTGGGGACATGTAAAAAGTAAGGATTTAGTTACATGGGAAGAATTACCGACTGCACTTTCTCCCAGTGAATGGTACGATGACCATGAAGCTGGCGGATGTTTCTCTGGAACAACGATTGAAAAAGACGGGAAACTATTTGCCTTCTATACAGGAACATCTTTCCAAAATGGTGAATTTGTCCAGACACAATGTTTAGCTACAAGTGAAGATGGAATAAACTTTGAAAAGTATGTAGAAAATCCGATTGTAACAAATAGTGCTCCTAATGTGAAAAATGACATGTTTAGGGACCCTAAAGTTTGGGAAAAAGATGGCCTATATTATATGATTGTTGGTGTGAGTATTTCAAATAAAGGAAACGCGATGTTGTATCAATCAACAGATTTATACAATTGGGATCTTCGAGGTCCATTAGTGAGCTATGATAATGACTTAGGAACGATGTGGGAATGTCCAGATATTTTTGATTTAGATAATAAGACAGTTTTGATTTTTTCCCCAATGGGATATGGTGAAAGAACAACAGTCTATTTAGTTGGAGAATTGAATTATAAGACAGGTCAATTCGAATTTGAAAAAGAAGGAAGAATTGACTTTGGGTACGATTATTATGCACCACAAACAACGTTAGATAACCAAAATCGAAGATTAGTTATTGCTTGGCAAAATGGTTGGGATTGGATGCCGTGGTGGGAAGATTTTGGTCCAACAGAAATTGATGGATGGTGTGGCTCTATGAGTTTACCAAAAGTTATGCGTTTGGATGAAAAGAATAATCTTTGTTTATTTCCAGTAGAGGAATTAAAAAAATATGAAGTTGATATATTCCAGTTCAAGAATAAAAAAATTAATAAAAGAAAACAATTATTAACCAATCAAGTGAATGAAAGTTTTGTAGTGAAAATTGACCGATACCGATATAGTAACGTAGATTTCAGTTTGATTATATCTACTTCTAATGGAGATAGTGATGTAATTACGTTAGAGAACAACACGATTATCTACAATGCTGACAAAAATACTTTTGGCAAAGCAGAGTGTCGTATGCCATTAAATGAAAACATAGATTTTATTGAAATCTATTCGGATAGTTGCTCATTGGAAATTGTAACTAGTGATGGAAGAAATATGAGCATAAATAATTTTATGGGAAGAGGAAAACGAACAATTGAAATTATAAGTGAAAAGTTAGTTACCATCCCATATATTGAAGTGAGAGAAATTAGAATTTAAATGGGGGAGAGTATCTATGCTATTTGGTGGAATCGAAGCAGGCGGAACAAAGTTTGTTTGTGCAGTAGGGAATGAAAATGAAGAAATTATCTCTAAACTATCTATTCCAACTACAACACCTGAAGATACATTTAGACAAGTGTATGAATTTTTTGATCAGTATACATTAGCTGCAATGGGAATCGGTTCTTTTGGCCCAATCTGTATTAATGAAAAATTTGATAACTATGGATACATTACAACAACCCCAAAAAAAGGGTGGAGTAATATTGATTTTTTGCATAAGGTAAAAAATCATTACAATATTCCTGTTTATTGGACAACAGATGTCAATGCAGCAGCACATGGAGAATTAAAGAGAGGTGCTGCCATTGGGAAAAGCAGCTGTTTGTATATTACTATAGGAACTGGTGTCGGAGCTGGTGCAGTGATAAATGATGAATTTCTTGAAGGAATTCATCATCCAGAAATGGGACATATCAATTTAAAACTTCATCCAGATGATACTTATGATGGGAATTGTATCTATCATTCCGATTGCTTTGAGGGACTAGCTTCAGGACCAGCAATTGAAAATCGATTAGATAAAAAATCTCAAAGTTTATCTCCGAGAGATCCCTTTTGGGAAATTGAGGCATACTATATTGCACAAGCGATTATGAATTACACGCTTGTCCTATCACCAGAAATAGTTGTTTTAGGTGGCGGAGTAATGCATCAAAAGCATTTATTTCCAATGATTCGGAAATCGTTGAAAGACCAGCTTGCTAACTATGTCGAATTACCAAATATGGAAGAATACGTCGTAGGTTGTGACTTGAAGGACCAATCAGGAATTATTGGCTGTTTACTTTTAGCCGAAAAAGAATTAAGGAGAAATCTTAGTCTATAGAGAACTTATAACTTGAATTTTTTAAATTAGATTCAAAATTTTTAATTAATAATATTTTAAAAATTTAAGGTTTCTAATTACAGTTATATATATATACAAAAAGTGCTTTGTACTGGTTTTAGATAAATTATTTAAGATTAATACAAAGGATTTCAGCATAGACAAGTACAATTCGAAAAATCTATTTTCAGAAATAGTTTGAGGCAATAAATTTTGATAGTCTTTCAAAATTTATTGCCTCAAATTCTTTGTTGTTTCGTTCTTCATACCAGCTAAATTATATGAATCCAATAGAGGTACTGCAGTTAATTCTATACTATTAAATAAGTTTACATCGTTTGGAATTGGCTTTGATAAAGGTCAGCATAAAAGCCGTCTTGTTCTAATAATTCTTTGTGGCTGCCGGTTTCAATGATATTACCTTTTTCCATGACTAAAATTAAATCTGCGTTTTTAATAGTCGACAGACGATGAGCAATCACAAAGCTTGTCCTGTCCATCATCAGATGATCGATCGCTTGTTGAATTTTAATTTCTGTTTTAGTATCAATACTTGACGTCGCTTCATCTAAAATCATTACTTTTGGGTCTGATAAAATGGTTCTAGCGATCGTTAACAATTGTTGTTGTCCTTGGGAGATCATATTATTTTCACTCGAAATAATGGTATCATAACCTTCTGGTAATGTTTTAATAAATGAATCACACTGCGCTTTTTTAGCTGCAGAGATAACTTCTTCTCTTGTTGCATCTTTCTTCCCATAGCTGATATTCTCAGCAATGGTACCTTCAAATAACCAAGTATCTTGCAACACCATACCAAACTGCTTTCTTAAATCATGTCTAGTGAGTGTATTAGTATCAATCCCATCAAATAAAATAGCACCACTGTTAATTTCATAAAAACGCATCAGCAAGTTTACTAGAGTTGTTTTACCAGCACCTGTAGGGCCGACGATGGCAATCATCTTTTTGGGCTCTGCAATAAAATTTACGTCTTTCATAATCAGTTGATTTTTATTGTAGCCAAAACTAACATGAGAAAATTGGATTTGACCAAGTGGGTTATCAAGCTCGTTAGCGTTTGCGATATCTGGAGCTTCGTTTTCTTCATCTAAAACTTCATGAATCCGTTCAATAGCTGCTAAACAACCTTGAAGCATATTTACGATGTAAGCAGCTTCGGTAATGGGATCTGAAATTTGATTGACATATTGTAGAAAAGCCTGAAGCAATCCTATCGTCATCGTTCCTTGAATCGCTAAAGTAGCACCCACTAATGCACTACTAATATAAGCTAGTTGAGTAATGGTTCTCGTGATAGGGTAAATTGCGAAGTTAACAAATTGGGCTTTTTTGTGAGCAGAATATTGTTCGTCAATTAATTGATCGGCTTTTTGAATGACTTCTTCTTGTTTATTGAAAGCTTTAATAATCGTGTTTCCAGAATAGTATTCTTCCGCAGCACCGCTTAACTTCCCTAAAGTATACATATTATTGCCAAACAAATTTTGATTCTTTTTAGAAATGACTTTTGTGACAATAATGTTGATCAGAATCATGATAATAATGATCAAGGCTAATTGACCGCTAACATAAATCATTAGACTTAACCCAACAATGACAATGATGATTGAACTAACAAATTGATTAAAACTCATGACAATAAAGGTTGATACTTTATCTGCATCTGCTGTCGTTCGACTCAACAAATCGCCCACTTGTGTTTGATCGTAAAAATTTAACGGCAATTTATTTAGTTTATCTGTTATTTTCTTCCGTAAAGTTAGACTGGCTTCTTCACTGACAGAAGCGATTAAATATTCCTGAAAGTAATTGCAAATAAAAATGATGCCAGAAAGCAATAGCAACAAGAGAAGAGGACCGGTGATAGCTTCTCCAATATTTTCCATCATTGAATCGCCCGATGTTTTTATAGCTTCGATTAGTCCGTCAATAGCTTGAGCTGTAACTAAAGGAATCATGACATAGGCTAATGTGCCAATAACGTTCGAAAGGATAGCTGAAATGGTTTTCTTTTTTTGGAGCATCAGCAGTTCGAAAAAATAGTGAACGGCTTTTTTAAGGTTTTTTGGTTTTTCTGTATCTATTTCTTCTAAAAGCCCATATTCTTTTTTAGACATCTTGATTCCCCTCACTTTCCGACAACATATTTTGAGATTTAGCTAATTCTTGATATACAGGATTTTTTTCAATTAATTCTGAATGAGTGCCCTTACCCACAATTTTTCCTTCATTTAAGACAATGATTTGATCTGCATCCACAATCGTACTGATTCTTTGAGCAATGATCAAGGTGACAGCATCTTTTAGTTCGGATTTTAAAGCAGCTCTAAGCTTCGCATCTGTTTTATAATCCAGTGCTGAAAAACTATCGTCAAATACATAGATTTGAGATTTCTTTATCAATGCACGCGCAATAGCAAGACGTTGTTTTTGTCCTCCTGAAAAATTTGTTCCTCCTTGAGAAACTGAGGCATTAAGATTCTTATCTTGTTCTTCTATAAAAGGCAAGGCTTGCGCAACTCGTGCAGCGTGCCTTATTTTGTCAGGTGTTGCTGCTTTATTCCCATCTAAAATATTGTCCCGAATGGTTCCGCTAAATAGAAACGCTCTTTGTGGGACGTAGCTAATCAATGAACGAAGGTCTTTTTGCGAGATTTTGCTTATATCTGTACCGTGTATCAAGATACGCCCCGCTTGAATATTATTGAAGCGCAATAGAATTTTAGCTATCGTACTTTTCCCGGAGCCTGTTCCACCAACAATGGCTAGTACTTCTCCAGTGTTAATCGAAAAATCTAAGTCCTCTAATACCGCTTTGTCAGCGCCTTGATAGTTAAATGTTACATTTTCAAATGACAAGGCTGGTTGTACAGTAAAATCTACTTTTTCTACCAAATGATTATCATCCTCAACTTCTGGTTGAAGAATGAATACTTCCTGAAGTCTATTTAATGAAGCGATTGCTCTTGGTATATTAAACATGATCAAAGCTGTCATAATAAATGAAGACATTGTGAGGACTGAGTACCCGATAACAGCAGTGATTGCCCCTACTTGAATACTGCTTTCTGCAACCAGAGAGCTACCTACCCAAATAATGGGAATCATCGTAAGGGAATTTAGACTAAAAGCAACAGGTGTTAGAAAGGCAAAGTACTTATTGATTCTAATCATATTATCTGCAAAATCATTAAAACTACCATCAACTTTATTTTTTTCAAAGTCAGCATTATCAAAGGCACGAATAATTTTTACGCCTTTAAAAAATTGTCTTACAAGCATGGTCATTTTATCCATCTTTTTCTGTATGTTATTGATAAGCCATGTTGATTTAAACATGATAACAGTAATCACACTTATAAAAATAAGAATGGATACAAGAGGAATGACTGTCATAGCAGGTGAAATCCGGTAAGCAAGTAATATAGAAATAATGGCCATAAATGGACTAGGCAAAACCATTTGAAATAATGACAACGTCACTTCTTGAATATTGACAACATCACTAGACGTTCTTGTGACTAAAGAAGCTACACCTATGTTGTTGGTATCGTTTAGTGATAAATCTTGTATTTTCCTAAATAGTTTTTTCCGTGTCTCTTTTCCAAAACGCGAAGCAATTTCAGATGTGTAATAACTTCCAAGTACCCCAACAATTGCTCCAACAAGGACAGTAAGTAACATCTGGACTCCAATAGAATAAACGACACTACTATTTTTTTCTAAAATTCCTTTATCAATAAGTTGAGCGATTAAATAAGGAATGAGTAGAGTTGCTACTGATTGTAGTAAAATTAAGCTACTTGTAACAAGGACAAGCAGTTTGTTTTTCTTTAGAAATGTAAAAAATAAACGCATATTGTTCATGTCTCCCTTTTAGTTATGTGTCTAAACTCAGCACCAAGTTTAGAATAAGATTGTTTCAATAAGGTATAGGATAGTTCACTATACTTTGAAATTAGCGAATAATAGCAGTATAATCTGTATAGTTGCTATACAGTCAAGCTTTATTTTTATAAACGATACATGAATAGAGAGGAACATTATGAAAAAGGAATATCTAACCATTAGTCAGTTTTCAGCTTTATCCGGAATTAGTCGGAAGAATCTTATTTATTATGATAAAATCAATTTGTTTTCACCTAAAATGGTCTCAGAAAAAGGGTATCGGATGTATGAGGAAAAACAATTAGATACCATTAGTGTGATTTGGATTTTAAGAGAATTAGGAAAATCAATTAAAGAAATAAAAATTTATTTACAAGAACGAACTCCAGAAAAAATGCTGTCACTGTTTCAAGAAGAACAAGAACAAATTGACAAAAAGATTAGAACATTAAAGCAATACAAAGACATGCTGGAAAAAAGAATAGAGTTAACAAAACAGGCGGATTTAATTACTATAGGAAAGATTACTTTTATTCAGCAAGAAAAAAAGTCTATACTAATTAGTGAAAAAATAAACCAAAATTACAATGAAGCCCTTGTTAATTTCTATTCAATTATTGAGCAGCAAGATATCGCCCAAGGCTATCCAATAGGAGCTATTGTTGGAAGAAACGAATTGATCAACGGACAGTTTACAAACCTTAATTACTTCTATATAAATAAAGTTACTACTAATAATAAAAATTTTTTAAGCATTAAACCAAAAGGAATATACGCGGTTATGTATGACCACTGTGATTACAATAAAACGGAAAAACTATAT
>NZ_DAMDAK010000003.1:28481-36394 GCF_032094055.1 Carnobacterium sp.
CGAAAAATGTTGGATGAACTAGCAAATAGGGGCTATGAAATTGATGGAGATGCCTATGAGGAATATATCATTGATGAAGTTGCAGAAAAAAATCCAGATCAGTATTTGGTTAAGGTAATGATTAAAGTAAAAAAGATCATGAGTTTTATGCAGGAGAAGAGTCGCTAAAGATGAATAAAGCAACCATTTGAGATTTATTAGGTACCTTAGGTGGGGATAGTAAGACAGTAATTAATGATTTTGAGTTTTTTGATTATGCTATGCTAGCTTTATAAAAAGGTACTGAAAATAATTTTTTGAATATCCTCATTACGAGCCAACGACATATAACTCGTAATCGGCTTACTCCCGAAAAACACAGCTTTTATTAGTTTTTTTAGTCAAGAATCCAACTCTTTTGTACAACACAAAAACCGTCAGAAATTTTCTCTGACGGTTTTTAATCTTATACTTACATCTACTTACATCGCCATCCAATTGGGCTCTAAAATATTTCCGTCTGGATCTTCCACTTCAAGGCCGAACATTTGATCTTCAGGTATTCCCATATCAACTTTGTAAAAATCCCCGCCATTGGCTTTGGCTGTTTCAGCGAATTTTTTGACTGCATCAGCACTCTCCATACTGAATGCAATGAGAGAACTGCTAGTTGTTTGAGTATCTGCGATTTTTTTGTCTTTAATAAAACGGCTGTAAAATTCGTGGTTTAGCAGCATAATCCAAAAGTGATCATCCCAAACCATTGAGACAGCTTCGTCTGTTGAAAATTCTTTATTTTGAGTAAATCCTAGTTTTTCATAAAATGCAGTTGAACGTTTGAGATCAGAGACAGGAAAATTGACAAAAACCATTGTTGCCATAAAAATCCTCCGTTCTTTTCATTTTATTATAAGCATAGCATCTCACGAGGTGATTTTTTTGTCAAAAATATTCGATTAAATCACCATCGTAATTATAAAGTTAGACTAACTTTACATAAATGAAAATGCACTCTTTTGTAGAAGACAGACTAGCAGTTATAGATAAAGGAATCATCGCTCAATAAAAAGGCCATAACTGACAATTGTGTTAGTGGTATATAGCCTTATTGAATTCTATAAGCCGATATAACTATGGCCTTGTACGAAGAATTGGGACTCTTCATGATGATAGATGACTTTAGAATAGTCAAATGGCTGTCCATTCTTTAAGAAGAAAATGGACTCAAGCAAAACGGTAGGATCCCCCGGTTCTAGGTTTAATAAGTCGGCGTTTTCTTTATTTAATTGACTGACGCGTAAGAAATGGTCTGTGAATCCCGGTTCAATTTTCAAATCATCGATGAGATAAGCGAAGATAGAGGCTTCAACGATATCTTTATTTAAATAGGGAACAACTGACTTTAAATAGTAAGACTCTTCAACTGAAAATTTTCGCCCTTCAATCAATCTTAACCGTTTTACATAATAAATATCTTCGTCTTCATCTACATTTAAGTTAGCCATCACTTCAGGAGTAGGTTTGATCACTTTTAAGTCGAGCATTTTAGAATCTAACTCAAAACCTCGCAAACTACTGCGTAATCCATTTACTTCTGTAATATTGATATACCCTTTACGTTTGTGTTTCCGAACAAAATTTCCACTGCCATGTACTTGATAAATATAAGCTTGTTTTTCCAGTTCAGCTAATGCTTTTAAAATGGTATTTTTTCCAGCATCAAATTGTTTCATCAAAGTTTCGATACTAGGAAGTTTATCCCCTTGATTCATTTCACTTGATTCAATGTTTTGAATCATTTTACGTACTATTTCTTTATATTTTGCCATTTTACACACCACTTTCCATGGGTTTTCGTAAGCATTATACCACATTTTAAAAAATAGGGGTATTGACAAATTGTACCCATACACTTACACTTTATAGGAACAAAAAATAAAGGGAGTGCAGTGATGGCAAATAATAAAGAAACAGCAAAATTTGTCGTTGAACACATCGGTGGCGAAGAAAACATTCAATCTTTGGTACATTGTGCGACACGACTAAGATTTCAATTAAAAGATACAGACAAGGTCGATGAAGAAGCACTTAAAAACAATCCAGGTATTTTAACTGCTGTTGAAAGCGGTGGACAATACCAAGTAGTCATTGGCAATCATGTAGCTAAAGTGTATCAAGAAATTATGGATCACTATAACATTCAATCAGGCGCGGGGAAGGATTCGGAATCAGATGCAAATGATATTAAAAAATCCGTTCGGTCTAAAAATCCTCTTGCCGTTGTGTTTGAATACATTTCTGGAACCTTTTCACCGCTCATTCCAGCTTTAGCAGGTTCAGGGATGATTAAAGCGCTTTTAGCAGTATTGACAATGCTTGGTTGGTTAAATGCTGAAAGTTCTACCTATGCAGTCTTAAGTGCGGCTTCTAATGGTTTATTTTATTTCTTTCCAATATTTATAGGACTTTCTGCTGCGCGGTTCTTAAAAGTGAGTCCATTTGTTGGTGGGGTTATTGGAGCAGGACTCTTGGATCCGAGTTTCACAGCATTAATAGAATCCAGCCAAAAGTTGGACTTTGCAGGTATTCCTTTAATTATTTCTGATTACGCTAGTACCGTTTTTCCGATGCTGGTTGCAATCGCATTCTATGCGCCATTAGAACGTTTCCTTAAAAAATACACGCCAGATGTGATTCAACTCTTCTTCGTGCCAATGATGGGAATTTTGATTATGGTGCCGTTATCTGCTTTGATTTTTGGACCATTCTCTCAATATATCAGTCAACTGATTGCAGCTGGTTTAGTGGCGCTGCTTGATTTTTCTTCTGTCTTGACTGGTATAGTATTTGCAGCAGTTTGGCCATTCCTTGTAATACTGGGAGTTCACTGGGGAATTGCACCAATTCAACTAGATAACTTGACTCGTGGAGGAGACCCATTGAATGCGATGGCAGCTGGCGCAACATTTGCACAAATGGGCATTGCCTTTGGTGTTTTCTTACGTTACCGTAAAAATCAAAGCTTAAGTTCATTGTCTCTTGCCGGAACTATTTCTGGAATTGTTGCGGGTGTAACGGAACCGATTTTATATGGTCTAATTTTGCGTTACCGTCGCTTGATTCCTATTATGGTTGTATCAGGAGCTGTAGGCGGCGGTCTAGCCGGCTTATTCGGTGCTCAAATGTATAGTTACGCATTTAATAGCGTTTTGACTATTCCAGCTTATGGTCCGATTCCGCAATACGTATTAAGCATCACTGTATCCTTTGTTTTAGGAACGGTTCTGACCTTTATTTTTGGCATAGGTGATGAGCCTAAAACAGCTGCAGCAACAACCACTTCTGATGCAAGCGTTAATGGAAAAGCAGCAGAAGTTGCAGCACATGATAAAGCAGAATTGGTAGAAGGAACTCAAATTGCAATTCATTCCCCACTTGAAGGGGAGCTGATTCCCCTATCAGAAGTAGACGATGAAGTCTTTGCTTCAGGAGCAATGGGACAAGGCGGAGCAATCGTTCCGACAGATGGCAAGTTGGTAGCACCATTCGACGGGAAAATAACCTTATTGTTTCCAACAAAGCACGCCATCGGGTTAACGGATGAAAATGGAGTTGAACTATTGATTCATATTGGGATGGACACGGTGCAATTAAATGGGAAGCACTTTACAAGTCATGTGGAAAATGAACAAGAAGTCAAACAAGGCGAATTGTTGATTACTTTTGATGTTGAAGCGATTAAAGAAGCTGGCTATCCAGTCGTGACACCAGTGATTGTGACAAATACAACTGACTTTAATCAAGTCGCTAGCGAGAAATCACGCCATGTTCAACCAGGTGAGAAGATGTTAACAGTTGTTAAATAATAAATTTAAATATTATCAGGGGGAATGTTGTATGAGTAAATTGCCGAAAGACTTTTTATGGGGCGGTGCTGTCGCAGCACATCAATTTGAAGGTGGCTGGGACCAAGACGGTAAAGGACCGAGTGTTGCAGATGTAATGACAGCTGGAGGGGCGAATAAACCTCGAGAAATCACAGAAACAATTGAAGAGGGTAAATTTTATCCAAATCATGAAGCGATTGATTTCTATAATCGTTATAAAGAAGATGTGAAATTATTTGCAGAAATGGGACTTAAAGCGCTCAGAACGTCCATTAATTGGACGCGTATTTTCCCTAATGGAGACGATGCTGAACCAAACGAAGCAGGACTCCAATTCTATGATGATTTATTCGATGAATTATTAAAGTATGATATTGAACCGGTGATTACATTGACGCATTTTGAAATGCCATTAAATGTTGCAAAGAACTATGGTGGTTTCAGAAACCGTAAAGTGATTGACTTGTTTATGCGATTTGCTGAAGTCGTGTTTGAGCGCTACAAAAACAAAGTGACGTATTGGATGACGTTTAACGAAATCAACAATATGATGGATTACACGAACCCGATTTTCTTGTGGACAAACGTTGGTGTGCAAGTTGAAGAAGGCGAGAACGCAAAAGAAGTGATGTACACAGCAGCTCATCATACGTTACTCGCAAGTGCATTGGCTGTTGCTAAAGGAAAAGAAATTAATCCTGATTTCCAAATTGGAGCAATGGTGTCGCACGTGCCGATTTACCCATTGAATTCAAATCCAGATAACGTGATGTTGGCAGAAGAATCAATGCATTTGCGTTATTTCTTCCCAGACATACAAGTACGAGGCAAATATCCAAACTATGCACTGAAAGAATTTGAACGTGAGGGTTTAAACATTCCTATTTTGGAAGGCGATGCTGAAATTCTGGCAAATGGGAAAGTGGATTATCTAGGATTCAGTTATTACATGTCAAATGTGGTCGATATCAATACAGAAAACGATGACAGTGAAAATATTCATGGAAAAATTCCTCATCAAGTAGACAATCCTTATTTGTCAGCCAGTGATTGGGGCTGGACAATTGATCCGGTAGGGTTGCGTTATGTATTGAACCGCTTCTGGGATAGATACCAAATCCCATTATTTATTGTTGAAAATGGCTACGGAGCAGTGGATACTATTGAAGAAGATGGCAGTATCCATGATCCAGAACGGATCGAGTATTTGAATAATCACATTCAAGAAATGATCAAAGCAGTGGACTACGATGGTGTTGAATTGATGGGATACACACCTTGGGGAATCATTGACATCGTTTCATTCACAACAGGAGAAATGAAGAAACGGTACGGTATGATTTATGTGGACCGCGACAATGAAGGCAATGGGACCATGGAACGCTCTAAGAAAGATTCATTCTATTGGTACAAAAATGTCATCGAAACAAATGGTGAAGAGTTAAAATAACAGTTTAATTTAAGACATGCATAAGCACCTTTTTAGGCTGTCGCACCTCGAAATGACAACGAGGAGTGGCAGCTTATTTTTTTTGATACAATGATTGGAAATCCTTTACGGTTTTTATTCAGGGGAAACATTTCCTAAAGGATAATGATATTGTGTATACTAAACTTATAAAAGAAACGTGCAAAAGAAAGAAGGGGATAAGGAAATGAATAAAAGTATAAAAAAGTTGATGGGTATTGGTTTTATGGCTTTTCTGTTCAGTATGGCATTTGGAGAAACGGTTTTTGCGGAAAATGAGTTGTCGGATATGACCATCGAAGTGGAATTGCAAGAAGACGGTTCTGGTATAGTAACCGAACATCGAAAAATGAATATGGATGATGGAACTGAATTATATATTGTATTAGATGACCTGCAGAATTCAAAACTGCTTGATTTTTCAGTAGCTGGTTTTCAAGAGGTGAACGAATGGGATTCAGATGCTTCATTAGAGGAAAAGGCCGGGCACTATGGCACTGTAGAAACGGGTAGTGGATTAGAGCTTATTTGGGGGATTGGTAAGTATGGGCAACAGGAATACGAAGTAACTTATACTTTATCAAATTTAGTACGTGAATTGGAAGATGGGCAAGCATTACTATGGAATTTTGATACCTTTTCTGACATTCCAGCAGAAAATCTGACTGTTGAAATTTCTGGATTTGAACCTTTTACAACAGAAAATGTCCGCTTCTGGGGATTTGGCTTTGAAGGAGATCTCCAATTAGAAGGTGATACGGTCGTTTGGAAAGCTGAGGAAGAAGTCGACAGCAGCAAAGATGTAACGATGCTGCTTCAATTTCCACAGGGACTGTTTCATACACAGGCTAAGGTAGATATGACCTTAGAAGAACAGCGTGAAATGGCGATGGATGGTTCAGCGTATAATAACGAGGCTTCTTCAAATACAATTCCGATAGTTATCGCGTCTCTCTTTGCAGTAGGTGGTGGAGGAACTGCTGCTTTTGCGATTGCCTACTTTAGAAAATTAAAAAAAGCAAAAGAAGAAGCGGGACAAATGCGTTCAGGAGCACAAAGGATCCAAGAAAATAAAGGGATTTTATTAGAAGAGATACCCTATCAAGGAGAAGATTTTGCGGGAATTGCCTATTTGCTGCAAGACATTCAAAAAGGGTATTTTGAAGATTATTTCTCAGCTTATCTACTGAAATGGACTTCAGAAGAACGAATTATTATCCACACAGCCGAAGATAAAACGTTGTTTGGTGATGGGTTTAACACGGAAATAGAAATCTTTCATTTTGAAGAAGAGCGTGCACATTACCATCAGTCGTTCACTGACTTTGTTGATCAAATAGAGACGAATCATGAGACAACGTATGAAACGGGATTATGGCTCATGCTGTTAGATGCTGCAAATAGTAGTGGCTTCATTGAAGACAATAAAATGAAGAAATGGGCAAAAAAACACGCCAAAGAAGTAGAAACCTTTGCGGATTATTTGATCGATTACTCAAAAGAGTATTTAGAAAATGAAGGCTTTATTTCATTTAAAGAAATTGAAGTCTGGGGAACGAAGCATGAGGTGGCCGTTGCTAGTCCTGAAGGTGACAAACTATTTGATCGTCTAGTTCAATTTGATAATGATTTAGAGGAAGTTGAATTAGAAGGATTTACTGACAATACAACTCCATTTTCTTTTGCAGAATTTTTATTCTGGAATACTTTATATTTTAGAAGTGAGGAGATAACGAAGGAATTCAAGAAAGTAATTCCAAATCCAACGAATGTCTCTGGAGGGAATGACTTTATTTACTATTACTGGTATTGGAACGGTATGACAGGATTTAGAAAGAATTGGTCCAGCGGCTTAGCAAGTGGCGGATTCCATTCAAGTGCTTCATCAGCAGTATCCGGAACAGGAGGTTCAACTTCATTTGGTGGCGGAGCAGGTGCCGGTGGTGGAGGTGGCGGAGGGGCTCGCTAGGGAAAATACTCTTAGTTATGCATTTTAAAAAAATATATTTCTGGGACTATCATAAGAATAGGACGAGGATTAAATAAAACCTAGGAGCAGTTTTAATGCTAGTTATCTGAAAGAGATTGTAAAGGAGATCGCTATGGCTATAAAAGTACAAGATATTTTGGAGCTGGAAAGTTTTTCAGGAGCTAAAGTAGTTGCTGGAAAAAAAGGATTAAAAAATATGGTGGAAAAAGCTACCTTAATGGAAGTGCCAGATATAGGGGCTTTTGTTGAAAAACACAGCTTGATTATTACCACATTGTATCCAATAGTTAATAGTATAGAAGCTATGAATAGTATTATACCTAAAAGTTCGGCTGCAGCTGCAGCTGGAATATGTATAAAAACTGGTAGGTATATTGAAGAAATTCCACAAAGCATGTTGCAGCAAGCCAATGAGTTAAACTTTCCTATTATTGAAATTCATAGCGATGAAAACCTATCCGACTTAGTGTCAGAAATTATTAGTTTTTCTTTAGACCAACATATATCAGCATTGCAATTTCAGAGAGAAGTTCATAACCATCTAATGAACATGTTTTTAAAAGGTGAAAGTATTGATGCTATGATAAAA
>NZ_DAMDAK010000003.1:36404-37461 GCF_032094055.1 Carnobacterium sp.
GGAGGAAATAAATTCGCTCATTTAATTCTTTTGGATGGGAATGAAAAAAACCAAAATTTAGTAATAGCAGTTGAAGAAGCTTCTTTATTATTAGCTTCAGCTTTTTATAAAAACCATGCTGTCGCAGAAAAAGAAAAAAACTTTCAAGACTCTTTTATTAGAGATATTTTGCAAGGAACAAACTATACACAGCTAGATACTATAGAAAAAGCAAAACTTTATGGTTGGGAAATGGAGTTTCCAGAAGTCATTTTTGTATTAAAATTATTAAATGAAGATGAGTTATTTAAAATAGGAGAGTATGAAAAAATAATTAGCAGCCGAGTAATCGAAATGGTATTAAATCGTGAATTGATTACGACAAATAAAAAAATAAAAGTTACTTATATAGATGGGTCATTGGTAGTATTTGTAAATGTTGCTTTTATTAGCAATAGTAAACAAAAAATGAAAGAAATTGGGAATTTGCTAACTGATAAATTAAAAAAAGATTATTCTATAGGAATAGGAATTTCTAATCCTATATTAAATTCTCGTTCATTCCCCGCAGCCTATAAAGAAGCAAAAGATAGTTGGTTTATCGGTCGTAAATTAAATGAAGATTGTTTTGTGAGCCATTATGACGACAATGAGTTATTTAATATCATTAAAGAAGTGAAAGATACAAAAGTTTTGGAAAAATATGTTGAGCGTAAATTAGGTGATATTTTAGCTTATGATGAAAAAGTAAATATGGATTTATTAAAGACCCTTTTTGCACTAATTGAAACTCAATTTAACCATAAAGAAGCAGCAAAAAAGTTATTTATCCATTACAATACATTGCGATATAGAGTAAACCGTCTTAAAGACTTAGGAATAAATATAGATGATGGGCTAGAAATAGCTGAAATTATTCTAGCTTACTATATAAACGTGTGGACAGAAATAGATAGAAAGGAATAGTTCATCAAGTATAAAGAAATTAACTGATAATGAAATTGAGATAAAAGCGTTTTGATTGTTACTTTATAACAATTAAAACGTTTTTTGTTATGTTTTTACCACGATGAAAACC
>NZ_DAMDAK010000003.1:37471-45785 GCF_032094055.1 Carnobacterium sp.
CCCTTACAATATTTGCTACAATAAACCCATAAGAAAAGAAACGAGAATAGAAAAGGGTAATTATACTAATGTCTATAGATTAATATATCTATTTAATAAAGTAAAGGAGGGAGAAAAAAGAAACTTATAGGAATTCAATTGCTTATTTTAAGACTAAAGAATATAAATAAAAAGCAAAGGTGAGAAGATTGTCTCAGCAATGTCAAGGAAGCATAACGACTATAGATCAACAATTAGTGACCTGGTTAGGAAATAAAGAAGCACATGCCTTAATTGGAACGGTTCATAGTATTTTTAATACGGTCATCAATGTACTATCTTCCGATAGGAATAATCTGCTCACACTCGCTCTTGACGAAGTCGTCTCTTCGCCATGGATGATGAAAACGGAAGATAACTATCTATTTGAGTTAATGAAAAGCAAGATAGCACCTGGTGATTCAGTAACATTATCTGAAAATTTTACAATAGAAATAAAACAAATAGAATGGAACTACAAAAATGCAGTTTTCAGCGATACAAAAATAAATAAAAAGAATGCAAGCGAGAAGATATTCAATAACGGTTTTTCAAATAAAGTTTACCAATTCATTAAAGAACAAGGAAAAGATAGTGGATTAGTCTCTGCTTGGGACAAATACTCAATGGAAAATCCAAACGCAAATGAAGATGAAAATGTATATGTTAAATCTTATCTTCAAGCGATAAAAAAAATGAGCGAAGCTGTAGAAAATAATGATAAGAGTGCAGTTTTAAAACATAGTTATAGGCTGATTGGACTAGGACTAGGTTTGACGCCAACAGGTGATGATTTCATACTTGGTTGCTTAGCCGTTTGGGGATTTTTTGAAAGCCCTTTAATAGAACAGTTTAAAGAAAGTAATTGGATTGAAAATGCTAAAAAGAAAACGACTGTGATCAGTGCTTTTATGCTCGAAAATGGTGTAAATGGATACATGAATCAAGCTCTTGGTGATTTGCTTATACATCATAAAGAAAAAGATTTATCTACTTATTTAGGGCCATTTTTAAAAATAGGTGCTACATCTGGAACAGACATGCTAATAGGGGTAATTTTCGCTTATAAACAAATGAATTAGTTATATGGGAGGCAAAAAAATGGTTTCAAAAGTAATGATAGAAAAAAACGCATATCATGATTCAGTGACATTAATGTCTTTATCAGCAAATATCAGCAAATTAGATGGTGTAAAACAAGCAGTTGTTTCTATGTCAACTCAAATGAATAAAGAATTATTAGAAAACATCGGCTTATTAACGGATGATGCAAAAAATGCATCTGAGAATGACTTGATTATTGCTATAGACGCAGTTAATAAAGAGAGTATAGACGAGGTATTTGCTGAGATAGAAAAAGAGTTACATGCAAAAAAAGGCAGTAAGAAAAAGAACGGGGGAACAACGACAGAAAATACAGAATCAGCGTTGAACTTATTGCCCGATGCAAACTTAGCAATTATTTCTGTACCAGGAAACTATGCAGTTCGAGAAGCACGCAAAGCTCTGAATAAGGATCTTAATGTCATGATATTCAGTGATAATGTAACAATTGAAGAAGAAAGAGAATTAAAAGAATTAGGAAAAGAAAAAGGTCTTTTCGTGATGGGACCTGATTGTGGGACAGCGATCATTAATAATGTAGGACTGTGTTTTGCAAACAAAGTTAAATCAGGAAATATAGGGTTAATAGGAGCTTCAGGAACAGGTTTGCAAGAAGTAAGTGTCCAAATTGATAGGTTAGGAGAAGGCATTTCGCAAGCGATCGGGGTAGGCGGGAGAGACTTGCAAGAATCAATTGGTGGAATAATGATGCTTGAAGGAATGAAGGCTCTTGAAAAAGATGAAAATACTAAAGTCATTGTCTTGGTTTCTAAGCCTCCTGCAGCAAGTGTTCAACACAAAATTATGGAACAAATAAAATCAATGACAAAACCTGTAGTTGTTTGTTTTTTAGATGGTGACGCAACAGAAGCAGAAAGCGTTGGAGCTTCATTCGCAGGAACACTGAAGCAAGGAGCGGTACTAGCTGTAAATGCATTAGGCAATCCTGATAGAGAGCAGGCTGAAGAAATCAGTGATAAACAAAATGAATGGATCAAGAAGCAGAAAGAAGAAATGAGTTCTTCTCAAAAATACATTCGCGGTCTATTTTGCGGAGGGACACTTACTTCAGAAACACTAACAGTAATCAGATCTCATGTTGATGAAATAAAAAGTAATGTTGCGAAAAGAGAAAACGAAAAGCTTGAAGATGTACATGTTAGTCAAGGGAACACGTTAGTTGATTTGGGAGACGATGAATTTACGCAAGGTAAACCACACCCAATGATCGAACCTTCTTTAAGAAACGAACGCATTATCGAAGAAGCAAGAGATCCGGAGACAGCTGTTTTGTTACTTGATTTTGAGTTAGGTTATGGTTCTCATGAAGACCCTGTAGGCGTAACTTATGAAGCTTTACAAGAAGCTCAAAAAATTGCAAAAGAAGATGGACGTCACTTGCCGATAGTTGCTTACATTTGTGGTACACGTGACGACAAACAAGATTATTCAGAACAAGCTAAACAATTAGAAAAGTTAAGTATCTGTATTGCGGATAGTAATGAACAAGCTGCAGAAATAGCAGTGAGATTGATATGAAAGCGGGGGAGATTGATTTGAGTAAAGAGAATAAATTATTTGGTCAAGATTTAAAAGTTATTAATATAGGAACAGCAAAATTTAACGAAGAAATGGAAATTCAACATATAGAATCTGTTCAGGTTAATTGGCAACCACCTGCCGGAGGGAATATCAAACTTTTAAATGCCTTAGATTTAATTGTAGACAATGAAAAAATCAATGAAGCGAATCAGGAAGTAATAAAAAGAATGAAAGAAGCACATCCATATTTGATAGACATCGGACTAGCTCTAGATGTTATACCAGGTATGCATTCAAAACTGATTCTGCATTCAGGTCCTCCTATAACATGGGATAGAATGGCAGGGCCAGTAAAAGGAGCGATTATTGGGGCATTGATTTTTGAAGGTTTAGCATCGAACGAAAACGAAGCTGTAAAACTTATTGAGGCTGGCGAGATAGAATTTGCGCCTTGTAATGAACATAATACTGTCGGACCAATGGCAGGAATTGTCTCATCTTCTATGCCAGTACATGTTGTTGAAAACGTTGTTCACGGAAACAGAGCGTATTGTACAGTTAATGAAGGGCTTGGAAAAGTTCTTCGCTTCGGTGCTTACTCAACAGAAGTGATTGAACGCCTAAAATGGTTGCAAGAAGTTTATGCTCCAGCGCTTAAAAAAGCACTAAGTCTTACTGAAGAAGGAATTGATATAAAATCTATTACAGCTCAAGCGTTGCATATGGGAGATGAGTGCCACAACCGAAATAAGGCTTCTACTAGTTTATTCTATCGAGAAATATCCGGCTACTTCCTGCAAACTGATTTAGCTAAAGATGAGATAGAAGAGGTGTTAAACTTTATAAAAGGTAATGAACATTACTTCTTAAATCTATCAATGCCGGGATGTAAGGCTGCTTTGGATGCTAGTCATGGTGTAGCTGATTCTACTATAGTAACAACTATGGCAAGAAACGGTGTGGAATTTGGTATTAGAATCAGCGGATTAGATAGAAACGAATGGTTTACTGCTCCAGCGAATTTTGTAGAAGGTCTGTTTTTCCCCGGTTTCAGCGCAGAAGATGCAGCACCAGATCTAGGAGACAGCTGTATTACAGAGACAATGGGAATTGGCGGATTTGCAATGGGAGCTTCACCTGCAATCGTTCAGTTTGTAGGCGGCGATGTAGATGATGCTATCCATAATAGTGAACAAATGTATACTATTACAGTTGGAGAAAACAGCAATTATTCTCTTCCGCCATTAAACTTCAGAGGTTCAGCTTTAGGTATTGATTTGCGTAAAGTCATTGATACAGGCGTGTTGCCTGTCATCAACACAGGAATGGCTCATAAAGTAGCCGGAATTGGGCAAATTGGCGCAGGTATCGTACATCCTCCAAAAGAGTGTTTTGAGAAAGCATTGTTGGCTTTTACTCAAAAATATGAAAAGGAAACAATAGAATGAGCAGAATTGTTGTCGCCTTAGGTGGTCATATTTTTGGAGACACTCCAACCAAGCAGCGACAACTAGTAAAAACAGCAAGTAGTTCAATTGTAGATTTAATCGAACAAGGACATGATGTCATCATATCTCATGGTAATTCTCCGCAAGTAGGTATGATACAGCAAGCTTTCGCACTTGGAGCAAAGCAGCAGAAAAGCATACCCTTGATGCCACTTTCAGATTGTGGGGCAATGAGCCAGGGGTATATTGGAAACCATTTACAAAATGCTCTTAGAGAAGAATTTAAAAGACGCAGTATAGAAAAATCTGTTGTTGTTATTGTTACTCAAACAATAGTTGACAAACATGATAAAGAATTTCTTTTTCCAACTAAGCCAATTGGTATTTTTTATACAGAAAAAGAAGCAAAAAAATGGACGAAACAAACAGGAGACAAATATATAGAAGATTCAGGAAGAGGTTATCGAAAGGTGATTCCTTCTCCTATTCCTATTAAAATTGTAGAACAAGATAGTATCAAAGTATTAGTAAGAGAAGGAATGATTGTCATTGCAGGAGGCGGAGGAGGTATCCCGGTTGTAGAAGATGGAGACCGTCTAGTAATTGCGGAGGCTGTAATTGATAAAGACTTATCAAGTCAACACTTAGCTCAAGAATTGGATGCAGATTACTTATTTTTTCTAACAGGAGTTGATAAAGTAGCGATAAATTTTAATAAATTAAACCAGAAAAACCTAAAAAAAATGTCCGTTAACGAGGCAGAAAAATGGATGAACGAAGGACACTTTCTAAGTGGTAGTATGCTGCCAAAAGTTCAAGCAGCGATACAATTCGTTAAGTCTAAATATGGCAGAAAAGCGATTATTACATCGATGGATAAGACAAAAGAAGCTATTCTAGGGCTAGACGGAACGATTGTTTATGATAAATCAGAGGTATAAAAAATAATACGATTATTAGCTAACTACTAATCATAAGATAAGCGTTATTATATTTTAAAAGGGGGTGATAAGACAAAGACGAGAACCTTAACACCTATTGATGTGTATTGGTTATCCAATCACAAAAAATATGAATTATAGTGCAAGCTAATTCGAAGGAGAAAAAGGTATGGAATCATTTAATGGTCATATTAAGCTCTGGCAAAAAACAGATATTGACGGTTTTTTCGGATTATTTACAAACAATCTAACAAATTTACTTGTTATGGGTGGTTTGCTGATAAGCACAGGCATACCCGCCACAATAATTTTTGGTTCAATTTTACCAGCAGTAGGACTATCTATTTTTGTAAGCAGTATGATTTATAGTTTGATGGCTTATCAATTGGCAAAAAAAGAAAAAAGAAATACAGTGACAGCGTTGCCTTCAGGAACTAGCGTGCCTCATATGTTTTTAATTGTTTTTCTAATCATGGGACCTGCTTACCGAGCAACTGGTGATCCCTACTTAGCTTGGTATGCTAGCTTAGCTTGGGGATTTATTGAAGGTGTCATTGAGTTAGCGGGGTCTCTTTTTGGGGCAAAGATTAGAAAACTAATACCGAGGTCAGCTATGTTAGGTTCATTAGCTGGCGCATCCATTACTTTTATAGCAATGGCACCTGCCATGCAGACATTCGAATTACCATATATTGGTCTAGTATCCTTAGTTATTATTTTACTAGGCTGGTTTGGAAAAGTTAAATTTCCTTTTCATATGCCGGTTGGTTTGGTTGCTATTATTGTAGGTAGTATCATAGGTTGGGCCACAGGCGTTATGGACTTAGACACTCTATTAGGTTCTATAAATAGTGTTAAACTTTCACTTCCATCTTTTTCAGTTAATCGAATTATAAGCGGGTTTTCTAACGCTTTACCTTTTCTTGTTTCAGCTATTCCTCTTGGAATCTATAATTTGCTTGAAACAATCGATAACGTAGAAAGTGCTGAAGTAGCAGGTGACTCATATAGTACCACAATTACTATGATAGCAGATGGAGGTACAAGCATCTTAGCAAGCTTATTTGGCAGTCCTTTTCCCACAGCCGTATTTATTGGACATCCAGGATGGAAAGAAGCGGGAGCAAGAATTGGCTATACAATAGCAACAGGTGTAGCCGTTCTGGCGATTACTTGGTTAGGAATGATTTCTTTATTATTAACTGTTATTCCTCTTGCAGCTGTTTTACCAATTTTAATTTATATTGGTCTTATGATAGGTGCTCAAGCTTTTCAAGAAGTTGAACTTAAATACGCTCCGGCAATCATCTTAGCTTTAATACCTTGGTTAGCAGATTGGGGAAAGAATATTATTGGGAATGCGTTAAACGCAGCTGGAACGGATGCATTAACCACAGGTTATGATGTTATAGAAAAAGCGGGTCTGCCATATGGCGGATTAATCGCTTTAAGTTCTGGAGCTATTATAATCAGTATGCTTTGGGCAAGTATATTATCTTTTATAATTGATCAGAAATTTCATTATGCAGCAATAACAGCACTACTCGGATCAATTTTTGCATTCTTTGGATTAATCCATTATGAAACTGTTGGGTTTGGTATTGGTAGAGAAACAGCAGTTAGTTATATAGTAGTTAGTATCATCTTAGGCATTGTTTATAAAAAAATAAATAAAAACAAAAATGGAGGAATTAATTATGACTAAACAATATACAGTACAAGCTAAACCATATGCATTTGAATTTGATTTGGAAACGACAGCTTTTATTATAATTGATATGCAACGTGACTTTTTATATCCAGGCGGTTTTGGAGAACAATTAGGAAATGATGTTTCAACAACTAACTCTATTATACCTAATGTTAAACGTGTTCTAGAGAAAGCAAGAGAAAAAGGGCTTCTTGTCATTCATACAAGAGAAGGTCATCGTCCAGATTTGACGGATCTGCCAGACAGCAAATCAAAACGCGGCGGTGGTATTGGAGAAGAAGGACCTATGGGACGTATATTAGTTCGTGGTGAATATGGCCATGATATCGTTGATGAGCTGCAGCCCATAGAAGGCGAAGTTGTTCTTGACAAACCGGGAAAGGGAGCTTTTTATCAAACTGATTTGGAAAGTATTTTACACAATAAAAAAATTAAGAGTTTAATCCTTGCAGGAGTAACAACTCATGTATGTGTGCAGTCGACCATTCGTGAGGCAAATGACCGTGGTTTTGAGTGCTTAATGTTGGAAGACTGTTGTGCTGCATTCGATAAACAAGACCATGAAGATTCCATTCGAATGATCAATCAACAAGGTGGAATATTCGGTTGGACAACAGAATCAAAAAAACTTTTAAATTCGATAGACTAATATATAAAGCAGAGGTGAACAATAATGAAAGAAAAAGCAAAGGGCACTCCTTGGTTAGTTAAAGGAGATGCAAACGGGTTTTTTGGTTTATTTAGTAACGTACTAACGAATTTATTAGCAGCTGTGGGTTTATTAGCAGCTATTAATATGCCGTCAAGTATTATTTATGGCAACATCGTTCCTGCAGCAGCATTGTCCATCGGTATTGGAAGCATCATATTTGCTATACAGGCACGGCGTAAGTCGCTAAAAGAAAACCGATCAGATGTAACTGCCTTGCCATATGGGCTTAGTGTACCTCATTATTTTATTGTAGCATTTGGGATTATTTTGCCTGTGCATGCACAAACAGGTGATTGGGTACTCGCTTGGTCAACAGCATTAGCTTGGAATGTGGTTCAAGGCATAGTGATGACAATTGGAGCGTTTGTAGGACCCTATATTCAAAAATATATTCCCCGCACTGCTTTATTAGGGTCATTAGCAGGTATAGCTCTAACCTACATCGCCATGAATCCGATGGGAGAAGTATTTTCTACTCCTTATATTGGTTTGTTGACGTTGACTATTGTTCTAGCTGGCTGGGTCGCTCATAAAAAGCTGCCTGGAAATATACCAGCAGGTCTATTAGCTATTGTTATTGGGATGATCTTAGCCTGGGCAACAGGGTATATGGATATTTCAACTGTTAAAGAAGCTGTTCAAGGATTTTCATTGTCGACACCTTCTTTTGCCATTGGTCATTTAATGGCTGGTTTTGCTTACTTGTCTCCATTCTTAGCAGCGGCCATTCCTCTAGCTATTTATGACTTTTTAGAAAGTTTAGATAATGTAGAAAGTGCTGCAGTTGGAGGAGATGAGTATCCTACAACTTTATCTTTACTTGTTCCTGCTCTGTTGA
>NZ_DAMDAK010000003.1:45795-50248 GCF_032094055.1 Carnobacterium sp.
GACGCTATTTGGATCTATGTTAGGAAGCCCTTACCCAACGATCATTTATATTGGACATCCAGGCTGGAAAGCTACGGGAGCACGAGTGGGTTACTCTTTGGTGACTGGTATCAGTATTATCGTGATAGCTTTTATTGGATTACTACCTCTGATGTTATCTATTATTCCTCTAGTAGCATTGTTGCCGATTTTAATTTACATCGCTATGTCTATCGGAACACAAGCCTTTACAACAGCTGAACCAAAACATGTCCCTGCGATGATATTAGGTTTGATGCCCTTTGTTGCTAGTTTTGTTATTCTACAAGTTAATAATGCCTTAACAGCTGCAGGTACGAGTGCAGGAGAAGTAGGATATAATGTATTACAAAACAATGGAGTTTATTATGAAGGATGGAGTGTACTAGGTTCAGCAGACATATTAGTCTCTATGATGTTGATTAGTATTGTTATCTTTTTAATTGAAAAACAATATAATAAAGCTGCTATTTATAGTTTTGTAGCTGCTATACTTTCGTTTTTTGGTTTTATCCATGCTGGTCAAATCGGGTTTGGAACAGGATTAAGTGCAGCAATTGGATATTTATCAATGACAGCAGGTTTGCTATTCTTCCATTTTTATCGTCATTCAGAAGATGTAGCAGAGAATACTGATAAGGTGTAAGCAAGAAGAGATTTGAAGAACATTTTAGATATATATAACTCAATAGCAGTGCAATCATTAAGTTAATGATGAGACTAGTACAAAATCTTCAATAATTAAGTAAATACGTAAAAAGATGTTATCAATTTCCTTTAGCAAGTGGAAACTAATAGCATCTTTTTACATTGAATCTTTTCTTATAATCTTAGATTATTTTATAGAACATGTTGTAAAGACAATCACGTTGTCAACGAAACCGTCAAATATAAATGCAATCTGTTTCTATGAGAAATTTGGGTTTAAACGTAACGGAGAAGGGAATGGAGAAGAAGTTATTTTACAAAAGAAGTTGGATAGTTAGAAAAATGGCTTCTCAACTTTGAATTTATTCTACTCAGTAAAATGAAAGAACAAGATTTGCAGAACTGCTATCAGATAGCAGTTGATAAGTGGTTGGAAATTAGCGATAATGTTAGGTGAAGGAAGATTGAAAAAGCTTCAGTAAGGAAGTGGATGGATGAGGAAAAATGTAACGATTTCTCAAGTTGCCGAAAAAGCGGGTGTATCTAAAACAACGATTTCTCGATTTTTAAATGGGCATTATGGCAATATGTCTAAAGAAACAAAAGAGCGCATTGCTCAAACTATTGTGGATTTGAAATACCGGCCTAACCGCCAAGCACAAGCTTTAAAGTCTAAGCGCAGTTATTTAATTGGTATCGTAGTAGCCGACATCTCAAACATGTATTCTTCTTTATTGCTAAAAGGAATTGGGGAAGTTTTAGGAAAAGTTGAGTATCAAATGATTATTGTTGATGCTGCTAATTCAGTTAGGCAAGAAAGAGAGCTTTTAGAAAAGCTGATTGACCAGGGAGTAGAAGGGATTATTCTGCAAGCTTCTTCACGTGATGCCTCACATTATGACTTTTTAGAAGATGCTAACATTCCTTTACTATTAGTTGACCGACAAACAGAACCACTTAAGTGGCCGTTGATTGCTTCTGATAATGTGGAAGCTACTCAAAAATTGATGGAAGTCGTATTGAATAAAGGGTATGAAAAAATCGTTGTCGTTAGTGAACCGTTAGCAGATATCGTTACTCGAGAGTTACGCTATCAAACAGTCAAAGAATTGACAGACGCAGCAAATAGAGAATTGGTTTTGATAGAAACAAACTTTGAGGCAAGTTTAAAATCAGAAATAGTGACATTAGTCAAAGATCCTAAAAAAACTGTGTTATTTGCTTCAAATGGACGGGTTCTAATGCAACTGCTTACCATTCTAATTAATGAAAAGATAAAAATACCAGATGAAATTGGAATTACAGGATTTGATGATTGGAATTTAACTGCTTTGGTAGGTCCTGGAATTACTAGTATTGAACAGCAAACAAGACTTATTGGAGAGACTGCTGGCGAGCAGATGATGAAATTTATTAATCAAAACGAAACTTCTATAGAAAGACATATCGTTCCAGCTAAATTACAGTGGCGTAATTCTATATAATATTTATATATCTTTTTTAGCAAACGAAAGAGCTTAGAGAACCAGTTTCTTAGGCTTTTTTTATTTGTTCAAAACAGAGTAAATATTTCCTGTCTGAAAGCGCTTGACTTATTTAGGAAACCGGTTTACAATTTATTTATGGAAACCGGTTAACTAAATTTGAAAGGATGAGTTTTATGATAGATAAAAGGTTAGTATTGAACATGTTAGTGTTTGCTGAAAAGGTTCAAAATGGGGCAGTTCAGAGTGATTTGATTGAAGAATCTGTTGCATTAGGCTTTAGAAAAATTGAAGTGCGAAGAGAGTATTTTAAAAATTTAGCAAACGAAATTGCTGATATTAAAAAACTAGTAGAGAAGTACGAATTAGAATTATTTTACAGTGTTCCTGATGAAGTGTTCGTAGACGGACAAGTAAATTCTAAACTAGACGATTATTTATTAGAAGCAATACAAATGGGAATTACACATATCAAGTGGAACATTGGTGATTTTGCAGGTTTTACAGGTAATTTAATAGAATTAAAACCACTAACTGAGCAGGGGATTGAAGTGAATATTGAAAATGACCAGACGCAAACTTCTGGAACTATTTCAGTCATTGACACTTTTATGAAAGCGGTTGAAGAAGAAGGTTTGAATATTGGATATGTTTATGACCTTGGAAATTGGCGGTTTGTTGGTGAAGACGAAAAAATAGCTGCAGAACAATTAGGGAAATACGTCCGTTATATTCATGTAAAAGATGTAATTTATATGGAAGGTAAACCACAAGCAGGTGGTCTGGATCATGGAGAGATTGATTGGCGAGAAATTTTAAGCGTTTTACCTGAAAACGTCCCGGTAGCTATTGAATACCCAACAACAGAAAAACAAGAAATTCTTGAAGCAAAAGCTTTATTGGAGGAGGAATAACCATGTCTGAACAACAAACAAAAATCGATCCTGAAAAATTTGCCTATCATTTTATGGACACTATGAAACAACCAGATTTTTCTACAAAAGAAACGGAAGTTGCAGCGAAAGAATCACTAGCTGCTTACTTAACAGCTTATTATCTTGTTCAACGTTTCAACAAATTAGAAAATAATTTTTTTACTGAAGACAATCATCATAAAGTATCAACGTATCAAAAAATCTTAAGTGAGCTGAATCAGTACTAGGGAGGTGACAAATTATGAGCAGTGCAATTGTAGGTATTCTATTAGCCGCTACTTTTCTTGTTTTTATTGTTTATGCGATGAAAGGTGGAAATTTAACAGTTGGTTTCTTCGTAATGGCAGTGTTATGGACAATTATTGGAATGGTGCCTTTTAACCAAGCAGTCAAAGAAATTTTTACTGATCCTGTTCTAAATTATGGAAAGACAGCTGCCTATATTATTTTTGGTTCTTGGTTTGGGCGAGTTTTAGTCGATACAGGAATTGCAGGAAGCATTAGCCGGCGAACAGAAAAAATTGGGAAAAAGAGTCCTGTATTAGCAACGATTTTAATTGCTTTGGTTATTGCATTGATTTTCACCAGCTCTTATGGAGTTGGTTCGGCAATCGCAGTTGGAGTTATTTTATTCCCTATTCTATTTTCGATTGGTGTTCCTAAAAATATTGCTGTTTCCATTTTTACTATGTCCATTGGAGCAGCAATGTATGTCAACAATGTCTTATTCGTTCAGTTCCAAGTTTTCTTCCCTAAAGTTGAATGGGGATTGCATTATCAACGCTTTGGCTTTGTGGCGATGGCTGTTCAAATGATGATTGTGTTTATTTTCATCTTATTTCATGCTAAAAAGATCCGTAATGGGAAACCTGAAATCGTTGAAAGTGAAGAATCAGAAGAAATAGTAGATGTTCCAATTTGGACATATATTTTGCCTGTCTTGCCAGTAGCTTTAAGTATTTTTGCAAAATGGGATGCTGTTCCTGCATTGTTGTTATCGACGATCATTGCTTTTGCGGCGACAGGAAATATGAAAAGTTACACTCGCTTCGTTATGTTAATGAATGAAACCGCTAAACACGCAATCAGTGATATTGCAGGTTTGCTGATTATGTTATTTGTTTTGACGATGTTCCAATCAGCTGCTATACATGCAATGTCAGGGTTTACCCCCATCTTCCAGCAAATTATTCCGGATAACAAGTTAATTTTAGTCATTATTATTGCTATTATTGCACCTTTATCTTATTTCCGTGGGCCATTGATGCTCTATGGTGCAGGAGCTGCCACAGCAGCAATATTAGTTGGTACAGGAATGTTTGATCAATATTTCTTGTATGGTTTATTAGTAGTACCGTCAATGATGGG
>NZ_DAMDAK010000003.1:50258-62430 GCF_032094055.1 Carnobacterium sp.
CTGTTCAATACGCTAAAATCGATACAAAAACATTTTTATTAACTGGGTTGCCTTGGGCTTGGGGTGCGACAGTTATCAATCTCATTGCCGCTTATATTTTATTATAAAAAAATAGTTAAATGGAGGAATGAATCATGAGCGAATTTTTAACAATTGGAGAACCAATCGCATTATTTGGATCAGAAGAAGTAGGTAAGAGCTTGAAAGATGCTAGTCATTTCCAAAAGTTTTTAGCAGGCGCAGAAGTTAATGTGACAGTAGGTGTTTCACGATTAGGCCATACTACACAATACATTACAAAATTAGGTAAAGATCCTTTTGGAGAGTTTATTATTGACCAGTTGAATAAAAATAAAATCGGTACAGACTATATTGATGAAACCAAAGATTATTGGACAGCTTTTCAATTAAAAGACCGAGTCAGTACAGGTGATCCAAATATTTTCTATTTCCGCAAAGGATCAGCTGCTGCTCACTTTGATAAAACGATTTTAGATCGTATCGATTTTTCAGATGTTAAATTTGCTCATCTATCAGGAATTTTCCCAGCTATTTCTAAAGAAGCATTAGAAGGTTTCCGTTATTTAGTTCAATTACTAAAAGAACATCAGGTTCGTACAACTTTTGATCCTAACTTGCGTCCGCAGTTATGGGAAAGCCAAGCGATAATGGTGGAGACGATCAATGAATTAGCTTCTCATGCAGAAATCATTTTACCTGGAATCAATGAAGGGGAAATTTTAATGGGAAGTCGCGACCCAGCAACAATTGCTGATTTTTACTTGAAAAATGGTGAGGTAACGCAAACGGTGATCGTTAAGCTAGGAGAAGAAGGGGCATTTGTGAAACAAAAAAATGGGGCAAGTTTTATGGTTCCAGGATTCAAGGTAAAAGAAGTTGTTGATACAGTAGGTGCTGGAGATGGCTTTGCGGCAGGATTGATTACTGCCTTGATTGAAGATAAGACATTAAAAGAAGCAGTTATCAGAGCGAATGCAATAGGGGCTTTAGCTGTTCAATCGCCCGGCGACAATGACGGCTACCCAACACCAGCAGAATTGGAAACCTTTTTAAATGAACATAAGGTCGTGAAATAATGAAATTACAAACAGCTATTGATCGTGTTTCATTAGAAGATGCCATAAGATTAGCCCAAGTACTGAATGGGAAAACCGATATTCTTGAAATGGGTACTTCTTTAGTTAAAGATTACGGAAATCTTGCCATTGAGAAAATCCGCCAAGTGTTAACAGAAAGTGAGTTATTAGTAGATATCAAGACAATTGATGAAGGAGCATACGAATTTCAACAAGGTTATTTTTATGGCGGGGATATTTTGACCGTAATGGGCGCAGCTTCTTATGATACGCTAAAAGCTTGCTACGAAGTAAGTCAAGAAAAAGGCAAAACAATGCTGATCGATTTATTGGAAGTCAACAATGCTAAAATAGAACAAATTCTAGAATTTGAAGAAGCTATTTTCTGCTTGCATCATTCCATTGATCGAAAAGACAAGTTAGATGCAACAGCTAGTGTGGCTGAATTTCGTAAGAATTTTCCTCAAGTGAAACGAATTGCTATTGCTGGAGGAATCGATTTGGAACAAGCAAAAGAACTAGCTGAACAAGGGCTGACAGAAATTGTCATTGTTGGTTCAAAAATCACAAAAAGCCAAGAACCTGCTAAAGCAGTGGAAACTTTTATGGAGGCGATTCATCAATGAGTACAATAGAAACCATTATGACCGAAATTAAACAAGTCATGGATTTAGTCAATGAAAACCAACTAGAGAAAGCTATGGCTTATTTTCAAAAAGATAAGCGGATTTTTGTCCTTGGTGCTGGAAGAAGCGGCTTTCAAGCGAAAGGATTTGCGATGCGTTTGATGCATATTGGTTATACTGATTACGTTATGGGAGAAACCATTACGCCTTCAATCCAAAAAGGCGATACTTGGGTCGCAATTTCTGGTTCAGGAACGACAAAAGGAATCGTTTCTGATACTGAAAAAGCGAAACAATTAGGGTTAGACATTGTTGTATTGACTAGCAATATTGAATCCCCTTTAGCTAAGCTAGCTGATCAAGTGATTGTTGTACCTGGTGCAACGAAAACGGGAGCCGGCATCAAATCTGTTCAGTTGTTATCTTCTTTATTCGACCAAACAGTTCATATTGTTCTTGATGCGTTAACATTGAAATTAGCTCAACGCGATCAAACGTCAAATGAAGATGCACTTCAGGAGCATGTAAATATTGAGTAGGAGGATGAGATCAATATGAAAAAAGTAGAGACATTGATTCGTTTGAAGACTGCAGGTGTTATTGCTGTTGTACGAGGAACAAAAGAAGAAGCCTTAGCAGCAAGCGAAGCCATTATCAAAGGTGGCATAAAAAGTATTGAATTGACTTTCACTGTTCCAGAAGCCGATCAAATCATCAGACAGTTACGTTCTTTATATGAAGAACAAAAAGATATCGTAATTGGTGCAGGTACAGTCGTAGATGCTGTGACTGCAAGAATTGCCATTATGGCAGGAGCTGAATACATTGTCAGTCCAACTTTTGACCAAGAGACTGCTGAAATCTGTAACCTCTATCAAGTTCCTTATTTACCAGGATGTATGACAATTACAGAAATGAAGAATGCATTGAAAAGCGGAGCCGATATTGTAAAATTATTTCCTGGGAGTGCGTATGAACCAAAAATTATTTCAGCATTAAAAGCGCCATTACCTCAGTTAAATATCATGCCAACTGGCGGAGTAGATCTTGAAAATATGCAGGACTGGTTTAAAGCAGGTGCCATAGCTGTTGGTGTAGGTGGAAATCTGATCGCTCCTGCATTTAAAGGTGATTTTACGGAGGTAACAAAAATAGCTAGTCAATATGCCCAAAAGTTTAATGAACTGAGTAAATAAATACTTTTGTTAGGAAATTTCTATTGTAGATTAAAAATTATATAACTAAAAAGTTAGAAACATTGCTGAAAATGTTTCTAACTTTTTAGTTTATGCACTCCTGTTATTAATAAAGACTAAAGAAAGATTTTAAATATTCTCGTCAGCATATTCCTACAGCTATACTTTGTTGCGAAAGAAACAAAATCTGGATATACTGGATATGAATCAGAAAGGAGTTATCATGGATAAAAGACAGCTGTTAATGAGTGAACTTATGGATTTATCTAATGAAATAATCTGGCTCAATAAACCAGAACTAGAAGCGGCCTTAAAAGGTTATACATTGAATGAGATAGAAGTGATTGAACACATCGCTCTAATACCAAATGCGAATGTCACAAAGCTTGCAGCTGCAAGCTATATGACACGAGGCGCTATCAGCAAGCTCACAAAAAAGCTGCTAGCTAAAAATATTATTGAAAGTTATCAACTTATTGAAAACAAAAAAGAGAGATACTTTCGATTAACACCCAGTGGACAAAAAGTAAACGAGATTCACCAAGAATTACATCAATCATTTCTCGAACGAGATAAAGAAGTATTTAAAAACATGACAGAAGACGAATTCAACACTATCTTTCGTTTTATTGGTCGATATAGGCATCATTTGAAAAATATCACTAAATAAGTGGTATTTTTTTTATTTGGTTATTTTGTTGACACGGAAACAATAAAGAGGTAAATTGTTTTTGTTGACTCGGAAACAATAATTTCGAAGGAGAAATACTATGAATACTTTAAACAATAAACATGCCTTAATATTTGGATTTATCTCTGTTTTTTTAACGGGTCTGGGATTAACTATCGTAAGCCCAGTTGTGCCTTTTTTAGTAAACTCTTATACCCGCAATCCGAGTAGTCAAGCTACTGCAGTGACATTGCTTACTTCTATATATGCATTTTCTGTGTTTTTAGCTGCACCGGTCTTAGGTGCGGTAAGTGACAGATACGGTCGTCGTCCAGTATTAATTTTTAGCTTAATTGGTTCTGCTCTTGGTTATTTTATTTTTGGGCTTGGAGGAGCACTTTGGGTTCTCTTTCTTGGTCGTATCATTGAAGGGTTGGCAGGTGGGCAAATTTCCGCTATTTTAGCTTACTTCTCCGATATTACATCCCAAAAAGAACGAACTAAATACTTTGGTTGGATCAGTGCTATTGTAGGAGTTGGTACTGCTCTGGGACCTGTAATTGGAGGGGTGCTTGCAAATTTTGGGAATAGTGTCCCTATGTACGCCGGAGCAATCATTTCATTGATCAATGCCCTATATGGCTATTTCTTTATGCCTGAAAGTCTTGAAAAGGCTGAACGTTCTTCTAATATTTTAGCTAAACAGCTTAATCCATTTGTGCAATTATCAAACGTTTTTTCTTTTAAATCGGTTAAATGGCTACTGATTGCTGGATTTTTAATATGGATTCCTAATGGTTCATTACAAGCTATTTTCCCACAATTTTCAATAGATTTATTTGCATGGCAGCCTGTTCTTATTGGATTGACATTTTCAATCGTTGGAGTGCTTGACATCTTCTCACAAGCTCTCATTATGCCGCGATTACTTAAATGTTTGACAGATAAACAAATTGCTCTTTTAGGTATGATAAGTGAAATCATAGGATATATTTTTATTGCTGTTTCTGCATTGACTGTATATCATCCTGTCTTTATTATAGGTATGATTTTCTTTGGATTTGGCGATTCTATCTTTGGACCATCATTTAATGGAATGCTTTCAAAATCTGTTAGTACCAGTGAACAAGGCCGTATCCAAGGCGGTTCTCAAAGCATCCAATCTCTAGCCCGAGTTATTGGCCCGATTATTGGGGGACAGCTGTATGCAATAATTAGCCATGCTGCCCCAGCCATCATGGGTGTAATATTGATTGGAGTATCTGCTAGCGTTTTATTCAAAAAATATCTTTAAATTTAATAAAGTCGATTTAAGTAGCCTGTTGATACTTAACTTACCAGTTGAATAATAAGATAGCTAAATTAATAATACCTTCCATAATAATGAAAAAGCATATGCTTGTATAAAAATATTATATGGGAGGTTACTTGTATGGTAATAGTAATTCTTCTACATAGTAGAAGAAGATAGAAGTTATTAATGAAGGATTGACATCTTTTGTCATTCGCCTAATATAAAAGTAGAGGTGAAAAATGATGTTAAAGAAAAAATTGACTGATTATTTAGAAAACCAAACAGCTTTTTTTGATTCAGAAAATGTAAGCGATATTTTTACAGCTAAAAGAATGGCTGAAGAGTTTGGAATCAAAAGAAATACGGTTAGCCACTATTTAAGTCAACTAAATGAGCAAGAAGTCATTGTTAAAATCAATACACGGCCCGTTTATTTTTTGCATAAAGAAGCTTTTGAAAATCAATTCTATTTTTTATCTAAAACTCTTTACAGTAGTTTAGAAGAGTTAGAAAAAGAAAAACCTTTATTCTACAAAAAAAATGATTTTTTCTCAATATTGATTGGAAACAATGCTAGTTTATCTCGCAGTATTGAACAATTAAAAACAGCCATCTATTATCCCGATAATGGGTTGCCGGTTTTACTGACAGGTGAGAGCGGAACAGGAAAAAGTTATATGATAAAGATTATTTATCAATTTTGTCTGGCTAATGATTTAATCGAAGAAGAGGCTCCATTGGTTACTTTGAATTGCGCGCAATACGCCAACAATCCAGAGCTACTGACGAGTCAATTATTTGGGCATGTCAAAGGTGCATATACGGGGGCTGACGAGGATCGAAAAGGAGCATTTGAGGCAGCGAATGGTGGAATATTGTTTTTAGATGAAGTCCATCGTTTGAATGCAGAAGGTCAAGAGAAGCTGTTTACCTACTTAGATCAAGGAACCATTTATCGGATGGGCGAGGCGAACAAGCCGCGAATAGTAAAAACACGTTTATTTTTTGCCACCACTGAAGATCTTTCCAGCAGTTTTTTGACAACGTTTATTCGCCGGATTCCAGTACAAATCGAATTGCCAGCCTTAAATGAACGAACCCAAAACGAACGCTTAGAAATGGTTTATGACTTTTTGATAAAAGAGCAACGGAAAATCAAATCTCCATTATTAGTCAGTGGGCAAGTAGTCCATTTGTTGAAAAATGGAATATACAAAGGCAATATTGGAGAATTAAAAAATGTGGTAAAAGTAACTGTAGGAAATGCGTTTTCGTTGCAACGAGAAGAAACGGAAATAAAAGTAGCCATTCATCATTTGTCGCCAGAGTTTCTTTCTCATGCTGTACTTAATACAAGCGCAGTAGTTGAAGAGAGTATACGGATTGATGAGTCAACTACGGTGGAAAATCTAATTACTCATAAAAACCCTGATCAGCAAAGAATCATTCATACCTACGAAAAATTATTAGTTGAATTCAGTGCACATCGATTGGACTTAACTGGTGCAGAAGAAAGTATGAAGCAAGAAGTGGATAACTTATTTGATTTCTTAATTTTTGAGACAGATAGAGAACAAAAACAAGAATTACTTTTATTTATGACCCAATATGTACGGGATACATTAAAGCAGATGGAGACTTCTTATCAAATTACGTTTAATGGTAATACGGTATATGCCATTAGTTACTATCTTTTCCAACGCAGTACTGTCCGGTGGCAACCTGAAAGTAGTGAGCTGATTCAATTAATTAAAGAATTTAAGGAAAAAGTAGCTCAAACCTATACGACACAGTTTCAATATACCGAACGGATCCTCACCTTGATTCAACCTAAATTAGATATTGAAGTAGTGGATATGGATAAGATATTGCTTACACTCTATCTCAATCGATTAGGAGTATCCCGAGACTCTACATCTGCTAAAGCCATTATTGTAGCTCATGGCTATGCTACAGCTAGTAGTATTGCAAATGTGGCCAACAATATGTTAGGAAAAAATGTTTTTGAGTCATTTGATATGCCGCTGGATACTACACCGCAAAAAATTGCTGAAGAGATTGTTGAGTACTCAGAGAAAAATGATATTAGTAATGGTTTAGTGATTTTAGTTGATATGGGTTCATTAAAAGAGATTTATGAATATTTTCCGCAACAGTTGACAGCTCCAATTATGATTATGAATAATGTTACGACACCATTAGCACTTGCTATTGGAGAGAATATTCAAAAAGGATTGAGTCTTTCTGACGTAGCAGTCCGCTCAGCGAATTATCTTAAATTGGATTGGAAATTAATTTATCCACAAGAAAACAAGACAAAAGCTTTGCTGACAACTTGCTTTACAGGAATCGGGACAGCAAAACAAATCAGTCAATTGTTAGAAGAGAGTTTGCCGACAGCGAGCCCTTTAAAAGTTATTCCTTATGACTATGCAACATTGAATAATCAGAAAAAAGCAGAAACGGTTTTTTCATTGTATGATGTTATTGGTATTATTGGGACGGCTAATCCCACGATTGATGATATACCCTATCTTTCTCTTGAAGAATTAATTTCTGGAAAAGGAACACAAAACCTTTCAAGTTGGCTCAAAAAAGTTATGTCTCCAGAAGAAAATGAACAATTTAATAACCGTATAATTCGGAACTTTTCATTAAAAAAAGTCATTGATTCGTTAACTATCCTTGACACAGATAAAGTCATGTCAGAAATTGAACTGTTTATGCGTATCTTTGAAGAACTGACAGAACAACAGATTGCGAATGAACGTAAGCTGGCTTTATACGTCCATATTAGTTGTTTAATTGAAAGGTTGATTCGGAATGTGGCAATCGAAAATTATAGTGGAGGAAGCGCTGTCAACCAGTGTCGAAAAGAACAACTAAAAAAAATAGAAGAAGCGTTTAGTGTCATAGAGAAAAACTATAGTGTCAAAATCCCCGACTCTGAATTAGCATATATCCATGATATTATTTTCCAAAAACTTGATTTGTCGCTAACCGAAGACGAATTCTAATACTCGCAAAGAGCGTGCCACTAAAGTTGGCACGCTCTTTGCGTATATAAATATAAGAGAGGTGAATAAAGTGGAAAGAAAATTAATTTTAGCCAGTCACGGAAACTTTGCATCAGGAATCTTAAGTTCATTAGAATTGATTTGCGGCAAAAACGATAGAATCACAACGATGGATGCTTATATGGCAGCAGATTATAATTTGAGCGAAGAAATAAAAGCGCTTATGGATGAAAATAAAGGAAACGAACTGATTGTTATAACAGATATTTTTGGCGGTAGTGTAAACAATGAGTTTTTAAACTATATTCATACTCCAAGTTTTTATTTAATTGCAGGAATGAATTTGCCGTTATTAATCGAATTAGTGACTCAATTGGAAAGTACAGATTCAATTCCGGAAATGATTAAACAAGCACTAGCAAACTCAACAATGACGATTCAATTTTGTAACGAAACGATTCAAAATGAAATTGAAGAAGAAGAATTTTAAGAGGAGGAAAACAATATGCTTAAATTATTACGTGTAGACCATCGTTTATTACATGGACAAGTAGCTTTTTCCTGGACACAAAGCCTAGGAGCAGATTGCATTTTGATTGCTAATGATGATGTTCCACAAAATGACATCCGTAAAACAACAATCAAACTGGCTAAACCACAAGGTGTAAAATTAGTCATCAAAAATATTGAAGATTCTATTAAGGCTTTACAAAGTGGTGTAACAGATAAATACAAGTTATTCATTGTTGTAGAATCTGTAAAAGACGCAAAAGCATTAGCAGATGCTTATCCAGAAATCCAACAGATTAATCTAGGAGGTATGAAAGTACGAGAAGGTACAAGAAATATCTCTAAAGCAATCAATATTACATCTGAAGAAGAAGGAGTGATAAAAGAACTAGTTGATAAAGGAATTGAAGTAGAAATACGTCAAGTACCAGCTGATAAGAAAGTTGCTGCATTAAATGTTTTTTAAAAGAAAGGAAGAAAATAGATGATTATGCAAGCTGTCCTTCTGGGGATTGTGGCTTTTATTGCCCAATCTGAATATGCTTTAGGAACATCGTTATTATCTCGTCCAATTGTGACGGGTTTGTTTACTGGTATTGTATTAGGTGATATTAAAACTGGGATTATTATGGGAGCTACTCTGGAATTAGCATTCATCGGTTCATTTTCAGTAGGGGCTTCGATACCGCCAGATGTTGTAACAGGTGGGATTTTGGGAACAGCTTTTGCTATTACAGCTGGTGCTGGTACTGAAACAGCTTTATTGCTAGGTCTTCCAATTGCTACATTGACATTGATTTTTAAAAATATTTATTTAGGTTTATTGATCCCAATCATGAACCATAAAGCAGATGATTACGCAAACGTAGGGAATTATAAAGGCGTTGAACGGATGCACTTAATTGCGGGATTTGGCCTATCTTTAATGCTTGCTTTAGTTGTTGCGATTTCTTTTTCAGTCGGAAGTAACACGATCAAAGGATTGCTAGATATGATTCCTCAATTTGTGCAGCATGGGCTATCTGTTGCTACTGGTATTATCCCAGCACTAGGGTTCGCGATGTTAGCTCGTCTATTAATTAATAAAACCGTAGCACCTTATTTCTTCTTAGGATTTATTGTTGCAGCATACTTAAATATTCCAGTTACTGGGATTGCTGTTTTAGGAGCTATCCTAGCGGTCATTGTTGTAAACATTATGAACTTTAGAAAAGGACAAAATGATGGAGTTCAGACAACAAATGGGGAGGTTATTGACGATGACGAAGATTTCTAAATCAAAAGAAGAGAATTTAATAACAAAAAAAGATTTAAACAAAGTGTTTTGGCGTTCTTTCCAAATGGAATTCTCTTGGAACTATGAACGTCAAATGAATATGGCCTATGCTTATGCGATGATTCCAATTTTGAAAAAGTTATATAAGACTAAAGAAGAAATGGCTGGTGCTTTAAAGCGCCACCTAGAATTCTTTAATACAACACCTCACATTGTTACCTTGATTCTTGGAATTAACGCAGCAATGGAAGAAGAAAATACTTTAGATGAACAGTTTGATGTAAAAACAATCGACAGTATCAAAACGTCTTTAATGGGTCCTTTAGCTGGTATCGGCGATTCATTTTTCTGGGGTACTTTACGTTTAATTGCGACTGGTATTGGAACATCATTGGCATTACAAGGAAACATTTTAGGGCCCATCTTATTCCTGTTGGTTTTTAATGTTCCCCACCTTATTTTACGATATTTGTTTACTAATTGGGGTTATAAATTGGGAACTGGGTTCTTAAAGAAAATCCAAAGCAATGGAATGATGGACAGTTTAACTTTAGGGGCTTCGATTATTGGATTAATGGTAGTCGGTGCTATGACAGCAACACTAATAGACATCACTATCCCTCTTTCAATCGGTACTGGAGAGGGCGCAGTAACTGTACAAAGTATTTTTGATGATATTATGCCAGGTTTATTGCCTTTAGGAGCTTTTGGAATTGTCTTTTATTTACTAAAAAAAGATGTTAAACCATTAATGATTTTAGGTGGAATGGCTATTGTAGGTATCCTAGGATCATGGATTGGTATCTTTTAAGGGGGGAACGTAATGGTAACAATGCTAGATTATATCAAAGAAGAACAAACGAGTTTAACGACTGTTCTTACTGAATTTAGTTTTGATAAAAAACAATTGGTAGGCGTAAAACACTGTATGATTTTAGCGACGGGGTCTTCTTTCAATGCTTGTTTAGCTGCAAAGTACTATATGGAGAGCACAGCACCAATTTATATTGATATTCAAGAGCCTTTCAATTTCCTGCATTATGGCAAAGTAGATCCTGAAGTTGATTTAGTGATTGCTGTTTCTCAAAGTGGTAAGAGCACATCAACAATTCAAGCGGTTGAAAAAATAACAAAATCGCAAAATATCAAAACAATTGCTATGACAAGTAATGTTACTAGTCCTATTACTAAAGTCGTTGACACTGTTTTTGATTTAAATATGGGAATTGAAAAAGTCGGATTTGTTACAAAAGGATATACAGCAACAGTTTTAAATCTTATGTTAGTAGCCCTAACAGTTGCTAAGGAAGCAGCTGTCTTAACAGCTGATGATGTAACGCGTGAACTTAGTGATATTCGTTCAGCGGTTATGCATATTGATAGAGTAATTGCTAAATCTGTTGATTTTTTTGAAACACATAAAGAAGCTTTTAAAACAGGACAACGTTTCATCGCAACGGGTTATGGTCCTAATTGGGGAACGGCAAAAGAATTTGAAACTAAGTTTACTGAAACAGTGAGGAAACCAGCACAAGGATTTGAACTAGAAGCCTATATGCATGGACCTTATCTCGAAGCAAATAAAACTCATACACTTTTCTACATTGAAACGGACAGCAGCTTAAAGCGACGTTCAATAGCGTTAAGAAATTACATGAGTGAATATGTTAAGAATTCCTTCACTATCACTACAGGAAAAAGTGATGGTATAAATACTTTGGCTTTGGATGTAACAGTTAGTGAAAAAATTAGTCCTTTATTACTCATTATTCCTTTCCAATACCTAGCTTATCAAACCGCAACTGCTCAAGGGATTGATTTAAGCAAAAGAATTTTTGACGATTTTGATGAAGTATTAAAAAGTAAAATATAATAAAGAGGGGAAATAAAAAAAATGTTGAAATTCGATGAACCTAAATTGATTGATAGCGTAAATGGAGCTTTGAAATTAAGAAGCGAAGTAGAAAAGATAGTAGATGAAGTCTGGGAAAAAGGTTTTGACAACATCTACTACTTAGGAATTGGTGGAACTTATGCATCAAGCATGCAAGCTGTTACTTATATTAATGGTAAAAGTAATTTACCTGTGTATGTGCAGCATGCAGCTGAATATTATACAACAGGCAACAAGAGATTAACGGATAAATCAATAGTCATTTTATCGTCAGTAACAGGGACGACTCAAGAAGTTGTAAAAGCAGCTCAGGAAATCAAAAAAATGGGTGCTACGATCATTTCTTTTGTAGACTTGCTAAATACTCCTTTAGCAGATATTGGCGACTACTTAATTACCTATCCAGCAAATGAACAATTGAAGTTTTTTATGGCCGCAGATCGATTCATGTATCGTAATGGAGAATTTGAGGATTATGAAGACTATTACCAGGAACTAGAAGCACACTTAGCTATTGGATTGGTAGAGACAGAAAAAGCAGCAGATGACTTTGGTCGTGAGTTTGCTGAAAAACACCGTCACGATGGTATGC
>NZ_DAMDAK010000004.1:0-1630 GCF_032094055.1 Carnobacterium sp.
AAGAAAACAGCAATCAGTGTAGCTGGCAATCCACTGCCTAATCCAGTCAACGGTACTTGAATCACATTATAGACAACGTCATGTAAGTTCGTTGAGAAGAAACCGACAACTACAGCGTTTAGAACTAAAAATACAGTTAGGGTTATGATAGCTGGTAATAAAGCGGCAAAAGATTTAGCCACTGCAGGCGGTACCCCTTCAGGCATTTTAATGACAATTCCTTTTTTAACAATACGTGTATATATTTCTGCAGCAATAAATGCAGCAATCATTCCGATAAACATTCCTTTAGCGCCTAAGCGATCTAAAGTTAAGACACCTGTTATAGCTTCGCCATTTTCAGTTACGGCTTCAAATGGAGTCAAGATCAGGTAAGCAGCTAATGAAACAGCTCCTCCATAAATAGGTTCTACATCATAGGACTTGCTTAAATAATACCCAATCCCAAAGGTAACAAAAATAGTCATGATCGACATTGTCGCATTTTGACCATTTCCAAATAATGTTCCTAATGTACCTTTTGTTGCATCACTGAAAAATGGCAAGTTATTTAAAACAACGACAATAGATCCAAACATTGTGATCGGGAACGATAGCATAAAAGCATCACGTAAAACTTTTAAGTGTCTATTATCACCCAGTTTTCCAGCAATCGGCATCAACTTTTCGCCTAGTTTATCAATAAACTCATTCATTGATATACCTCTTTTCTTTTTTATGATTTTTTCTTTACTGACTAAAAACTGGCCTATTTCTAGTCAAGTTCCACAACACTGAAATCGATTACAAATAGAAGTGTAACACTTTTATTTTAACATGTCTAGTCTTTTAATAAATAAAACTTCTCTTTTATAAAAAAAGAAGACACACGACTTATAGAGTTACTTTTAACTCATGATTTTTTGTGTTTATTCAGTAAAGCTCTTATGCAAAAAAGGATACAAACGAGCTCGGCTCAGAATGTACCCTTTTGATAGCTGCTACATTTCTTTATTCTCCTATCTTAAAACAGAGAGAAATTAAAACTTGGCAGACATTAAATTTTGGTTGCTTTAAGGTCAACTTTTTTATTAGTTAAAACCGTTTTGACTAGTCATTTCTTTAAACCAGCGACCGCTCTTCTTAATTGTCCTTTTTCCTTCTTGATCTAAATCAACCGCAATAAATCCATAGCGATTTTTATAGGCATTAGTCCATGACCAGTTATCCATACAGGTCCACATGTGGTAGCCTTGAACATTACTTCCTTCTTGTATCGCTTGATGCACGTAAACTAAATGGTCTTTAACGAATTCAATTCGATAATCATCTTCAATCGAACCGTCTGCATTGATATAAGCTTCTTCGCCTTCAACACCCATTCCATTTTCAGAGATGAAACAACGGATATTGCCATAGTTTTCTCTTAAATTTGTTAAAATATCATAAATTCCTTTTTCGTAAATTTCCCATCCGCGGTAAGGGTTCATTTTACGTCCAGGCATAATGTAATTATCAAAGTAATCGTCCGGCATTGGGCCTTCAGCAAGTTTAGTAGTTGATTCTTTTGCTTTGATCCGTCTTGGCTGGTAATAATTTACTCCTAATAAATCTACAGTATTTTCTTTAATGATTGCCAAGTCTTCAGGTT
>NZ_DAMDAK010000004.1:1640-5285 GCF_032094055.1 Carnobacterium sp.
CTTCAGGTTCTATTTCAGGAAGATGATCAATTTCACGTAATAAATCTACTAAATCTTGTGGAAATTGGCCTTTTACGGCAGAATCTAGGAACGAACGATTAAAGAAAGCATCTGCGATTGCCGCCGCTTTAACATCTTCCGGATTATTTTCATCACGCGGATAGCTTGGCGTTAAATTCAAAATAATCCCAATTTCTCCTTTAAGATCCATTTCACGATAAATTTTGATAGCTTTTGCACTTGCTAATGCTTCGTGGTAACCAACTTGCACAGCTTTTTTCAGATTCACTTCTAAAGGATAATGGAATTGATAGAGATAACCACCTTCAACTGGCACGATGGGCTCATTATGTGTAAACCATTTTTCCACACGGTCGCCAAACAATTCAAAACAAGTCTTAGCAAAATGAACATAAGCCTCTACTGTTTCGCGACTTAACCAGCCGCCTTTTTCTTGCAGATTCATCGGCATATCAAAATGGTACAAATTCATAAAAGGTTCTATCTCATTAGCAAGTAACTCATCAATAACATTATTATAGAAATCAACAGCTGTTTGGTTGACTTCACCAGTACCTTCTGGGAATAACCGGCTCCATTGAATGGAAGTACGGAAACTATTGTGTCCTGTTTCTTTCATTAATTGAATATCTTCTTTGTATTTTTCATAAAAACGTGATGTTTTTTCTGGCCCTACTTGATTGAAGAACTTAGTCGGTTCTTGTTCATACCAGTAGTCCCAAATGTTTTGTCCTTTATGATCGCCTTCATATATCCCTTCTGTTTGCGGGCCGCTGGCAGCAGAACCCCACCAAAAGTTCTCAGGGAATTGATATTTCATACAAACGCACTCCTTTTCGTTGTTCTCTTTAATTGTCTATACATTACGATAAAATAAGTATACATTTAATTGGTACCGAATACAACCGCTACCTTGCTTTTCTTCCATAAATTTAACTTTAAAAGCAAATAAAAAAAATAGACTTTCTATTGCTTTATTTATTAAGAGATTATATACTATGTAAGAAGAAAAACGACAGGTTAGCCATTTTCATACATAAGGGAGTAACTGGCAGCAACGGCTGTGGCAACATCACCAACAAGTAAGTTCGCAAAATTTACTGGTGTTGTCTTAAATTGTGAGACTTATGCACATTGTTTCTGTAAAGAAGCAATTCTGCATAAGTCTCTTTTTTTATCGTTTTTCTAAAAACTATCAAAGGAGGTATTTCCATACCGGTATAAAAATGCAATGTGTTGGTGCGTTTTTTTAAATAGTTTTACACCTTGTTTTGCCGACTAGTTGTCTTGTTTTCAAATTTGTGGAACAATTTGATCCTACCTAGGCAAGAAGTTTTTTGTAAAACTATCACCGATATGCCAGTATCTAAATGTAAAAAGTCTTTCCCTTATTCAAATACTATTAAGGAGTGTCTTACTTGGAATTTTATCAAAAAGAACAAAATAATGTTTTATCTGAATTAAACAGTACACCAAATGGGTTAGAAACTACTGAAATAGCGGCTCGGCTTGAAAAAAGCGGGTATAATGAATTGCAAACAAAAGAAAAAGATTCTATTTGGAAACTTTTTCTTGAAACCTTTAAAGACGCTATGGTCATCGTCTTACTAATCGTGGCAGTCATCCAAATTTTAATGGGATCTGTCGTTGAATCCATCATTATCTTTGCTGTTTTGATGATTAATTCAGTAGTCAGTGTGGTACAAACTAAAAAAGCTGAAGGATCATTAGATGCTTTAAAAAATATGTCGGCACCAATGGCTAAAGTGATTCGAAGCGGCGAAAAAATAACTATTCCTGCTAAAGAACTAGTCCCTGGGGATATTGTTATTTTAGATGCAGGAGACTATGTACCTGCAGATGGGCGGCTGATTGAAGCGGGTTCGTTGAAAGTTGACGAAGGAATGTTGACTGGAGAATCTGTTCCTGCCGACAAAGACACAGCTGCTTTGAAAAACACCGTACCTATCGGAGATCGTTCTAATATGGTCCACAGCGGTACACTTGTTGTTTATGGACGAGGTGTTTTTGTTGTTACTAAAACAGGAAACCAAACTGAAATCGGCCAAGTTGCCAATTTACTTGAAAATGCAATGGCAAAACAAACTCCACTGCAAAAGAAACTAGACGAGTTCAGTAAGCAATTAGGAATTGGGATTCTAATTTTATCGATCTTAATTTTTATCATTGAAGCAGCTCGAATTTATTTCGATGGCTCAACTAATATCAGCACAGATATGTTGAATGCCTTTATGTTTGCCGTAGCTGTAGCGGTTGCTGCGATTCCTGAAGCCTTACAATCGATCGTTACGATCGTTCTTTCAATGGGAACCAATAAAATGGCTAAACGCCATGCGATCATCCGCAAATTACCGGCTGTTGAAACTTTAGGAGCTACAAGTGTTATCTGTACAGACAAAACAGGTACTCTGACACAAAATAAAATGACCATCGTTGATTACTTTTTATTAAATGGACAATCTGGTGTATTCAATGATCAGCCTGCTGATTGGACGATTGATGAACAGCGCTTAATGCAAGTTGCAGTTTTAGCAAATGATTCTACAATCAGTGAAGACGGACAAGAACTGGGCGACCCTACTGAAGTCGCAATGGTGGCTTTCAGCAATAAACTCAACCAGCCCTACACTGAATTGCGTGAACGTTACCCACGTGAAGCTGAGTTGCCTTTTGATTCCGACCGTAAGCTGATGTCAACCGTTCACCTAATTGACGGGCAACGTTTGATGCTGACTAAAGGTGGTCCAGATGTTGTTTTCGGGCGCAGTAATAAAGTCCTGGTCAACGGGGAAGTCCTTCCTTTAACAGAAGAACGTTTAAAAGAAATGCAAGATAAAAACGAAGGGTTCTCAGATCGTGCTTTACGGGTCTTAGCTTTTGCTTATAAACCAGTTGAAGATTCAACGATTCGTTTTGAAGATGAAAATGACTTGATTTTAGTAGGAATTATGGCGATGATCGATCCTCCTCGTGAGGCCGTTTACGGAGCTGTTGAGGAAGCAAAAAAAGCTGGAATCAAGACCGTTATGATTACAGGTGACCATAAAACAACTGCTCGAGCTATTGCACGTGACATCGGAATTGCTGAAGAAGGCGATATCGCTTTAACTGGTCAGGAATTAGATGCTTTAACTGAACAAGAATTACATGCTAAATTAGAAAAAATCTCTGTTTATGCACGTGTTTCTCCAGAAAATAAAATTCGTATCGTACGGGCATGGCAAGACAAAAATAAAGTTTCTGCAATGACTGGTGATGGGGTTAATGATGCTCCAGCTCTAAAACAAGCCGATATCGGTATCGCGATGGGAAGCGGAACAGACGTAGCCAAAGACGCTGCTGCCATGGTCTTAACTGATGATAACTTCGTTTCTATCATCAATGCTGTTGAGGTGGGAAGAAACGTTTATGACAATATAAAAAAAGCAATCGCTTATTTATTTGCTGGTAATCTGGGTGCGATCATCGCAATTGTCGCTGCGTTGATTATGGATTGGGTCAACCCCTTCACTGCTTTGCAACTATTGTTTATCAACTTAGTCAATGACTCAGTTCCTGCTATTGCTTTAGGAATGGAAAAAGGCGAACCGGATGTTATGGCTC
>NZ_DAMDAK010000004.1:5295-12562 GCF_032094055.1 Carnobacterium sp.
CAACCAAGAGATCCAAATGAAGGTATCTTTGCTGGTCAGACCCTTGTTTCTGTTCTTTATCGTGGAATACTGATTGGTGCAGCTGTTATTATTTCTCAATTTATCGGGTTAGGCTACTCGGATGAGATGAGTATCGCAATGGCCTTTACTACTTTGATCCTTGCTCGGACTTTACAGACTTTCCCAGCCCGTTCTAATTCACAAACGGCAATTGGCGCAGGTTTCTTTTCAAATATCTATGTTATTCTTGCCGTTGTCTTTTGTTTTGCTTTATATGGCTTAACCGTTATTCCTGGAATCCGTGAATTTTTTGCTATTCCAACTGATTTTGGTTTAACTCAATGGGGAATTGCTGCTGGATTAGCAGCTGGTGCTGTTGTTTTAATGGAAGTAACTAAAGTAATTGTCCGCAGAAAAAATTAATTAGCTAAAAAAGGCAGCCTTGGTTCATTAATGAATCAAGGCTGTCTTTTTTTATTGACTTTTCCTCTCCTGAGTCGCCAGTTCTTAGCGACTTTATCTTTAAATACAAGAAAGGTGAATTGAACTAATTGCTTTTCATCAATTCATTTACATACTCTACTGTTTCAGGTTGATTTTTTTCAATTTCTTTTATTTTTTCAGCAAATTGCGGCAAATAATCTTTATGTGCATAAAGCAATTCATCCAACAGTGTTTTAGCCATTGTTCCACCTGGCACTAATGGGTTGATGGTGAAGGCTTGCAGTGCTGCACCATAATCTCCATCAATAGCTGCTCGAATCGTGGTCTCTTCCATAGCTTTCATATTTTGAATAATGCCTCTGGCTGCTGGAGGAAATGCTCCCCAGTTATACGGCTCTACTCCATGCCCTGTCACCGCACCAGAAACTTCTACAATACTATCGTAAGGCAAGTCTGTTATCGTGCCGTTATTTTCAGTAGAAACGACCATATCTGTACGTTTATCATTTTGAATAGAAGCAATGATTTCACAAGCAGCATCACTGTAGTGGGTACCGCCACGTTGCGATAATTCTTCCGGCTTATAGTCTAATTTTGGATCTTTATACAGATCAAATAGACGTGACTCTGTTTCTTTAACCACTTGTGCTCTGGTTTCGCCTCTTTCAAACTCTTCAATAGAATGTTTCAACATTTCATCTTCAATATAATAATAGCGATGGTATCCGCAAGGCAACAGACCTAAATCCTTGATTTGTTCATAATGGAAAGGAGCACTATGAATGTTCTTCAAATGGTTGTCATCTTCAGATTGATTAGGTCCATAGATCAAATCAATCAGTTCTGCTGTTCTTTCTTTACCTGTTTTGTCCCATACCCGATGCCAATGAAAATGATTGATTCCGGCAAATTTAAAGAACAACTCATCTTCTGGTATGCCTAATTTTTCTGAAGCTGCTGAGCAATGGCCAATTGGAACATTACATAATCCAACGGTCTTATTCCAACCGCCGTGTTTGATCGCTGCTTCAGTAACCATCCCTGCCGGATTTGTAAAGTTGACTAACCATGCATCTGGGCAAATTTCTTTCATGTCTTCAATGATGTCTAAAATAACGGGAATCGTGCGGAACGCTTTAAACATTCCTCCGGCACCATTAGTTTCTTGTCCTAAAACACCATGCGACAATGGAATCCGTTCATCTTTTACTCGCGCTTCCAATAAACCTACTCGGAATTGCGTAGTGACAAAGTCAGCTCCTTCTAAAGCCGCTCTACGATCAAGTGTCAATTCAACATTCCAATCAAGTCCTGCTGCTTTAACCATCCGTTTTGCCATTTCGCCCACAATTTCCAATTTTTCTTTACCCGCTTCAATATCGACCAAAACGATTTCTTTAATTGGCAATTGGTCTTTCCGCTTGATATACCCTTCAATTAATTCCGGCGTATAGCTAGAACCTCCACCAATTGTAACGATTTTCAATGCTTCTTTCGACATATGTAATTGTCCTCCTTCTTTTTAAAACCGCTTTCTTTTCCTAATTTGACTATACTGTATGTAATGCATTACATGTCAAGCGCTATTTTTAAAAAGATATCCGGTCGAACACAATAAGTTAATAAATCATACATTGTCACTAAACTACTTACGAGTTTGAACAATTATTTTATCTAGATAATTTTTTGTTAATTGATAGAAATCAATTTTATTGACTGAGTTAAATTTATGGTTCCATTTAAACATCTGTATCAACATTGAAAAAGTCGGCTGATAGTTTGCACTTTCTAATTTTACTATTTGTTTTAGATATCTAAAGATAATTCGTTTTAATCTAACCAAGTAGGGAATGTCTAGCAGGATAATACAATCCGCTGCAGCAAAACTTCTAACAATCCACTTTTTAGTGCATGTTCCTTCTAAAATCCAAGCATCACCAGTAACTATTTCATCTAAAATATTTACTATTTCCTTATCTGAACGTCTAACGTCTCCTGATAAGTGTCTTTCAAAAATAATATTGTCTATTTCATAATATGGAATCCCCAACTCTATAGATAGTTTTTTTGCTAATGTAGTTTTCCCGCTCCCCACGGACCCTGTGATATGTATTTTTTTCTTCTTACTCATCTTCATTTGAATCATCGAAATTCTTTTTTCTAAAATGATAAAGAACCGTAAATGGTACTAAAAAACAAATAAAAAAGAGCGCTCCTATTAAAACTATAGTCCTAATAGAACTAGATGGCGACATGATTATCGTCAATACAGCTACAGCTACGCCTATTAGTAAAGAAACAAAAAAATAATTAGAATAACTGGGAGATTTTTTCAGATTCTCATGGTCTGTTGAAATAGGCATTGCTCCAAAAGCCATTACTACATTTGTTATTATAAAAAGCAGCCATAAAGGATTTCCATCTAGGCCTTCTTGGCCATTCTTTATGTAATCATAACTTAACAAGCCTATTATTCCGATATATTGGATGACAAAAGCCAAACGTATGACCTTCAAATTTTTAAGCTTTAAACGTTCATCTGTAATTTTTTTCATTCCTTATCTTCTCCTTCTGGCCAAAATAATTGATCTAGCGTTTTATTTACAACAAAACAAATATTTAAACAGAGATTTAAAGAAGGATTATATTTTCCCTTCTCTATTAAACTAATCGTTTGTCTAGTCACTCCAGTTTTTTCTGCTAATTGTTGTTGAGTTAAATCGGCTTCAACTCTAGCTACTTTTAATTTGTTCACCTATTGATCACCACCACATAGCAATATATTTATTACTTAATTCAATATATATATTACGTCAGAGGCAATAAAAAAGCAAATCTAATAAATAGTCTGCTAGTTTAAAGTCATTTAGTAATATTATGCATTAATTTGACCGTTTGCTTTTATTTTTCATAACAAAAATAATAACGATAAGAAAGAAACCAATCCACATTACCTTACCTCCTTTTTTTCGCTAGTTCCTTTCTTTTTATTTATGATGCTGCTGATTATCAGCTTAATATTCGCACCAATAAATAGAACAATACCTATAAATAGTGCTAAATAACCTATTTGAATCAAAAACTCTCCAGCAGGAGAATGAAAAATATATTTTAAGCTAAGTACGACTATACTATAAATAAATGCAATTACCCAAAAAGACTTTCGGGTCAATATTGTTTTCATCTGGATTCCTCCTAATTGAGTTGAATGATGATACCAGTCAAAACTATCGCTAACATTTCTCTTTCAGTGTATCTTTAGCTGATTTCATTTACAAGGTACATCTATCAACAATGATCCCTATAACCCTATATTAAAAGCGCCTATCAAAAGGTTGATAGCTATAAAAAAGCACAAAAACGTCTCCAGAAGCGCTCCAATGGCTAAACTTTTCCAGCAGTTAGCGTTTAGTTAACTTTAAGATAATCACTCAAAACACTTTTACAAGATATCATTTGCTACTTTTGAGATATCACCGGCTTGAAAACAAAGGGTACTAAATTATCGCTTTTTAATTCCTTTTTCTATATAATCAAAAAGAAAAAAAGGAGGAATTTTCTATGATTATTTGGAAAGGCTGGGGTTTTATTATACTTCCTATCGTGATGGCAAGTATCGCACTTATTTATTTTCCAGCATTATTTATAACGGGAAACAACGATGTGATGAATCAATTTCCATATTTATTTGGGCTAGTCTTTTTCATCGCAGGAACATTATCTTGGTTTATTGGTAATAAGCTGCCTAAAAAGGAAAAACGCTTATTCGATGAAAACGGAAATGAAGTTATTATTAAAAATACACATTCTTTTTTCTTTATTGAAGTAAAATACTTTATTGTTGTATTCTACCTGATTGGATTGTACTTGTTGATTACAGGGCTATTTTAACCGGAGACTTTATATTCTCGCATCATCTTAGTTGATAAAATAAAAACCGTAAAAGCAGCAGCGAAAATTACTTTTCGTTGCTGCTTTTTTATCCCATTTTTCTCATCCAAAATGGTTATCCTCTATTTCATGCAGTATACAGTAAGGAGAAATTGGGGAATTCTTAAAATTTTCTTATAATTAAACTGGAAATTAGCCTTTTGAGTTAAAAGCGACTATACTGTTAACAGAATATTTGTTCGAGGAGGAAAAAAATGAATTTTGTTGCACTGGATTTTGAAACAGCCAATCACCAACGGCACAGTGCTTGTTCTGTAGCGTTAACCATTGTACGAAACAGCCAAATTGTGGACCATTATTATTCTTTGATCAAACCGGAAACCGAATTTTTTTGGCGCAATATTCAAATTCATGGTATCCATGAACATGACGTGGCTGATGCACCAAACTTTGCTCGTGTCTGGGAAGACATTAAACCTTGTTTTAAAGAAAATAAATTAATTGTTGCTCATAATTTGCCGTTTGACCGTGGAGTTTTGCAAGGCAGTCTAGACTATTATGGTATTGAGCAGCCTCACTTTCAAACCCTTTGTACTGTTCAATCCAGTCGCAAACTGATTACTGAACTTCCTAATCATAAATTAAACACTGTTTGCGACCATTTAGGAATCAAATTAGAAAATCACCACCATGCTTTGGATGACAGCAACGCAAGCGCTGAAATTTTATTGTATTTGGAAAATCATTTTGGGACAGATCCCTTAAAAAAACTGGTTAAACATGTTTAGTTTTAGTCACATACAAGCTCAAGATATTGAATAAAGCAGCTGGGATTTTATTCCCCGCTACTTTATTTTTTTATTGGAAGCTACATACAGGAACCGTATTTGCTTTTTTCTTATCTGCTTTAGTTAATCAGCTTCTCCGATCAGCTGGCTCATTAAACAAACATCAAGATAGACACCGCCATCTTTTACGCCACGTTTCATGATGGCTTCTTGTTCAAAACCCAGCTTTTCATACACATGAATAGCACGTTCATTCCGTTTTTGAACTGTTAATTCCAACCGTTTAATCACTTGCGAAGACTCAGCCCATTCAATCAAATCTTTTACTAACAACGTACCTAATCCTATACCCCAATACTCTTTTAAGATAGAAATACCCAATTCTCCGATATGCTTGATTTTCGGACTAGTCCCTCCTTTGATAGAAGCCATGCCGATGATTCTTTCATCAGCTACTGCTAATAATAAAAGGTTATTCTCTGATTCAGCAATCATTTCAAGATGACGTTTTTCTTCTTCCGGTGCGATACCAGGTCCTTCAGCACCAACTGTCATAAAGCCGGTTTCTAAAGAAGTTTGGCGAATATGGTCTAGTACTCCCATTGCATCGCTCGGTAATGCAGCACGGATGGTAATAGCAACAGCTTCTTTTTCTGACATTTTATTCTCCCTCTTTTTCTGTTAACATTTCAGTAAAGCGATGTATTAATTCTGCATAATGCGGGCCTGTTGCTGTAAATGTGATTTCTCGTTCTGCTAGGTCTTCTCCGATTGGCTGCAGTTTGATTTGAAGGTATTCGGTCGGTAAGTCTTCTGGGATAAATTTAGCCCACTCTACAACTGACACTCCATCGCCTTCAAAATATTCCTCTAACCCTAAATCTGTCCCGCCTGTTTCTTCTAAACGGTAAACATCCATATGGTATAACGGCAATCTGCCGTCTAAATACTCGCGAATAATCGTATAAGTGGGACTTTTAATGACACGTTTTATCCCCAAGCCAACTGCCAATCCTTTAGTAAAGGTAGTTTTTCCAGCACCTAAATCTCCCTCTAATAAAATCAGATCTCCTGCAACCAATAAAGTTGCTAGTTTAGCTGCAATGTTTTTTGTTTCTGCTTCATTGTGTGCTTGAATTTTTTCCATTGTTTCCCCTCTTATCTTTTCATACATTATTTTCCAACCAAGGCTCTTCTATTGTAATGTACTAAGCGAAAAAAAGCGAAAAAAATTCCGCCAGCAGCTGCGTTCAGACAGTTGCGGCGGGTTTTCTTTACTTGCTGCAGACTGTAAAACGTCTGCCTTCAAATGCTCGATTTTCAATCTCATCGACTAAGGCAATAGCGTAATCTGCATAACTGATTTCGCTTTGACCCAAATGATTCGTCAGCAGAAAATCTGTTCCTATTTGATATTCTCCAGTTCTTTTTCCATTCGGTTCAAATGAGGCAGACGGACTTAGGTAAGTCCAATTTACATCGGTTGTTTCTTGTAGCGTCTCTAAAGCTTTTTCCATATGAAAAGCTGTAGGCTTAGCTTCATCTGGAAAATCAGCTGTATCAGCTAGTCGAGTTCCATCTGTTCTGTTAACAACCAAACTGCCGGCTCCGCCTACGACCAGCAAGCGTGGTTTTTTATGCCCCTTCAAAATATCAATCAGGTGTTCGATGCTCTTTTGATGCAGCTCTTCCCGTCCTTGCGGCGCTTTAAACGCATCTACTACTACATCCAAACCTTCAATATCATCGTAGGTTAAATCAAACAAATCTTTTTCGACTATATCCCAATCCTGCTCTTCAAGTTTATTAGCATTCCGAACGAGCGGGACAACCAAATACCCTCTATCTAAAGCTTCAGCCGTGATCCGTGAACCTGATTTTCCTGTAGCTCCTATAATTCCTATCCTCATGGTCTTTTCTCCTTTCATTTCTTCCTGCTTCTATTATAAAGAGTAGGTGCTGGTAAGCGCAAACAATCCCCCCTAAGAAAAAAGAAAAGCAAAACTTTATAATCAAGTTTACTTTTCTTTTAAAACGATTTTTAATTCATTAAGCTTTGAGTAGCTGTGATGATAGCTAATTTGTATACATCTTCTTCATTACATCCACGTGAAAGGTCAGAAATTGGTTTGTTTAATCCTTGT
>NZ_DAMDAK010000004.1:12572-26351 GCF_032094055.1 Carnobacterium sp.
TTCAAAGTTACCAAAGCGTTGTGCAATTTTGTAGCCGATATTTCCAGATTGCAATTCAGGGAAAACAAAAACGGTAGCTTGTCCGGCAACAGTTGAATCTGGTGCTTTTTGTTGACCAACAGAAGCGACATAAGCAGCATCAAATTGTAATTCGCCATCAATTGGGTATTGAGGAGCTAATTCTTGAGCAATTTTAGTTGCTTCTTCGACTTTTGTAGCTTCTTCCGCTTTAGCTGAGCCTTTAGTTGAAAAACTCAACATAGCGACTTTAGGATCAATTCCAAATAATTCAGCTGTTTTAGCACTTTCAACAGCAATTTCAGCTAATTCTTGAGCGTTCGGATTAACGTTGATCGCACAGTCTGAGAAAAGATATTTTTCATTATCGCGACCGCGCAGCATGATAAATGCTCCACTTGTACGGCTCACACCTGGTTTAGTTTTAATGATTTGCAATGCTGGACGAACTGTATCACCTGTTGAATGAACCGCTCCGCTGACTAATCCATCAACAATGCCCATATACGTTAACATTGTGCCAAAATAATTTTCATCTTTGATCATTTCTCTTGCTTGCTCAGGAGTCACTTTTCCTTTGCGGCGTTCAACAAATGCATCAACCATTTCGTCTGTATCTTCATAGTTATTTTGGTCAATAATCTCAATATTGTCCACATTAAATCCACGCTTTTTAGCAACTTCTTTAATTTCTTCCGGATTACCGATCAATACTGGATGAACCAGTTCCTCTGCTTGCAAACGAACAACTGCTCCAATAATACGAGGTTCAGTTCCTTCTGGAAAAACAATTCGGATATTCTTTCTTACAATATTAAATTTTAGACCATCAAATAATTCCACGTTAATTCCCTCCACATAATGTGTTTTTTCACTTCTAGTCTATCATACTATTTTCTAGTAAAAAATAACAGTTTTTTAGTGCTGTTTTATGAAAATACACTATATTTCTATACATTTTTCATATTTCTTTCATTTTTGATTAGTACAGTTTCATTTTCCCTGTTTTTTCTGCCTTCATTTGCTAAACTTTTTCGGGCAATTGCCAATTAATGGGTTCTTGTCCCATTTTAATTAAAGCAGCATTGGCTTTTGAAAATGGTTTTGAACCAAAAAAACCTCGATAGGCAGATAATGGACTAGGATGTGGAGAAGTAATAACGGTGTGCTTTGTTTCATCAATCAGACTTCTTTTCTTAATAGAAGGGCTGCCCCATAAAATAAAGACCATAGGGACTTCTCGTTCATTTAATTTTTTGATGACCATATCCGTCACCTCTTCCCACCCTTTACCTCGATGAGAATGTGCTTCTCCTTGACGGACTGTCAAAACCGTATTCAGTAATAAGACACCTTGTTCTGCCCAAGATTTTAAATAACCATGTTTGACAGGCGGGTAACCCAAATCACTCTCAAGCTCTTTGTAAATATTAAGCAACGAAGGCGGTATCTTCACATTCGGTTGTACTGAAAAGCTCAATCCATGCGCTTGATGTGGACCATGATAAGGATCTTGTCCTAGAATAACGACTTTTACTTTATGATACGGGGTCCATTCAAAGGCTTTCCAAATATGGTCCATTGCTGGATAAATAGTCTTTGTTCGGTATTCTTCTGCTAAAAAATGTTTGAGCTTTTCGTAAGTTGGAGCTAAACTGGGCTGATTTAAGATAGGAGCCCAATCATTTTGGATTGGTATTGCCATATAATTCCCTTCTTCCGTTTAGTCTCTTTTTCTTCTTCATCGTACTAAAGTTTTTACTTTCCTACAAGTATTTAGACTACTTGTCCATTGCCAAGCTATTCAAGAAAAAACGTGTATTCGTACTTTTTTTTACCAATAAATGGTAAACTAGACTAGACAAATGAAACTTAGGAGGAAATACAATCATGATTGAACTTATTGCATCGGATATGGATGGAACATTACTGAATGAACGGATGGTCATCTCAGAAACGAATGCTAAAGCTATCTTAGCAGCTCAAAAAGAAGGAATACATTTTATGGTAGCCACTGGACGCGGCTATACAGAAGCTAAGCCATTACTTGAAGAAGTTGGGATTTCGTGTCCATTAATTACATTAAATGGAGCACAGGTGTATGATGAAGATGGTACCGTTATTGAAAATATCGGAATTGAAAAAGAAACAGTTCGCAATATTTTGAAAAAGGTAAGAGCGCTAGGTCTTTACTGTGAAATGACTACTTCTCATGGAATTTACTCAGATAATAAAGCAAAACGTATTGAATCTGTCGCTTCATTGATTTATAAAACAAACCCTGATACTTCATTTAAAATGGCTGTTGTATTAGCAGCTGCCCGTTTAGAGATCATGAACATCAATTATGTTTCGCAATATGAAGAACTTTTAGAAAACGATACAATCGAAATCTTAAAAATGATTACGTTTAGTGAAGAAGGACCGACCGTTCTTGATCCGCTAGCTCAAGAATTAAATGTCTCAGGCGACTTAGCGATCACTGCTTCATTCATCAATAATATTGAAATCAACAACGTTAAAGCTCAAAAAGGATTAGCGTTGGCTCGGGCTGCAGAAAAACTAGGAATTTCTACAGAAAATGTAATGGCGCTCGGTGACAATTTCAATGATGTTTCCATGCTGCAAGTAGCTGGATATAGCGTGGCGGTCGGCAACGCTGAAGAGGGTGTTAAAGCTCATGCCAAATACCTAACTTCCACAAATAACGAAAATGGGGTAGCAGAATCTGTTTTATTAGCTCTTAATAATAATATGGATCAACAATTAATTTGATAAAAATTAATTTGACAAATCAGCTGAGAACAGTACAATAAGACTAATCATTCAGGCTTTTCATCAATAAGCCACTGAACTATAGGGGGAAATAAGCATGACAGATATCAAAAGAACATTAACGATTGCAGGCAGCGACTCTAGTGGCGGTGCTGGCATTCAAGCTGATTTAAAAACATTTGCTGAATATGGAACTTATGGGTTATCTGCTTTAACAGCCATCGCTACAATGGATCCTGATAACAACTGGAGTCATGGTGTGACAACTATTGATGTTCCCGTATTAGAAGCCCAATTAAAAACTGTTTTTGCAAGTGATCACAAAATTGCTGCAATGAAAACGGGTATGTTGCCGAACGTAGCCATTATTAAAGTCATTGCCAAAGCGATTAAAGAGCAACAATTAGAAAATATTGTGATTGATCCTGTAATGGTATGTAAAGGCGAAGATGAAGTATTAAACCCAGAAAATGCAGAAGCATTACGCGACATTTTAACGCCTCTTGCAACTGTCATCACCCCTAATTTATTTGAAGCTGGAGAATTATCCGGGTTGGGCAAATTAACAACTTTAGAGGATATGAAAAAAGCAGCAGAAAAAATTCATGATTTAGGTGCAAAAAACGTTGTGATCAAAGGTGGAAAAGCTCTAGAAGGAGATAAAGCCATTGATTTATTCTATGACGGATCAGAATTTACAGTTTTAGAAACTGAAAAAATTTCCCCTGCTTATAATCATGGCGCAGGCTGCACATTTGCAGCAGCTATTACAGCTGGCTTAGCACAAGGTCTAACAGTTAAAGAAGCTACTTTAAAAGCAAAAGATTTTGTTTCCGAAGCCATTCGCAGCGGTTTTAAATACAACCAATATATCGGTTCTGTTTTCCACAGCGGTTATCGTTTAGCAAAACAAGATTCTATCTAATTCAAAAGGTAAGAGGATGAGACCTAAGTCTCATCCTCTTACCTTTTTCTTAACTTTTTTCTTAAACATGCTCCAAAAGGCAGACTCACTTTTTCATTCTATGTCAAGTCATGTTGGTAATTTTTAACCAGTGAAATTTCTTCAAAAATCAGTTAAAACCCTTTTTTAGATTTCTATAAAGGTAACAAGTTAGTTACTGATCGCGTTATCATTAATGGAAAGGTCGTTTTAAAGGAAGGAGGAAATTGAATGGAAACGAGTCCAGAGTGGCTTTCTGCGATTGCAGAAATTGTCGGCAGCCTTGGTTTTCCAATTTTTGTCGCCTGGTTTCTATTGCAACGAATGGAGTCTAAACTAGATGAGTTGGTTAAAGCTATTCAAGATTTGAATCATGTTTTTAAAATGAACGGCTAATAAAAGTATCTAGAGTAAGAAGTATTTTTTCTTGCTCCAGCTATTTTTTACGTTCTACTGATTATTTAAAAGAAATCTTAGTTAATGAATCGTTTATTTAAAGCTTTAATAGGTCCTTTTCGCTTTTGCCATTCACCCCTCTTATTTAAGTTTTTAAATCCTTAAAAAAGTTGAACTATTTGCAGCTCTTCGTTTTTGGTCTTTTTTTTGTTATACTAATAGAACAGGAAGAGAAAATGATTTTTATTCAAGCAAGAGCAAAAACGGAGAACTACTAACTCGAGGTGAGTAAAGAATGGTTCATCTTTATATGAAACAAGCTTATGTATCGCTTCAAAATCGAATTATCGTTAAAGACGAAGCGGGCAAAGATATTTTTTTAATTATTGGAAAATGGGGTCGAATAGGCGATGGCCTTTCTTTATATGCGATGGACGGCACATTACTGATGGAAGTAAAACAAACCGTTTTATCCGTTTTCCCTAAATTCAATATTTATGTTGCTGGCGATAAAGTAGCCTCTATTTCTAAACAACCAGGAATAAAAGGTCCTTATTTTAAAGTAAGTCAGTTAAATTGGATTGTAAAAGGTGATTTCTATAATCATCATTATACTGTTCAACATCGGCTGCAGACTATTATGCAGATGGAAAAAGCCTATTTGCCTTTTGGTGACTTTTACGCTCTTTCCATTACTCATTCACAAGATATCCCAATTTGCTTGTGTATCGCTGTTATTGTTGATCATCTTACATTAACAAGACTACCTACTAAAGCAAAAAGAAAATCTTATTTGCCTATCTAATCAAATAAAAAAATCTGTCTTTCCTTTTGTGTGAATACTAAAAGGAAAGACAGATTTTTTATTTACTGATTTGGTATTGCATATGGTCATATCGATGGCCGCTTAACGTGTTTTCTCCAACAGTTTGGTACCCCATTTTTCGGTACAAAGACTGAGCCGATGCATTCTCTTGGTCACAATTTAATCCAATGATGGTTTCTCCCTGGGCTTCAGCCACCTTAGGAAGTGCAGCTAATAATTCCATAGCTACTCCTTGTTTTCGGTAATCAACAGAGGTTACTAATGTATCAAGATACCATTCCCCAGGACCTGTTTCAGAATCCGTAAACAACTGTACTTCTCCTAAACCAGCCTTCTGCAGCAAATCCGTTAATACTTGATCAATATACGGTTCTAATTCCCCTTTATACCCATAAGCGACACCAGCTATTTGACCTTCGCGTAGACAAACTATTGCTCGTCGGTAGCTGTAACGGTAATCTTCACTTTGCATAGCTTTATGAAGAAGAGCCTTTAACTGCTGCTCCGGAATAATCTCTAGAGCCGGCAACTCCATATCTTGTAAAACGATCCAAACCAATTCAAGCATCTGCTCTGTGTCTTTTTTTTCAGCTTGCCTTATCATATTCACTACACCCCTTACTTCTCTTTACAACTATAGCTAATAATTTCTTAGATATCAACTTGTCTTCTGGTAAATTGACCATCTGAGTGCTTATCAGCAAAACATGTCAGCTTTTCTCACACAGCTAGATGATATACTGGTTGCAATCCTCTTAAAGTTAAATTAAAATAAAACCTTATATAGGAGGAGGAAATTTATGAATAAGCACAATCGTTCACTATTTTTAACAGCAGCAATTTTATTAATCGGTACTATTTTTTCTGTTTTACAGCCTCAAAGTGTTTCCGCGAAAACAGCAGAAGGCAAATACCTTATTGGAACTGATGTTACTTTTGCACCTTTTGAATATCAGGATGCAGACGGTAAGTACATTGGAATCGACATGGATTTATTAAACGCAATTGCTGAAGACCAAGGTTTCGAATATGAACTCAAACCATTAGGATTCAGCGCAGCTTTGCAAGCACTTGAATCTAACCAAATTGATGGCATGATTGCCGGGATGAGCATTACTGATGAGCGAAAAGCTACTTTTGATTTTTCAGAGCCTTACTTTGAAAGTGGCGTAGTCATGGCCGTAGCTGCATCGAATGATGACATTACGAGCTACCAAGATTTAACTGGTAAAACAGTTGCGGTCAAAACAGGTACAACCGGTTCAGCTTTTGCAGAATCGATTCAAAAAGAATACGGTTTTAAATTAAACACTTTTGAAGATTCTGCTAATATGTATGAAGATGTTCAAGCCGGCAACTCAGATGCTGCTTTTGAAGACTATCCTGTTATGGCATACGCACTTAAAAACGACCGTTTAAAATTAAAAATTCCAACTGAACCAGAACCAGGCGACAACTATGGTTTTGCCGTAAACAAAGGAATGAATCCTGAATTAATTGAAATGTTCAACAATGGCTTAGTCAATATCCGGGCTAATGGCAAATACCAGGAAATTTTAGACACCTATATCGGTGAAAATTCTACCGCTTCAGCTGCTAACATCGGCTTTTTGGGGTTAATCAAAGAAAATAGCAGTGAATTAATAAAGGGATTGGGCCGTACATTGGGCTTAACATTGGCTGCTTTTGTCATCGCTTCTATTGTCGGTGTTCTATTAGGACTTTTCAGCACTTCGCCAAATAAAGGGTTGAATTGGATCGCTTCACTTTATGTCGATTTATTTCGCGGCATTCCTTTAATCGTTTTGGCTTTCTTTGTTTACTTTTCCATTCCGCAACTCCTTGATTTACGTCTTTCAGCAACGATTGCCGGAATCATTACCCTTAGTTTGAATACAGCGGCTTATATTGCCGAACTCGTACGCGGAGGTATTTTGGCAGTCGATAAAGGTCAGCTAGAAGCAGCTCGGAGTCTAGGGCTTCCATACAATCTTTCTATGCGGAAAATTATCCTTCCTCAAGCTGTCAAAATTATGATTCCATCATTTATCAATCAGTTCGTTATTACGTTGAAGGATACTTCTATCTTATCTGTTATTGGGATAGTCGAATTAACTCAAACCGGAAAAATTATTATTTCCCGCACATTTTCATCCGGGAATATGTGGTTAGTTGTAGCTTTAATGTACCTGATTGTAATCACTATTTTAACGAAACTTTCAAATTATTTGGAAAGGAAATTACAAAATGACTAAATTAAAAGTAGAGAATCTAAAAAAAAGCTTTGGTTCATTAGAAGTTTTAAAAGACTTGAATGTTGAAATCCAAGAAGGCGAAGTTGTTTGCATCATCGGTCCCTCCGGTTCAGGTAAAAGTACTTTTTTACGTTGTCTCAACCAATTAGAAGATATTACAGGCGGAAAAGTGATCATCGATAATCATGACCTAAACGCTTCTTCTCAAAACATCAACAAAATAAGAGAAAACATCGGAATGGTATTCCAGCACTTTAACTTGTTTCCGCACTTAACTGTCTTGAAAAATATTACTTTAGCTCCTAAAGAATTAAAGAATAAAAAAGAGGCCGATATTAAAAAAAGAGCACTAGAGTTATTAGAAACAGTCGGGCTATCTGAAAAAGCGAATGATTATCCAAATTCTTTATCAGGAGGACAAAAGCAACGTGTCGCTATCGCACGCGCTTTAGCGATGGAACCCGATATCATGCTGTTTGACGAGCCAACTAGTGCTTTGGATCCTGAAATGGTTGGAGATGTATTAGCAGTGATGCAGCTCTTGGCTCGGCAAGGAATGACCATGGTGGTCGTTACTCATGAAATGGGATTTGCTAAAGAAGTCGCAGACCGTGTGATTTTTATGGATGGTGGTTATATTGTCGAAGAAGGTACACCTGAAGAAGTATTCAATCATCCTCAGCATAGCCGTACACAGGATTTCTTAAATAAAGTGCTTGTCTAAATATGGAGAAAACTGTCCGCTGAAAAGCAGGCAGTTTTTTGTATCTTACTTTTTTGATCGTCTTTAACCTATACCCAATAGTGGATAAATTTATTTATCCGCGGTATGATTAAGGTAGTCTATTCTAAGGAGGTTTGATTTGGTATGTTTATAGAAATCACTGAATCTGCACAACAACGAATTGCTGCAGCTCAAGCCCTTAAACCTGGTAAATTAATTGTCTATTATGAATCTCGCATTGGCTGTATTTGCGGAAATAACGGCATTTTCACTTTAAAAATCACACAAAAAGAAGATCCTGAAGTAGATGCTACTATTAAAACAACACTAGGCGATTTGCCTATTCAAGGGTGGAGTTTAGATTTTCTAGATGAACAAATGAAGTTAGATTTCAGCGAAGAAAAACATGCTTTAATTTTAAGAGGAACCAGCGGATTGATCAACCCAAATGTGATGATCACCGATGACTCAGACGCTTCTGTTTTCTTGGCTTTACACTAACTATTAAAAAGAAGAGGTACAAAAGGAATGCATTCCTCTTGTACCTCTTCTCATTTTCATATTTATTTGTTAAAAAATAGTTTTAACAGAGGTGGCGTTACAAGCGTCGTCACGATAATGACAATGATCATAGGAGTATAATATTCAATTGGAATCAGACTATTTTCTAATCCCATCGCAATAACAATCAACGCTACTTCTCCTCGTGAAATCATTCCCGATCCAATCCCCATTGAAGAACGGTTATTGAAACCGGATAAACGTGCACCCAATCCTGCACCCACAAATTTCGTAGCAATCGCAACGACTGACAAAATAATGGTGAAGGCTAATTGGTCTTTGATCCCATTAAACGAAACGGCTAAACCGATACTTGCAAAAAAGATGGGAACAAAAATACCATAAGCTATAGATTCTATTTTTGTTTCTACTTCTTTCTTATAGTTCGTTTGCCCAACAGCAATCCCTGCAATAAATGTCCCAATAATTCCCGCTACTCCTAAAGATTCGGCAAAAAAGGCAAACGCAAAGCACACGATCAACGCTCCGCTTAATAACGGTTCGGTTACTTTTAGTTTTGAAAACAGTCTGATAAATGTAGGAACGATCCATTTTGAAATCAAAAGACTCACTACAAAGAACGCAACGATTTTCCCTAATAATGAAACTAAGTTAACATTTGTTCCCATAAAGAAACTCATATCCAATGCCAGCAAAATCACGACTACAATATCATCTATTACTGCAGCACCAAGTAATGTCGAACCTTCTTTACTTTGCAGCCAGCCCAGCTCTTTTAACGTTTGCACTGAGATGCTGACAGATGTTGCCGACAAAATCAGACCTAGGAAAATGGCTTCCGGAACAGATAAGCCATAAGCGTATCCACCGATAAATCCTCCGAAAACAGGAAATAAAACTCCTAAAAAGGCTACAAGTATAGAAGACTTCTTATTTTTATTTAAGTCGGTTAAATTGGTCTCCAGACCTGCTAAGAACATCAAGAGTAATACACCGATATCACTAAATACTTTTAGGATTTCTGTGTCTTGTATCCAGCCTAATAATGCTGGTCCAATAATGATTCCGATAATGATTTTTCCCAAGACAGAAGGTTGTCCCAAACGGATGCTCAATTGCCCTGCTAACTTTGTAGCTATTAAAATAATTAAAAACTGTAAAATAAACATTTATCCACTCCTACTACTTTTTGAGATAAAAAAATAGAGTGTTGGTCATTTGCAACGCTCAAATTCCCTTCTATTTTTTAATAACTAGTCCATTATACTGTTTTTTATACTAATTTTCTTTAAAAATTAAATAGTTTTAATTATTTTTTTAAAAAAATGTTCATCCTGCTGTTTTTTCAGGATGAACGGTTTTTAATCTAATTCTTCTTTGATTCTTTCAGCTGTTTTAACTGGTATCCCTAAAGCTTTATATTCTGATACATCAGCCTCTTTAGCTTTCTTCAATGACTTAAATTGTTTTAAAATTTTAGTTCGAGTCTTTGGCCCGACCCCTTCGATTTGATCTAATTTTGAAGATAAACTATTTTTACTGCGTAGTTGACGGTGGAACGTAATGGCAAAGCGATGGACTTCATCTTGAACCCGCTGTACTAAGTAAAACGCTTGACTAGTAGGTTTCAATTTGATTTCTTCATGTTCTTCTCCAAAAATCAAAGAAGAAGTTCGGTGCTTATTGTCTTTGACCATTCCAGCTACGGGAATAGACAATCCTAATTCATTTTCTAAAATGTCAATAGCGGCATTTACTTGGATTTTTCCGCCATCCATTAAAATCAAATCCGGCAATGGTTTGTTTTCTTTAAGAAGGCGTTCATAACGTCTGCGGACTACTTCTTCTGTAGTCGCCATTTCATTGCTGCCATGAACCGTCTTTATCTTGTATTTACGGTAATTGCTTTTATCAGGTTGCCCATCTTTAAAAGAAACCATTGCTGAAACTGGGTTTGTTCCTTGGATATTCGAATGATCAAAAGCTTCGATTCGCTTGATATACGGCAATCCCATTGCTTCTGATAGTTCTTTTACAGCCCCTACTGTTTTACGGTCATCCATCTCAATTAGTTTAAACTTCTCATTTAAAGCAATCTCGCTGTTTTTAGTAGCTAGATCCAGCATATCTTTTTTACGCCCTCTAACAGGGATTTTTACAGCAATGCCTAAAACTTCTGCTAAGACAGTTGTTTCTACTTCTTGTGGAACAAGGATTTCTTTAGGCAAAAGATGGTTTTCCTCTTGATAAAATTGAACGATATAAGAAGCTAATTCTTCTTCTGGAGAATCGTAACAAGGAAAGATCGTAGCTTCTCGTTTAATCAGCGTAGCTTGGCGAATGAAAAAGACTTGAATCGAAATCCAGCCTTTATTCATATAAAAGCTGAATACATCGCGTGTTGTGTAGTCATTTGTAATAATATTTTGTCTCTCAACTGTTGTTTCAATATAATGGATTTGGTCGCGGTATTCAGCTGCTCGTTCATAGACTTGCTCAGCAGCAGCTTGCATCATCTTAGCACGTAGCTCTTTTTTTACTTCTTTAACGTCTCCATTTAAAAAACGTTTGATGTTTTCAATTTGTGCTTTATACTCTTCCACAGGAACCTCGTGATCACAAGGGCCCAAACATTGGCCCATATGATAATATAAACAAGCTCTCTTCTGACTTCCATTGCATCTTCTGAGTGGATAAATTTTTTGAATAAAGTGTTGTGTCTCACTCGCTGCATAAACATTCGGATAAGGCCCAAAATAAATACCGCCATCTTTTTTTACTTCTGAGGTGATAATCAATTGCGGATCTCGTTCATTAGTGATCTTTAAATAAGGATAACTTGTGCCTTGTTTTAATTTGATATTGTATTTAGGTTGGTGCTTCTTGATCAATGTAATCTCCAACAATAGAGATTCTTTATCGGTTGCTGTAATAATCGTTTCGAAGTCCACGATTTCTTTCACTAGCAATTCGGTTTTGCCTTCATGGGTTCCTCTAAAATAAGAGCGAACTCGGTTTTTTAAATTTTTAGCTTTTCCAATATAAATAATTTCATTTTCACTATTTTTCATTAAGTAGCATCCAGGCAAATCAGGAAGCAACAGTAATTTATTATTAATGTGTTCACTAGTCATTTTTTACTCCCATTCCTTATGCATAATTCAAACGTACTTATTTTACAACCCCCTGCTGCTATTGTAAAGTTTTCTGCTTATTTTTTCCGTGTAAATGCTAAAAACACACCCTGAAAGTTAGATTATTTCTAACTTTCAGGGTGCAATGCATTATCGTCATTTTTTTAATAGCCTCTTTATTTTTTTGTTTGGCTAAATAAAAATAAATTGTTGAATGAACTGTAATCGCAATAACCTACCAAAACATCCTGATAACGGTAGCTTTCGCCTAGTTTCACTTCTTTATTTTGTATTTTTTCTTGGATATCTAAAGCGATCTTTTGGTATAAATCGTCAATATCTTCATCGTCGATTGGTCCATACTTAACTTCCCAAGCTTCTAAAAAAGCTGCTTCATCTTTGTCTTGATAAAAGTCTATATTAACTTGTTCAGCCAATTCATTCACCATTCCTTCATGTTGTGATTAATTCAATAATTTAATCGTAATCGTTTTTCTGCCCCAAGCATTGGCTTCAGCAACAGATGAAAAGTGAACATCAATTTTATTGCCTTTGATGGCTCCGCCAGTATCTCCGGCAATTGCTACGCCATAACCTGGTACTTCAATCATAGTGCCTAAAGGAATAACACGTGGGTCAACAGCAATAACTCTTGGATTTTTTGTTAAATCAATTCCAGTTGCTGTATGCGTGCTTAGTCCTGCTTCAGCTGTTGAATAACCAGTTGCGGAAACGACAAGTGTTTTTCCGGTCGCAGGAGCAGGTTGTTGTTCTGTTTGAGTTGCAGTCTCTGATTTCGCTGAATTCGTTGATGCAGCTGGTTTGGTTTTTTCTGCAGCTTCTACTGTTTCATTTTCTTGAGCAGCTGCAATTTGAACCGCTTTTTCTTTTTCTGCTTTAGCTGAAGTTTGAGCTGCTTTTACTTTTTCAGCAGCTGCTGCTTCTTCTGCTTTCTTTGCTTCTGCTAGTCTTGTTTCTTCTGCTCTTTTTTCTTTATCTAATTGATTTAGAATATCTTGGTTCTCATCCATCGTTTTTTGCAAAGTTGCCACTTGCTTATCTAGATCAGCTTTTTGCTTTTCTGCTGTTTCTGTTTGGCTTTCTAATGCCACAGCCTCATCATTCAATTTTTCTTTTAAGTCAGCTAATTTCATTTGTTCTTTTTCTGCCAGATTAACTTGGTCATTTCCGGCTGATTGCAATGTAGCTAAGACATAAGCCCGATTAAATAAATCTGATACACTTTCTGATTCAAATAATGAAACAATTACGTTTTGATTCACTTCAGAAGTTTGAATCGTCTGTAGTCGTTCTTTCGCTTGTTCGACGCGAGCAGCAACAACTTCTTCTTGTTCTTTTATTTCGGTTGTTGTTTTTTCGATCGTTCCTTTTTTTTCTTCAATCTTTTCTTTTAGTTTTTCAAGTTCTGAATTTTTTTCATTTACTTTAACTAGTGTCTGATTAACTTCGCCATCTAATTTTGCCATTTCTTCTTGTTTTGCCTGTTGCTGAGATTGAATCTCATCTAACGTCGATGCAAATGCAGTAGTCGGAATAACACTGACCAATAAAAATGCCATCATTGAACTTATGACTAATTTACCAATTTTCAAAAATTGACAACACCTTTCTTTTTTCGTTTTTTATTTAAATTCCTTTGTATTTATCACTTCCATAGTATAACGGATAAAATCCTATATTATATTTCGGATCAATTACTTTTTGTTACAAATGCAATTTAAGGTATACTGTTTTTGTAACAATCGTATTAGGAGGAAAGAAAATGACAAAAAAAGCTTATTTTGCAAGCCCATTATTTTCAGAAATGGAACTTATGTACAACGATTACCTTGTAAAGGAAATCAAGCAAAAGTTTCCAGCACTCGATCTTTATGTACCTCAAGAACAAACCGAAATCAATGATAAAAATGCCTATGCGGATTCTATCATGATTGCTAAAATGGATACAGACCAATTATTAAGTTGTGATTTTATGATTGCTGTATTAGATGGAGCTGCTATTGATGTAGGCGTGGCTACTGAAATTGGTGTTGCTTATCAAGCCGGCATTCCGATTGTCGGGCTATATACCGATTCAAGACAACAAGGTGCAACCAATCAGAAAAAATTAGAGGCTCTTCAAGAAATTGCTGAATCTCAATTCTCTTATATCAACTTATATACAG
>NZ_DAMDAK010000004.1:26361-40872 GCF_032094055.1 Carnobacterium sp.
TGTTAAAAAAGAACTCTTTTTGTAACATAGTTATTACAAAAAAACCCAAAAGACTTTATTAGATTCATAAACTCCATATTTTAAGTTAACGCAACTTGAAATATGGAGTCTTTTTTAAATTAAAATAACTATAATAAAAAAATTTTCCATCTAAAGTACACTATTTTTAATAACACATTAAAATATAGGCTATCAAAAATTTACTTATTTTTTAATTTCGATTTGGCTAAAGAAAGGTTTACATACTTATGATGACGCTACTTTTAATGATTGTCTTTATTTCTTTTATTAGTTTAGGCCTACCCGATTCTTTATTAGGTGCTGCATGGCCTATAATGCATCTCGATTTAGGTGTTCCTTTGGCAAATGCCGGCAGTCTTTCCATGATCATTAGCGGAGGAACGATTCTATCCAGTCTATTCAGCGGAAAGCTGATTGCACGTTTCGGTACTGGAAAGTTGACCTTGATCAGTGTCTTTATGACAGCAGCGGCACTCTTCGGCTTTTATGCATTGCCTTCTTTTTACTGGCTGGTTATCGCTGCTATCCCACTCGGTTTAGGCGGCGGAGCCGTTGATGCCGGCTTAAATAATTTTGTTGCTCTGCATTATCGAGCACAATATATGAATTGGCTCCATTGTTTTTGGGGTGTGGGTGCAACAATAGGTCCACTTATTCTTGCTTATTTCATAGGGCAGAATAACCAATGGCGAAAAGGCTATCTTACCATTTCAATTATTCAATTTATTTTAGTTGCCATCCTGTTTCTCTCACTCCCTTTATGGAAAAAATTTGAAACAGATTTATTAAAAACTCACCCGGAAAGCAAAAAGAATGAATCTAACAACTTGTTTAAAGTCAAAGGGATTTTTCCTGCCTTAGTTTCTTTTTTTTCTTATAGTGCTGTGGAAACAACTGCTCATATCTGGGGAAGCAGCTACTTGGTGAATGATCAAGCTATCCCCGCAAAAACTGCTGCAAACTGGCTTTCTTTGTTTTTTGTCGGCATTACTTTAGGTCGTTTCATTGCCGGATTTCTTACAATAAAAATAACAAGCAAGCAGTTAATGAGAGCTGGATCACTGGCTATCTTAACTGGCAGTTTTTTAATGATCCTTCCATTGCCAAAGGTCTTTTTGTTGATTGGTTTAATATTGATTGGATTAGGTTGTGCCCCTATTTACCCTGCCATGGTACACGAGACCCCTCAACGTTTCGGCAAAACTCTTTCTCAATCCATTATTGGGTTTCAAATGGCTTTCGCAGCCATTGGCAGTATGACCATGCCCTTATTTTTCGGTTTTTTGACAACAACATTCAGTATGTCTATTTACCCTTATTTCCTCTTAATCAGTGCTTTGGTTATGATAATCAGTACAGAACGCATCAATCACTCTTTGAAAAACAAATAAAAAAATAAGACAGAGCAAATGAAAGTCTTTGTTCTGCCTTATTTCAGTTTTTCTTTATGAAGAATCTAGTTTTTAGTGAATTGATAAATTGCCTCTCTTAAAAAAGCAGCAGCTCCTTTACCAGCTCGTTCATCATAATAAGCTGTAAAACGTTCATCACTCACATACATATCAACTAGATTGCGATGAGCTTCTGGAGAATAGTCCGGCCAAGTGAAACTCAACCATTTTTTGTGCAATTCTGCAACATGTCTTGTTGCATCACTTGAAGCATCACCTTTCACCATAGCTGCTGTCAATTCTTGCTGTAGCTCTTTATCCAATTCTTGCCATTCAGCAAATTGTGCTTCACTCATTCCGGCAACTTTTTGATTGGAGTGGTCTACAACTTTTTTCCCATAACTTTCCCTAATTTCTTGGCCGTACGTTGTTTCATTTTCATCGATCAGTCGTTGTTTAAATCCTTCGAATTTTTCATTATCAGTCATTTGTCTTTCTCCTCTCTTATCTGCTAAGGTTTTTTCAATCGTTACCAGCAATGTATCTAATTGTGCTTTTTTCATTTCCAGTCGTTGTTGATGCAGTAATAAAGCTTTTTCTTGATCAAAATCAGCAGCTAAAATAATTTTTTTGATTTCTTCTAGCGGCATTTCCAATTTGCGATAAAATAGTATTTGCTGCAGTAACCCTACTTCTTCCGTTCCATAGATGCGATAGCTGGATGAGCTCACTCGTTTCGGTTTTAACAAACCGATTTGATCATAATAACGCAATGTACGTCCACTGATTCCAGCAAGTTTGCTCAATTGATTGACTGTATACTCCAATCGTCTTCCCCTTTCCTTTGACTAATCTTAGTTTAAACCTTAACGCAACGTTAAGGTCAAGTTCAAAATAAAAAACCGACTCAAAAAGCCGGTTTTACAAAATCAGTGAATCATTTTTGGTTTAGGTCTCGTTACTAAACTAATCAGCCAGCCAAACATTAAACCAATTGTTGCAGGCAATATCCAGCCCATTCCACTATCGAAAAACGGCAAGTAATGACTGTAAAATTTCAAAATAGTTTGAACTGCATCAAAGTTACGAATAGAATTTGGCAAGGCATTTAGCATATCAGCCACGCTGACAAAAACAGTCAAAAGAGTAGTCATCCCGTAAACGATTTGTCGATTTTTAAACAAAGGTGAAAGCAAGGCTAACAGAATCAATGTGATTGCCAATGGATATAAGAACATCAGTACCGGTATAGAATAAGCAATGATTTTAGTCAATCCGACGTTCCCCACCAAACAAGCAACGGAGCTAAAAAGAATGACATAAGCTTTATAACTGATTGAATTCGGAAACATCTCACGGAAAGTTTCTGCACAAGCCGTAATCAAACCAATCGCCGTTTTAAGACAAGCGACCGTAACAATAATGGCTAATAAGACACTGCCAAAAGAGCCAAAGTAATAACGCGCAATCTGCGTTAAGGCTATGCCGCCGTTTTCAGAAATCGGAAACTGGCCGATGCTCATTGTACCAAGATAAGATAAACTGCCATAGATTACGCCCATTAAAATAAGACTGACCAAGCCGGACTTGATTGTATCTTTTGCAATCGAAGCCGGTTTAGTAACGCCCATTCCTTTGATTGTTTGAACAACAATAATGCCAAAAGCCAAAGATGCTAAAGCATCCATGGTGTTGTAGCCTTCTTTAAAACCACTAGCAAATGGTGTCGCTGCATATCCGCTTGTAACAGGAGCAGCTGCAATTCCGCCTAAAGGTTTCATAAAAGCAGTCACTACTAAAACACCTAAAAAGACTAGGAACAGTGGATTTAATACTTTTCCTACATAAACTAAAATTTTTGTTGGTTTCAACGAAAACAGCAAGGCTGCTCCAAAAAATAGCACGGTGAAAACAGCCAGTCCCAACGTTTGATATTGACTGCTGATGTAAGGCGACAAGCCGATTTCATAAGATACTGTTCCAGTTCTCGGCAATGCGAAAAACGGCCCGATCGTCAGATAAAGAGCAATCGTCATAAAGTATCCATAGTAAGGATGTACGCGACTGGATAATTCAAATAATCCATTGCTGTTGGAGGCGCCAATTGCCACAACTCCTAAAAACGGGAGACCAATACCTGTCAATAAGAATCCCCATGTAGCCCAGCTGACATTAGCTCCTGCCAGCTGTCCCATATGAACTGGGAAAATCAAGTTTCCAGCTCCAAAGAATAAGCCAAAGAGCATTGAACCGATATAAAGATAAGATGATAGCGATAATTTTTTTTCCATAAGGGATTCCTTTCTAAATGCATTTTACTTAGTTTTGACTATAACGTTTTTTAAGTATCACTTCAAGAACCAAATTGCTTTTTGAAGCACACTACCTTTAAAAATAGGAATTTGGTATACTAAAACGAGTGAGTAACCAATTAGGAGGTGAATACAAGTTGTCTAACATGCAAGATATTGCAAAAAAAGCTGGTGTCTCTTCTGCTACTGTTTCGCGTGTTATCAATCAAAGCGGGTATGTCAGCAGTGCGACACGGAAAAAAGTAGAATTAGCTATTCAACAAATGGATTATGTTCCGAATAGCCAAGCCGTTTCTTTAAAGACCGGTTCAAGTAAAACATTAGGTATTGTTGCTCCCAATTTCTCAGACACTATGATGATCCTTGTACGCAGTTTTACATTGGCTGCTCAACAAGAAGGATACACAGTAACTTTTTATATTACAGATCAAGACAAACAAAAAGAACTGGACGTTTTAGAAATGCTGCGCGGAAAACGTTTAGACGGTATTTTTCTATTGATTCGTCTCAATGATTGGTCAATGATTGAACCGTATACTAAGTATGGTCCAATTGTTACATGGCAACGAGTCGATTCAGACCATATTGCTTCTGTTTATATGGATCAATACCACGCATATACTTTAGGCTTAGAACATTTGTATGCTAACGGATGCCGATCGATTGTGAATTTATATAGCAACATTCGGGGCTTAAACACAAAAAGTCGGATTAAGGCTTATGAGGACTTTTGTAAACGTTATAACTTACCTGCCCACCCGGCTGATTTATTTATGGGGTTAAATACAAGTAGGGATGGCGAACGAGTCGCGCAGTGGTGGCTAGAGCAATCGATTAAACCGGATGCTTTTATGACCAGTTCAGATTCTGTTGCTGCGGGGCTCGTAACTCAAGCACAGCGTTTAGGGTGTCATTTGCCTGAGGATTTTTCAGTGATTGGTTTTGACAATATTGAGGTCGCTCGCTTACTTGATATCTCAACGATCGATTATCCCGTCGCCAAACAGGCTAAAAATGCTTTTGCTTTGATTTACCATCAGCTGACTCAACGAGAAGTGCAGGTAGAACCTTTAGCTTTTCAATTGATTCCGCGTAAAACAACTAAAAATTAAAAAGATAGGATGAATGGGCTATCACTTCCCTTTTTAATGACAGTACGACTAGTTATTCTATCAACGAATAAAAATAAACAAGTCCTCCAATTCATAGGAGAGACTTGTCTAAGTAGGTAATCATTAATTGTAAAGTGAGCAGTCAGGTTAATTACATACGAGTTTCTTTTGTTGCATTAATTTGTATAAATGGCCATCTTTTTTTCAAGATAATTTTGGAATACCGTAAAGGCACTGCAGACTGCCCAATACACTAAAGCAACTAAAATATACATCGTCATATAATCAAATTCACGGCCACCCACAATTTTAGCTTGTTGAAAGATTTCCGGTACAGTGATCATAGCTGCTAAAGCTGTTCCTTTGATTAAATCTAATAAAACATTGCTGAGTGGCGGAACGGCTACACGCATGGCTTGCGGAACAATTACTTTCCGCATAATAAAAGACCATTTTAAGCCCAACGCATAAGCTGCTTCCCATTGGCCTTTATCGATTGAAGCCAATGTTGAACGCAGGATTTCAGCAATATACGCACTAGAACTCACGCTAAATCCAATAATCGCTGCATTGACCGCTTCAAATTGAATTCCGATAAATGGAAAACCAAAATAAAGAATAAACAAAAGAACCAATGTTGGAGTTCCCCGCATAAAAGAAATATAAATTCTTGCAAGAACTGAAAACAGTTTAAAAGAAGACATCCGCATAATAGCTAAAATGAAGCCTAATAAGGTTCCAATTATCATACTGGTCACCGAAATTCCTATGGTATAGCCTAAACCTCTTAAAACGTACGGCAAACTATCCACAGCTAAAGCGGGATCAAAAACATATTGCCATTGAACTCCAAACATTTATCCACACCTGCCTTCTATTCCGATAAATCAATTTTTGGAAAATCATAATCAATTTGTTCAGTGACATCAGCCCCATCATAAAATTGTTCTGACAGTTTCGGCATAGTACCATCTGTTTTCATATCTTCTAAAACAGCATTTAATTTTTTAGTTAATACATCATTGCCTTTTTTAATGGCATAATTGGTTTCAGATGGATTATAAAAAATATCGTGAACTTTTACGGGAATTTCCGGCAAAGCAGCTACGGCCAATTTTTGTGAATAATAATCATTCAAAATCACATCCGTCCGTCCGTTCGCCACGTCACTTAGGTACTGATCATTTGTCGCATTGTCGTAAATGACTTCTTCTGCTCCATAGTGTCGTGCTACTTTCATATAAGAAGTTGTGGCAGCACCTGCTGCTTTTTTACCCTTTAAGTCTTCTAATTTTTCAATGCCAGAGTCATCAGATTTTCTTACTACCATTGAACCGAAAGAATATTTATAAGGGATCGTATAATTGTATTTATCCGCGTTTTCTCCATCACGATCAATTCCCATGGCCGCTACATCAATTGCCCCGCTGTTGACAGATGTTAACATGCCATCAACGCCCATTTCAGTGAATTCTACTTCCAAATTCAATCTTTTTGCAGCTTCGCGAATCACTTCAACTTCATAACCAGTTAAATTATCTGTTTCAGATTCATGAAAAGAACTTGGATAAAGAGTGCCAGAAGTTGCTACTTTCAACGTTCCTCGATCTTCAATTTTTTCCCAAGCTGTTTCACTTGAAGGGGATTTATCTGATGTAGTGTTTCCAGAACTACATGCTGCTAAAGATAAACTAATAAGGGCTACCAATCCTAATCCTAATTTCTTTTTCAACACAAAGCAAAACTCCTTATCTAATGTTGTTTTTTTTACTTACCTAACTCTATCACTGGCAGTTCATCGGCATTTTCAATTGCTGTCGAGACATCTTCTCCTGCAAAGAATTCTTTGGACAGTTTAGTCAATGTACCGTCTGCTTGCATTTCTTTAAGAGCTGTATCAACCGCTTTTTTAATCGATCCATCATCTTTTTTCATCACTATTCCAGCCGATGTCGGATTGTAATAAATGTCTGACATTTCTACTCCCAAATCTTTGAATTTGTTAACCGCTGTATTAGAAACATAAAAATCATTTAAGATCACATCAGTCCGGCCGCTAGCTACGTCTCGGAAAAATACATCATTTGTCGCATTGTCGTAAACAACAGGTTCTGCACCAAATTTCTCAGAAATCTGCATGTAAATCGTCGTTGCTCCGCCTGCTGATTTTTTACCTTTTAAATCTTCTAATGATTCAACGCCAGAATGATCTGAAGCTCGCACAACGATTCCACCAAATGAATATTTGTAAGGTTCAGAAAAAGTATAATCTTCTAACCGTTTTTCTGTAATATCAAATCCATTTGCAGCTGCATCCACTTGTCCACTATTGATAGCCGTCAGCATACCGTCAACGCCCATTTCAACAAATTCAACCTTAATCCCTAAGCGTCGGCCAATTTCATTCACTGCTTCAACTTCATACCCGGTCAATTCATTATCTTCTCCCTCATGAAAAGAACTGGGGAAAAGTGTCCCTGACGTTGCGACCGTTAATTTACCTTTTTCTTTCACTTTATCCCAAGTTGTTGTTTCTCCTTGCTTTTCTTTTACTTGTGACTTCTGGCTGCTTCCACAAGCTGTCAATACTACCAAAAGACACAATAAAGCAAAACCTACACCCGCTATTTTTTTATAGTTCAACACAACTAAAACTCCTTTTTTGTTCTTTTATCTTCTCAGACATAGTAACAACTGCTACTTCTGTAGTCAAAAAAACTTATAAATTAGCTTGAAATTCATTCTTTCTAATTACATAACAGGACAAAAACGCTGCAAACAAGGAATTTTTCCGTCTCTGATTAAGAACATTATTGTTTTTATAAAAAAAGAAACAGTTCGCTTATCTGTTATAAATACTTTGTTATAGTATAAAAAAATACCGTATCCACTCTGCAGAAGGTTGGATACGGTATAAAATATTTACTTTTTTACAAAATCAGTAGCTTTTTTTATAATCGATCAAATTTTCAGGCAACTCTTCTCCAGCTACATAAGCTTTCAGATTCTTTTCAAAGATAGCAAATAAACGCTTTTTAAAATGTTCGGCTATTCCAGAAATATGCGGCGTAACCAAAACATTTTCATGCTCCCATAAAGGACTTTTTGCTTCCAGCGGTTCAGTTTCAAAAACATCTAATCCAGCAAAAGCCACTTGTCCTGCATCTAAGGCATGTAGTAAACTGTCCGTTTCTACTGTTGGCCCGCGTCCAACATTTAAGAACAAAGTGTTTTTTTTCATGGTATTAAAGACTGATTCATTGAAAAAAGCAGTCGTTTTATCCGTTAAAGGTAAAATATTAACGACAATATCTGCCTCATTGATATGTTGAATTAAGTCTTCTTGTGAAATAACTTGGTCCATATAATCCGCTTCATGTCCGCTGCTGTTTACACCAATTGTTTTCATGTTAAAAGCTTGTGCCAACCGCCCGACTTCTTTACCGATTTTTCCTGTACCGACAATCATTATCGTCTTTTCATGCAATTCGATTAAACGTTCAGCTTCTTCCCAATTTTTAACCAGCTGGTTTTTGATTGAGGCTTGAATGCCTCTTGTATAAGCCAGTAACATGCCAAAAACCGATTCAGCAATCGGGATACTGTGAATGCCGCTGCCATTCGTTAGCCACACTCCTTTTTCCTTGAGACTAGCTAAATCTAAAAAGTCCACACCGGCTGCTTTGCCTTGAATCCACTTTATTCGGCTATTTTCTTTTTTTAATAATTCATCACTTTTTTGGCCTTTCCATCCATAGATAATTTCAATGTCTTCTAATGGAAAATCAAAAGCAGTATCTTTCCATCCTTCAATCACTTCGTAGTCAGGCGCTATTTTCTTTATCGTTTCGATTTGATCTTTAGTTGTTTCACATGCTAACCAAATACCTTTTTTTGTCATTGTATTGCCTCCTCAATTTGCATTTTTTTCATTATCTCATTTTGTAGGTGAATAACCAAGCAAACTAAATTCCTTATGAGCATTTTTTCCCATCCCTTCTATGAACATGTTACAATAGAAAGTAAAGAGAACGGTCACAAAAGGGGTGTGAAAATGGACAATGAACATCTATTAACAACAAAAATCACCATTAAAGGTACTTTTCAAGATTTTCAGCTTTATAGTGGAAAGTTTTATTTATGGACTAAACAAAATGATTTACTGGTTTACGACTGGAATAAATGGATGAAGCAATTGGCTTTTGTAGAACGGCCGATTTATTTTGAACCTCAGCCTGCAGAACAACTAACGGTTCATTTGGATGAACTAGAACCTTTTAAAGAACGGGTCATTTCCTTTACAGAACCCATTTACGACAGTGCGATTTTTGACCATATTTTATACTTTTCTGATCCAAGCGGGTTTTATCGTTTTTCTTTAACTCAAAAAAATGCTGAAAAAGAACAAATTTCTCCGCTTGTTGTTTTTCAGATCAACCTTTCTGCAACTGGGCGGATGGCCTTAGCTGCAGGAGAAAAAGGGTTATTTGAATACTTAGCTTCAACTCACTATTTGTTCCGATCAACCATTACACATTTAACACCCCGCTTAATACAATTATCGACAAATGAAACCATAAAAACGGAATGGAATCAACATGACTTGATCCGATACGAGAAAAACAATCCGCAAAATGCGGCTCTTCTACACTTTAAAGTACAAAAAGGAATCATAACATTCGTTGAAGAAAAACCATTGCTGGATAAAACAACTCTCCCTGTACGTATTCAAGAATTGCCATTAGCTTTGTCTCTCAGCGAACCGTCTATGGACGATGGCTACTTATTTGCTTACGAAACAGACAAACGTACTTTAAAAAAAGACCCGCTTTACCGCTCTCCATCTATCCAATTAGCACATGCAGCTCATTCTGCTGCGAAAAATCAAGTCACTGATTTAGATCGCCTGCTCGTTCAAGAAGCAGAACACGATTTATTCGTTTCTTTTCAAAATCAAACTTTACTAACGTATTCTTTATCAGATATAAAAAAAAGACGGATCTATACCCGTACTCATAATTATCGTAACCAATTGCATCTTTTATTTTCCAATCAGTTAGTTTTGTATCTATTTACAGAAGTCACACGGTAAACAACAGCCGGCAAAAAACGGAAAAACGTTTTTTATCGGCTTTTTCTCTGCAATCTCTTTTAAAATCCTTTTCAAAAGAGGGTTAGCCATTGAAAGCTAGCTCTATAACCGCTATAATGCTGGTAGAATCATGAGAATAGACTATTTGGCATCGCAATTTCACTCTCTTCATGTTAAAATAGTTTAGATATACTATAGAATAGAGGTAAGCAACTTAAATGATTACAGTATCTAATGTTAGTTTAGAATTTTCTGACCGCAAATTATTTGATGAAGTCAATCTTAAATTTACCCCCGGCAATTGTTATGGCCTGATCGGTGCAAATGGTGCCGGTAAATCCACATTTTTAAAAATTTTATCCGGTGAAATTGCTCCTTCAACGGGCTACTTTAAGCCAAAACCACTACGGCTATGAAGAACACACCGTTTTGGACACCGTTATCATGGGACATGAGCGGTTATACCAAATTATGCAAGAAAAAAATGAAATCTATATGAAAGAAGATTTCACTGATGAAGACGGCATTCGTGCTGCCGAGTTAGAAGGCGAATTCGCTGAACTTGACGGCTGGGAAGCTGAACCTCAAGCTGCTGTTTTACTACAGGGCTTAGGAATTCCGGAAGATCTGCATTATGCTAAAATGAGCGAATTAGCCGGCGGACAAAAAGTAAAAGTTTTACTTGCACAAGCTTTATTTGGAAAACCGGATGTCTTGCTATTAGATGAGCCGACGAATGGTTTAGATAAGGCATCGATTGAATGGTTAGAAGAATTTTTGATCAACTTCCCTAATACCGTTATTGTCGTATCCCATGACCGTCACTTTTTAAATAAAGTTTGTACACATATGGCCGATGTTGACTTTGGCAAAATCAAACTTTACCTTGGCAACTACGATTTCTGGTTAGAATCTAGTCAATTAGCCAGCAAATTGGCCGCTGATGCAAATGCAAAAAAAGAAGATCAAATCAAAGAGTTACAAGACTTTATTGCCCGGTTTAGCGCAAATGCTTCTAAATCGAAACAAGCCACTTCTCGGAAAAAGACGTTGGAAAAAATCACTTTGGACGACATCCAACCATCTTCGCGCCGTTATCCTTTTGTTGGTTTTACTCCAGAACGTGAAATCGGTAATGATTTGCTGCGCGTAGAAAACTTGACAAAAACCATTGATGGTAAAAAAGTATTGAACAACATCAGCTTTGCATTAAATAAAGAAGACAAAGTGGGATTCAGCAGTCATAGCGAATTAGCTATCACCACGCTTTTCAAAATTTTAATGGGCGAAATGGAACCTGATTCAGGAACTTATAAATGGGGCGTCACCACTTCTCAAACATATCTGCCAAAAGATACAAGTTCAGAATTTGAAGAAAACCACCTTACTATCGTGGATTGGTTGCGTCAATTTGCTTCAAAAGAAGAAAGCGATAATACTTTCTTGCGCAGTTTCTTAGGCCGTATGCTATTCTCTGGAGAAGATGTCTTAAAAGAAGTAGGCGTTCTTTCGGGAGGAGAAAAAGTTCGTTGCATGTTATCTAAAATGATGTTGAGTAAAGCCAATGTCTTGGTTCTAGATGATCCGACGAATCACTTGGATTTGGAATCCATTACTGCTTTAAATGATGGTTTAATTGCATTTAAAGGTGCTATTTTATTCTCATCTCACGACCACCAAATTATTCAAACTGTTGCAAACCGTATTATTGAAATTACTCCAAATGGTATCGTTGACCGTGCAGATACCACTTATGAAGAGTTTTTAGAAAATAAAGATGTCCAAGCACAAATCAAAAAACTATACGCAGAATAACAAACTTAATTAAGACAAGAAACTAGCTGAACTACTTCATGAATATATGAAGAGTTCAGCTAGTTTTGTTTTATATTTAGAACATTTTACATCTGCTCATTTGACCAATCCCAATCTGAAAATTCTTGGATCGTCATTTTGTGAATAGTCGTACCTTCTATCATAAGTTGTGGGTCAATAGGATCATGCTGGATAAAAGGATCATCTAATATAATGATTTTTTTATTCAAAGCCATCCCTATGCCTATTTCCATATACCCTCTAGCATCGGCTATACCTTTAAGAAAAAGAACATCTGCTTCTAGAATAACTGGTCTGGCCGCTTCTATTTGTTGAAAGTAATCTGATTCAATCACTTCTACATCTTCAGAATATTGAAAACCAACACCGCTTAAATCTTCTTCTGTATGAATATTATAGATAATCATTTTTGGCAATTCCTTCCAGTTTCCTCATAAAAGTATTCTTTGAAACAACCTGCTTCAGCTAATTTTTCTTCACCTATTGCTTTTAAACGTTTTTTATTTATTTGCTTTATGAACTTTCAGTTTTTTCCCTTTAACAGTTCGATCTTTCATTTCTTCAATGACTCTCGGGCCTTTTCCATTCAATACTTCTACATAGGTGACATTTTCTTGAATGGTAATGATACCGATATCATCTGCGTTGATTCCTGGAATATTCGTCAACGTTCCAACAAAATCTACTGCGCGAAGTTTTTTCTTTTTCCCACCGTTAAAGTAAATTTTTGTAATGCCTTGATTTAACTCTTTATTACGTGCTCTTTTCACAACTAACCGTTCCTGAAGTTTCTTTTCAAAAGCCGATTTATGGCTTTGTACAACACGAGCATTTGGAGCAGTGATTTCTTTTATTTCTTGTTGCACATACGCTCTAACTTCTTGCCACCAAGGTCTTTCTTTTGGAGTGACCAGCGTTAATGCTACACCTGTCTTCCCGGCGCGCCCAGTTCGTCCTGTTCGGTGGACGAAGCTTTCTTTTTCTACGGGCACATCATAATTGATGACATGCGTCACATTATCAATGTCGATTCCCCGAGCCGCTACATCCGTTGCGACTAAATAACGGAACTTCCCTTTTCTGAAGTCATCCATTACCTCAAATCGGTCTTCTTGGATCATACCGCCATGAATTTTATCGATTGGCAGACCCGCTTTATTTAAGAACGTATACAACCGATTCACGGCTTCTTGCGTATTACAGAAGATCATGCAACTATCTGGATTTTCAACGATCAATAAATCCAACAATTGCTGCTCTTTCTTTTCAGGTTCGACTTTAAGATACGATTGCACGATTTTAGGTCTGGATTGTTCAGTCATTTCAATTTTAACAGCTACTCTTTCGGGTTTCATATAGAAACTAGCCAATCGTTCTATCTCTGGCGGCATTGTAGCCGAGAACAAGAGTGTTTGCCGTTCTTTTGGCAAGAATTCGATAATCGCTGCCATTTGGTCAATGAACCCCATATTCAGCATTTCATCCGCTTCATCAATTACTAAATAACGTAATTTATCCACTTTCATCGTTCCTTTTTGCAAATGGTCCAAGACACGACCAGGCGTCCCTACTACAATATGGCTCTTTTGTTTTAACTCAGACTTTTGCTTGTCAAAAGAAGCTTTGCCAAATACTGAAGTTACTTTGATGCGTTTTAAACGACCAATATTCGTGATATCTTCTTTTACTTGCAACGCTAATTCTCTTGTAGGTACTAAAACAAGAGCTTGGGGTCTATTTTCTTCCCATATCACGTTTTCGCATAATGGAATCCCAAAACTTACGGTTTTCCCGCTGCCTGTTTGTGACTCAACGATCACATCTTTTTCTGCTAAAGCCAACGGCAGTACTTCTTCTTGCACTTTAGTCGGCTTAAAATAGCGTAAACTTTCTAATGCTGTTATCAGTTCTTCTCCAATACCAAATTCTTCAAATGTATTCTTTTTCATAATAGCCTCACTCACTCGTTTTATTTTTATTAGTATAACAGTATTTCACTTGAAATATAGCTTTTTGCTTCTTTATTTTAGCAGACTCTCACAATTTTTAATTTAAAAGCTCTTTTCAAACGATTCGTTTATTTTCCTGAATCGTTTTAGAAAAATCCGCAAATAATACATAAGAAAAGAATACGAATTTTTTCAATCTGCTTGTTCCGCTCTTGAAAAGTGCTAATTCTTATTTTGATTTCAGCAAAATAGCTGGCATTCATCATGGATGGAGGAATTTTTGATTTATCCTTGATTTCGAGTATACTAGTCTTAAATAGAAAAGAGAAGGTGGAGAAAAAATGGTTGAAGTCAAACGTATCGTAACAGGCGCTATTGAAGAAAATTGTTATCTTATTTATGAAGATGTCACTGCTTTGATCGTTGATCCAGGCGATGATTTCCCAAAAATCATGCAAACTATTGAAGACCTGCAAGTCACTCCTGTCGCTATTTTGCTAACTCATTGTCATTATGACCATATCGGAGCTTTAGAAGAAACACGCACAACTTACAACGTTCCTGTATACGTTAGTTCTTTAGAAAAAGATTGGCTTGGCAATCCAGAGCTAAATCTTTCTGCTCATGGAGGCAAACCGGTTATCGCACAACCAGCTGATTTTGAATTTGATATGATGAAAGATTACACCATAGGTGACTTGTCTTTCAGAGTCGTTCCGACACCGGGACATTCACCTGGAGGAGTCAGTTTTATTTTTGAAGACTTCGTTATCACAGGCGATGCTTTATTTAAAGGCA
>NZ_DAMDAK010000004.1:40882-42092 GCF_032094055.1 Carnobacterium sp.
TCTGATTTACCTGGAAGCGATCCTGAAGCATTGTTGGAAGGAATCCGCGAGCAGCTCTTTACTTTAGAAAACGAAATGCAGATTTATCCAGGCCACGGCGATGCTTCAACTATCGGAGACGAAAAATTAACGAACCCTTTCTTCAATTAATTAAAGAGTCAGTCGTGAACGAATCAAGTACACTGCTAAAATCTTCATTTAGCAGTGTTTTTATTATGAATAAGGAGGCATTTTAAGTGAAAACCATTCTAGTTTTGCACACCGGAGGAACCATTGCGATGAGCGAAGATCAAACGACGGGTAAAGTACGCCCAAACGCAGAAAATCCTTTACAAAAACACAGCCATTTGTTTGACCATGAAGCTCATCTGATCGTGGAAGATTTTTTTCAGCTTCCTTCTCCGCATATCACACCCAAAGAAATGTTATTGCTAAAAAATCGGATCGAAAAAGCCATATTATCAAAAGAAGCTGATGGAGTAGTTATTACACATGGAACCGATACACTTGAAGAAACAGCTTACTTTTTAGATTTAACACTGGATCACCAAGTGCCCATCGTCATCACTGGCGCAATGCGTTCCAGCAATGAAATTGGATCGGATGGTCTTTACAACTTTCAAAGCGCTGTTTGGGTTGCTCTAACAGATGAGGCACAAAATAAAGGTGTCTTGGTAGTTATGAATGACGAGATCCATACAGCCCGCTATGTGACAAAAACACATACATCAAATGTTGCAACTTTCCAAACGCCTACTTTTGGTCCGATCGGCCTTATTTCTAAAAATGAAGTTCTTTTTTTCCAAAAACTGATTGCTGAAGAAAAATTTGAGATTTCAACTGTGGATAAAGCTGTTTATCTTTTAAAGGCCTACTCTGGAATGGACGGCGTTTTATTTGATGCATTAAACAATGACCAAACCGATGGACTGGTCATAGAAGCCCTTGGTGCCGGAAATTTACCACCGGCGACTTTGCCGGCCTTGCAGCGTATTTTGGACAGGAACATTCCTGTTGTTTTGGTTTCACGCTCGTTTAACGGAATTGCTCAAGATGTCTATGATTACTTAGGCGGTGGCAAACAGTTAAGTGAAGCAGGCGTTATTTTCACCAATGGTCTAACTGGCCCTAAAGCTCGAATCAAGTTAATGGTCGCTCTAAATAAAACACAAAACCTTGAAGAAATTGCTCAATATTTTTAACTGAAAAA
>NZ_DAMDAK010000004.1:42102-43385 GCF_032094055.1 Carnobacterium sp.
CCATGTTCTCTAGTATCAGAGAGCATGGGGCTTTTTTTTTAGATCAATTTTCTAATGTATACAGTGTGATGTGAGGTTCTTTACCTGTTTCACAAGCACATATATCAATTGTCTTTGCTTCTGGTTCCGGGAAATACCGTAACGAGAAGACCTCTTCCCCTTTATTTACAAAGAGTTCTAATGAGGAACTTTCAAGAAACAAATGTAGCTGCGTTAATGGGTTCTTCAAAGTAACTGCTCGTGTTTCTCTATTACCAGTCAACCAATTTAACCGTGAAACCTCCACTCGATTTAGCCGTGCATCATATTCAACGCTACTATTATTCCTTATCTGAAGCTTGAATGAACCGGCTGTTTTTCTCCACTCTACCAGAATTTCATTTTGAAATGTGGGCAGCTGCAGAGAAGCTTCGGCCTTTCCTTCCATGACCATCGGAGAACCCTGTCTTAGTTGCTTCAATTCTGCTACTGGCTGCTGTTTTAGCTGTCCATCACTATACGTTAATTCTCTAGGAATAGTCAAATTATGGATCCAGCCATCTTGAATAGTCGGCACAGCCGCTTCAACTTCCGGTTCCATTACGCCCATCCATCCAAATAAGATTTGGCGGCCTTTATCATCTTGAAATGTTTGTGGAGCATAAAATTCAAATCCTCTATCCAATTCTTTAAAAGGCTGTTGATTGGTTAAAAACTTGCCAGCTTCTGTAAACACTCCTGTTAAATAACCGGATTGGTAAATATTGTTACATTCATCGCCTTTAGCCAACAACCCTTGCGGAGAAAAGATAAATGCTGATTTTTGATTGAATTGGACGACATCCGGACATTCCCACATAAAACCGAAATCAAATTCCTCATCCAAAAGCGAACCTTTGAGTGTCCAATCCATTAAATTATCCGAATGGTAAACCAAAGCATCGCCTGTTAACTCTTCTTTTTGAGCACCTAACACCATCCACCAGTCGTTATTCTTTCCCTGCCACACTTTTGGATCTCTTATATGTGCCGTGTACCCCTTTGGTTGGTTCAAAATGGGACCTTTCTTTTCAAAATGGATGCCGTCTTCTGAAACAGCTAAACATTGGTAGCTTTCGCGTTCATTTAGTTCATTTCGAACATTTCCGGTATAAAATAAATATAATTTATTTTCAAATGCTATGGCACTACCGGAATAACAGCCATTTTTATCAAACCAATCAACCGGCTCCAAAGCTACTGGCTGTTCAGTCCAGTGAACCAAGTCCATCGAAGTGACATGTCCCCAACTTTTGGTATTATGG
>NZ_DAMDAK010000004.1:43395-60050 GCF_032094055.1 Carnobacterium sp.
CGTGTCATTTTGGTTCCATTGATAAAAGACATGATAAACTCCTTTAAATTGAATCAGTCCATTGGGGTCATTTAGTAATCCTTTAGGCGGCGTAATGTGGTATCCCAGATCATATTTCCCCATATTTTTAGTACGTGTCATGCTTAAACTTCCTTTCAAGCTTCTATTTCTTTTTTCATTTTGTCGCTATAACCGAATAAATAAGTTAAGACAAAAGCTACTGCAATGGCGATCACATTCGTCAATAAATACCACAGAATTTGGCCGTTTAAGTAAAGCAAAGTTCCTGGAATAACCGTTACAGCCATCCCTGTTGCTTCTAAACCAATAATATTTCCAAAGAAACCTCCTGCTGCTCCGCCGACTAAACCAAAAATAAACGGTTTAACATAACGCAAATTCACTCCGAAAACAGCTGGCTCTGTGATGCCAAGAAAAGCTGACAATGTAGAAGGATAAGCCAATGCTTTTAATTTTTTAGATTTCGTTTTCATGGCTACAGCTAAAGAAGCTCCGCCTTGTGCAGCAACACTGGCAGTGATGATTCCGTTATATGGATTCACTCCAGTATTTGCCAATAATTGAATTTCTAGGAAGTTAAACAGATGGTGAATACCTGTCACGACAATAATTTGATTTAATCCGCCAATGATCAATCCTGCTAAACCAAACGGCAATCCTAACGCCCAAACAGTCGCGTTTAAGACGACTTCTTCTAATGAATGGAAAATAGGACCTATTGCAAATAACGATAAAATACTCATAATTAAAAGCGTTAAGAAAGGCGTAAGCAGTAAATCTAAATACTCTGGAACGTATTTCCGAATCCATCTTTCTAATTTAGCTCCTGCAAAACCAGCGATAAAAGCAGGTAAAACAGTTCCTTGGTAACCAACTACTGGGATAAAACCAAACATTGTGATGGGGTTTGCGGTACCTGCTGCCACTTCATAAGCATTTGGAAGAGCCGGATTAACTAACATCAACCCTAAGACGATTCCAATGACGGGTGATCCGCCAAATACTTTAAACGAAGACCAAGCAACCAATGCCGGTAAGAAAGCAAAAGCAGTATCAGTCAATACTTCTGTATACATTAAAAAGTTGGCACTGATGTCTGTGGGCGCCATTCCAAAAATTGCCAAAACTTGTTCTTGTGTCAACAGACCGCGTAATCCCATAAACAACCCAGTCGCAACTAATACTGGAATGATTGGAACAAACACGTCTCCAAAAGTACGAATCATCCGTTGGAATGCATTTCCTTGTTTTTTGGTCTCTTGTTTCATTTCAGTAGTTGATCCTCCAGAAGCACCTAATCCAACCACTTCTTCATAAATTTTATTAACGGTACCGGTTCCAAAAATAATTTGGAATTGCCCTGAATTAAAAAAGGCCCCTTTTACTTTATCAATATTTTCTACCGCTTCTTTGTCTATCTCTTCTTCTTTGTTGACCATAATACGCAAGCGAGTGGCACAATGAGCCACGGAATGGATATTTTCTTTTCCGCCCACTGCAGCAATAACTTCTTGAGCAATTCTTTGATTTTCTGTCATTTTTATTTCCTCCTTTTACTGGTCCGCCAACATTCGGAACCGGTTCTATTTTTATTGTAACCGTTTTTATATTATTTGTCCAGTACTAATTGACTAGAAATAAGAAAAACTCTTATCTCTTTGATAAAAGCTTTCTCCTGTTTTTTCTATTCTTTTGGTTGCTAGGCCGCCTCTACCTAACACTTTTAGCCTGTTTTCTATTTTTCTTGTCTGCTAGTCCCGCTTCTAGCTAGCACTTCTAATCTATTTTCTGTTACTTGTGGAGCAGTATATGAAAGAGCAAAAGCGATCCTGTTTTAACTGGTTCATTAGTCATTGAAGGCAGAGCATTTTTATAGAACAGCTACTTTATTAAAAAAAATCTGCAAACAAAGTTGCAGATTTTTTTAAACGTATCTTTTAGTCGATTCATTTACAATTAATTCATTGGTCAAGACGGTTTTCTCGGGGATATCCGTTCCCTCTAGTAATAACAACATGTTTTTAACAGCCATTTCTCCTAATTCTTGATAAGCATATTTTACAGTAGTAATCGTTGGAGAAACGACTGAAGTTATTTGGTATCCACCGAACCCTGAGAGTGAAAATATATCGGGAATGGCTATTTTTAACTGGTGTGTTGCTTTCAACACTGCCAGTGCGATATTATCAGTTGCACAAATAATATAAGATGCTTTTATTGTAGGCAGTACTTTTAAAGCCTGTTGGAAAGCAGCTTCAAAAGAAAAGCTGGTTTCCATCACTTCAATAGTGCTGTCTGGACTTTCCTTGAGAGCGTCTACTACTCCTTTTTTACGCAATTGACCTACAGCCACATCTGCTTCAAAGACATTAAAGTAAAAGAACTGTTTATGACCTAAATTTGTCGCATATTTTCCTAGTTTAAAACCCGCTTTATACTCATCATGAACAATGGAATAGAGCCCTTCAGCTTGCTGACCCAGTAAAATAACCGGCACCCCTACGTCAGCAATGGCTTTTTTATGAGCTTCTGTAACAACTGTGGCAAATAACAAGATTCCAGCAACTTTTTGTCTGGCTAAGGAATAAATACTCTCCACTTCCCGTTCTGGCGTTTGATTCGTATTGGTAATCAGCAGTTGAAAGTTTCGTTTTCTCAGCCCTTCATCAATAGAAAATAAGGCTTCATTTGCAGAATAAGAATCTAAGCGGGGTATGATCGTTCCAATCATATTGGTTTTCTTTGCTTTCAAGCTTTGTGCGAATGTATTCGGGACATAGCCAGTTTCTGCAACAATTTTGTCTAATTTTTCTTTTGTTTTGCGGCTAACAGATCCGCCATTTAAATACCTGGAAACGGTGCTCTTGGCCACTCCTGCCTGTTTGGCAATATCATTGATCGTTACCATCTTTTCACCTGCTTGTTTCTTCTTCGATTTTTTGCCATTCCATACTGGCTTCGCTGTTCACCACATCTCCAGTCTTTATACGGTGAGCAGTGATAGTCTTTCCTTCTGCATTTTCGTGCAGACTCATTTGGCTTTGTATACGGTTGCCATAATAAACTTCTTTTTCAAATTTGATATTAAGATACGTCAGTTTTTGTCTAGTCAAGAAATCGTAATCCAATGTATCCAAAGCCCAGTCAATGTACTTTGAGTTGTTTACATGGCGATTACTGTCAATATCTAAGTAACGAACACGGTACTCATTGGTTACAGCTGTTTCTTCTGTAACTTTTTCAGGCTTTGGCGTCCGAATCAGTTTCTTTAAAAATGGTGTTTGAAAAGGAGCTACCACTTCTTCTTGCACCCGTACCATTTTGCGTTTTTCAATATCTAACAAAGCAAATGTACTTTGAGCCGTTACACATAAATTTCCAGCTTCGTCATATACTTTAAATTCGCGATAACAGAATAATTTATTATAAGATAAAGCCTGTGTTGTTACTTTAATCGTCTGATGAGCTGTGGGAATCTGTTCTATTTTCATTTCATACTGCAACACGATCCAAGCTAACCCTTTTTTAGCTAGTTCTTCATCACCTACACCTAATTGATGACTTTGTTCGCCAGAAACTTGAATCATAATATTGATCAACATCGGAATCGTCAATTGTTGGTTTGTATCGCATTCATAATAATTGATTTGGTGTTTTCTCTCAAAAATTTGGTCTGTCATTCTACTTCCTCTTTTCATTTGCCTGATTCTAAATCAAATATAGCATACCATTATTTTATGCGCCAACGGTAACTTCATCAAAAAAAGTATAAAAAAATACTGCCCAGAAACTGAGACAGAAGAACGTCTAGTTTCTGAACAGCTTTTTTTACAATTGTTGCAATAAATCAAATTGGGTCTTATATAAATCGTAATAAAGTCCTTTTTCCGCCATTAATTCTGCATGGCTTCCTGCTTCTTGTATCTTTTTATCCGCAATATAGAAAATCCGCGTACTGTTTTTGATTGTGGATAGCCGGTGAGCAATGATAAATGCAGTCCGTCCTTCCAGCAAACGATCTAACCCCTCTTGCAGTAGAATCTCTGTTTGTGTATCAATACTAGAGGTTGCTTCATCTAAGATCAATACTTTAGGATCTGACAGTAAAGTTCTGGCAAATGAGATCAATTGGCGCTGTCCAGCTGATAAAGTGCTCCCACGTTCTTTAATGATTGTATTGTACCCATCTTTTTGTTGCATAATAAAATCATGAGCACGTACAATCTTGGCTGCTTCAATCACTTCTTCTTCGGTAGCATCTAATTTGCCGTAACGAATATTTTCCATAATTGTTCCCGAAAAGATAAATGTTTCTTGTAACATAACTCCCATCTGATTTCTTAATGAGTTTAACGTTACTTTTCGGATATCAATACCGTCTACTAATATTTCCCCATCATCCACATCATAAAAGCGACTGATCAGGTTGATAATAGTCGATTTCCCCGCACCGGTTGGTCCTACCAATGCAATCGTTTCTCCTGGTTTTGCATGGAAAGATAAGTGTTCAAAAATGGTTTGCCCCGGTTGGTAGCCAAAAGTTACATTATTAAAGACCACGTCTCCTTTTACTGGTGGCATTTCAAAAGCATCTTCAGCATCTGTGATTTCAGGTTTAACATCTAGCGTTTCAAAAATACGTTCCAGATAAGCTGTACCAGTGATCAAAGAGTTATAGAAGTTTCCAATGTTGACCATTGGATTCCAAAAGTTATTAACGTATCCAATAAACGCGATCAAAACACCCGTAGAGACATCCACGCCGATTCCGCGTACGCCAATAAAGTAAATAATGGAGATGGTAATGGTGGCAACGTTTTGGATCGCTGGTGCTAGCAAGAACTGGATTTTAACAGCCTTTATCCAAGTTGTTCGTTGTTCTTCACTGACTTCGGCAAAGATTTTATTGTTAATCGTTTCGCGTGTAAAAGATTGTGTAACCTTGATTCCAGAAACACTTTCGTGAATATAAGCGTTTAGGTTGGCTTGCTTATTGCTAACTTCTTGATACGCTTTACGCTGAGCGTTTTGGATTAAAATGGTCGCTATAAATAAGATAGGCAATAAAATAAAACTATACAAAGTCAGTTTTACATCGATTGCAAACATAAAAGCTAAGGTAACCACTAGACTCAAGACATCTGAAATCACGTTGATCAGCCCATTTGACAGCAAATCGCTTAATGAGTTAATGTAGTTGACTACCCGTATAACAATTTTTCCGTGTGGCCGTGTATCAAAATAAGAAAAAGATAGTTTTTGGATGTGTTCAAAAATCTCTGAACGCATATCTTTCAATACATCTTGGCCTAGCAAAGTGATATGTTGAATTCGATATCTGGTACACCAGCCGCCGACAATCGTAGCCAAAGAAAAAGCGACAATAATGATCGTCATTAAAAAGCCATTTTTATTCGGAATAGCATTGTCGATCACGATACTGGTCAAATATGGTCCTAACACTAATACAAGGTTGGATATCAAAATCACGACTAATATTTTAGAAATGGCTTTTTTATAAGGTTTTAAATAACCGCCCAAACGCCTAAATTGGTCTTTATTAAATTCTTCTTTTAATTCTTCATCTTTTCTGATACTATTCTGTGCCATCGTTTGCCGCCTCCTCTTCAGACTCACCTAGTTGTTTCAAGTAGATCTTATAGTAAGCTCCTTTAGCAGCCAATAACGATGCATGTGTTCCCCGTTCAATTATTTTACCATGTGAGAGAATAATGATTTCATCTGCTCGTTTAACAGAAGAAATACGGTTGGCAATGATAAAGGTTGTTTTTTGCTGCATCACATCTTGTAACTCATGTTGGATTTTCACTTCTGTTTCCATATCAACAGCAGAAGTTGTGTCATCTAAAATAAGAATCGCAGGGTCTTTCATTAATCCACGGGCTAAAGAAATCCGATGACGCTGTCCGCCTGATAAACCACTGCCTCGCTCGCCTAAAAATGTATTGTACTGGTCTGGCATACGTTCAATAAATGGACTGGCATCTGCAATACGGGCCATTTGCTTGATCCGTTCTAGTTCTGCTTCTGGTGTTCCAAAAGCAATGTTTCCCTTGACCGTTTCCGAAAATAAAAAGACATCCTGCATCACAATAGCAATGTGTTTTCGTAATTCTCGAATGTTGATCCTTCTTGCATCTTGACCATCAATTAAAATGCGTCCTTCTGTTGGGTCAAAAAATCGTGAAATTAAATTTACTAAAGTTGATTTTCCTGAACCTGTTTCACCTAAGATCCCAATGGTTTGTCCCGGTACAGCTTTTAATGAAATATGGCTCAATACTTCCGTATCAGGATCATCAGCGAAGTGAAAAGAGACATCTTGAAATTCTACTATTCCTCTGATCGTTGGTGTGGTTTGTCTTTTTTCTAGCGGGATCATTGGACGAGCTGCTAATAGTTCCCTGATTTTATAGGTAGATGTAATAAAATGCTGTAAATCATTGACGTACCAGCCAACGTTCCGCATAGGCGTATTCAGCATCCAAATAAATCCATTAAAAGCTACTAAATCACCGACACTCATTTTGCCATTAATGACTAGGAAACCGCCGAATCCAATGGTAATAACCGATAAGAAAGCTGCCAAAGTTTCCAAAATCGGCATATACGTTTTTGTAACATTAGCCGATTCAATATTTCGGCGTTTATAGTCTTCATTAAATTTATTAAATTTTTCGATTTCATAATCTTCTCTAGCAAAAGCTTTTACTACTTTATTTCCGCTGATATTTTCTTCTACCATTGAATTTAATCTAGAAAAACTTTCCCGAATTTCATAAAAAACAGGATTTGCTTTACGAGACAAAATGACAGTTAAAATACCGATAAACGGAGTGACGACCAATAATGACAGCATCAGTTGCCATTGAATGATCCCCATCACCACAATAGCTGAAACTAGTAATAATATGTTGTCTAAAACATTGTATAGCAACCATGAGATGGCATGCCGGATAGCATCTGTATCTCCTGTCATCCGCGCCATCAAATCTCCTACTCTTGTGTTGTTAAAAAAACTGAAATCGAGCTCTTGCAGCTTTTGGTACATATCTTCACGGATACGGTACAATGCATTTTGTCCGACCCGTTCAAACATGACTTGATAAATATAGCGAAGAATAGTTCGAATAAATGAAGCAATAATCATGGCAATTAATAAAGGTACCAGTAAACCAGCTTTTTGATCTACTATTACATCATCAACGATCATTCCTCCAATCAATGGCGAAACAACGTTTAATATAGCCACGATTACAACTAGTACTGTGGCGATAAATACTCTCCACCAATAGGGTCTCATATATTTTCCTACCCATTTGATACTTTCCATACTTTTTAGCCCCCTCTTTTAATTAATCGTTACTTTCAATGATAATGAAAACCTGTAATAAATAGAATGGTCATTTTTATTAAATAAGATGGATAAAATGCCCAATCTTTTTCTTTCTTTCATTTACAATGCTGAAAAATTGCACTGTTTTGCTAGATACTTTATAATTTTAGATAACTAGATAAACTGACTGCAGGAGGTGAAAAAATGTTCAAGGTGAATGCTAAAACGTTTAATCCTGAGATTCTATATGTGTTTGATGTGACCACTTCTGGGTCATCAATCGGCAGCAAACATCATCACGACTTTTTGGAAATGTCTGTGATCGTAGAAGGAGAAGCCTTCTACACTATTGAAAACCAACTCAATCATTTAGAAGAGAAAACCATTCTGCTATTTAATCCTGGTGTGGACCATCATGAACATTCCATTTTGGGTATGGAAAGCACTCAATTGCATATCGGCTTTCGAAATGTCACATTGGATTACTTTCCAAAAAACTTTTTCCCTATTGAATCCCCTATTATTCATTTAAGTGAACACAATGAGGATTTTTTTACCATTTGCCGTAAAATCATGACTGAACGATCAGCTAATCAACCTGGTCATGAATTGATGCTGAAATCATTAGTGACAGAATTAATTGTCTTGCTGCTGCGAGATAAGTATGCGCTCACCCATCAAAATACTGCAGTGGCTCTTTCCAAAGAAGAGCAAGATAAACAGCAGTTGGTCAACGATATTATTCATTATTTAGAAGCTCATTATCCAGAAGATATCACCTTAAATAGTCTGGCACAAAACTATTTTATCAGCCCCACTAATCTCTCTCGCGTTTTTAAAGAAGAGACCGGTGACTCTCCGATCAATCATTTGATCAAAATACGTTTAGAACAAGCAAAAGTGTTAATGGAAACGGAGAAAGAAATTACGATTAAAGAGATTTCACATTTAGTAGGATATGAAGATGCTCTTTATTTCAGTAAATTATTTAAAAAATACTATGGTCAGGCGCCTTCTGCTTTTTTGAAAAAAAGCAGTTGAATTCGTACCAATCGACAAAAGAAAAATCCAAAAAGGTATCTCTTCTCAAATTTGAAGAGATACCTTTTTGTATGAACTTATTGCAGTTGCAATTCGTCTAGCTTTTCTTGACTGTGGTCGGCGAAGCCATTGGAAAAGTGGTTTTATTCCGCAATTCGAAATACGTTTCGCGGTAAGGATGAATGGAATTTTCATGCCACGGTTTTTCATGCCCACAAAAGTGGATAATAGCCGGGTCATGTTGTGCTTCTTCCCATTTCAATTGTCCTGATTTTGTCGGGTGTTCTTTTTCTTCTAACATCATATACGTTTGGGCATTCCAACGCGGATGCAATTCCAACCACCGATCATGCAAAATAGCATTTAAGGTATCTTGATCATGGAAACGCAATAATTCTGGATTTTTATCGATAAAGTCAAAGGCTTGTTCTGTAATTTTCTCTTCACGCCATTTCTTCAAATCCATGACCATCATTCCTGAATTGAAATAGCGGTCTGATTTAGAATCAATTCCCATTAAATTCAGACGATCGTGAAATCCAGCATCTTCCACAGCTGCTAATAGATTATCTCCTAAGTCTACTTCCCAGATGGTTTGAATGTCTTCTATACAAATCATGTCGCAATCCAGATAAATGGCACGATCCAAGTCTTTTAAAAGATTTGGGATCGAAATCCGGTAATAAGCTGTTCTAGGGATTCGGTCACTTTCAACCACATTTTTAAATTCGGATTCGTCTATTGTTAAGTAACTGATACGAGCGTTGTATTTATTTACGGTACGGTTTAATAACATCTTTGAGTTTAATGAAATTTTATCATCAATTACATAAAAATGTAAAACAGTATCTGGTCTTTTAGTTTCCAGTAGCGAAAGAAACAGTGTAGCTAAATGGGGAACAAAAGCTTCGTTACTCGATGATACAATTGTAATATTTTTAGAATCAAACATAACTATTTCCTCCTTCAATAAATCAGAACTTTCATTCTCTCAGTTTCGTTTTAGGGTATTTAGGGTAACTTAAAGAAAAGTCTGTAAATTAGACTTTTTTTAAGCTAAAAAAAACGATTTTTTATAGATTGTTTAGTTTCTCTTTTTCAATTTTCTTTTTCGTTGATTGGAAAGGCGATTTAGCCAATTCTTTTAAATAAAGTTCGGTATAAGGGTGATATTCGTCAGAGTTCCAGGGTTTGTCGTGACCAGTGAAATGGATGATTGAGGGATTTTGTATCGCTTCTTTGTACCACTTTTTATAGTGTTCTGTTGGCGGTTGATGTCTTTCAAATAATAAAGAAGTTTGCAGGTTCCATTTAGGATGAAGCGGAAACCATTTTTCGTAAACAATAGCATTTAATGCATCTTGATCATGATAAATAATTTTATCTTCTTCCTCTTCTAAAAATGCTAGTGTTTTTTCTGTGATGTTGGCTTTTCGCCAATTAGCTAAATTGATCAACATCAAGCCAGAGTTAAAGTAGTAATCATCTGTTTCGACTCCCAACCGCCCTAAAACGAGCGCTTGTCCCGGGTCAATAACAGCACCTATAACTTTTTCGCCAATATCAGTATCATACAATTTAGAAACATCATCTAATACTAATACATCACAGTCGATATAAAGTACTTTTTCATAGTCTTTATCTGCGAGTAAATCAGGTAATGAGATACGATAATAAGCAGTTTGTGTAATGTGATCACTCTCTAGCACATCTGCATACAAGTTCGAATCAACTTCTAAATAGCTAATAGTAGCCGGTTGATTGGAAACAACTTGGTTTAATTTTTCTTTGCTGTCTGCTGAAATTTGATCATCAATAATATAGAAAGTAATTTCAACATCTTTGGCTAAGTGTTCAAGCAATGTCATCATCATAACACTTAGATAAGGTGCATAATTATTATCTGCAGCACTCACAATTGGAATTATTTTTTTAGCTTGCATTTCCAACCTTCCTTTCCTTCAAAGATTAAAATCAGATGGCAATCTAATTAAAACTTCGGTTCTACATTCAATATTATATCTTTTTTTTATTTATTGCAAATAATAACCCTTGCTTAACTTATATTTTTATACATTTTAATGTATAAATTCGCATAAAATAAAGTTAGTTTTCTTATAAACCCTTTGTTTCCAGAAGCTTCCCACCTTTTTAAACTGCACTTGTCAGCCTAAAGAACTATAGTAAAAATTTTGATATAGTGTATACTAAAGCAAGACTTCAGAAGATGATTTCATCTGAAAAAAATCGCGAAACTATAAAAAGAAGGTTAGTTTAATGAAAATTTATTTAGTTTTATCGGATACAAATACCTTGTTTTCCAAAACCATTAAATTCTACACTAAAGCTGAATATAACCATGCTTCAATCGCTTTAGATCCGACTCTAGTAGATATTTACAGTTTTGGCCGCAAGCAGCCTAGAAACCCCTTTGTTGCCGGTTTCATTCAAGAAGATTTGACACGAGATTATTTTTTGCGGGCACAATGTAACATTCTTACTTGTGAGGTCACCCCCGTACAATTCAAATTACTATCTGACTTGATCCAGTATTATGAGCAAACAAAGAATATGTATCGTTACAATCTTATTGGTTTAGTAACTTTGGCTCTTAAAATTGATTTTAAACGCCATGATGCTTTTTTCTGTTCCCAATTTGTTGCTACTTTATTGGCTGAAAGTACCATTCATGAGTTTCAAAAAGAATTTCATTTTATTACTCCGCAAGATTTAGAAGTTCTTCCTATTTTTGAATCGATTTATACAGGGTCTTTATACGGGTATTTAACTGCTACTCAACAGACCGAAGCCGACTTTCTGGCATTATCAGAAGGGTAAATGTATTGCTTTTAATACAACGCTATTTTAAACTTAATAGATAGAAAGTGAGGAATTGCGATGAACCCTAATTTAAGTCAATATGAACACAAAGCCCATTATTATGAAACTGATCAAATGGGTATTATCCATCATTCTAATTACATACGTTGGTTTGAAGAATCACGTACAAACTTATTGGATTCTATCGGATTTGGTTATGATCAAATGGAAGAGGCCGGCATTATCATTCCTGTGTTGGGCATTGCGTGTGAATATAAATCAATGGTCCGCTACAATCAAACTGTTTATATTCTTCCTGTCATCGAGTCTTTTAACGGCATAAAAATGACTATTTCTTACCAGATTACCGATAAAGTTTCAGGAACGTTGCGAGCTGTTGGAAAAAGCGATCATTGCTTTTTAAATAGCAACTATCGTCCTGTTTCTTTAAAAAAAGTCAATAAAACCATTTATGATTTGTTTGAACGGCTAATCGGTAAAGAGATTGAAATCAATTAATTCTGAAAGCGAAAAAAGCTGTTTCGGTAAATCGGATCAAACACATTCTCAACGCACTTTTTGGCCAATCATACCGCCTGATAGACAAACTCACTTTTTTTAATGATGGTTCGCCCAGAAGCACAAGACAATTGGCCCAATAATCAAGACCAATAAAAAAAACGTAGAAAGCTACCAAAATAATTTTTCGGTAGCTTTCTACGTTTTTTTATTATAAGCGACTCCTTTGAGGAAGTCCTTTTATCTTTTTAAAATTTGTAACTAAACGGCTTAACGGTAAAAATCAAAGCGTCCTTTTTTAGCGACTATCTTCATCCCACCTGTTTGCATTAACGAACGGTCTCCAATTACTTTTTTCATTACAGAAGCTGGATAACCTTTTAAGTTATGTCCCATTACTTCTCCGATTGCTTCAGTGTTTCCGATTGAACATACAGTACCTAAAGCAGAGAATGTGAACGGTTTGATTGCTGTTCCTTTTAATTTTGATTCTAAATTATCAGCAGCGGCAATCCCTTGTTTTAACGCGATTTGAGCTGTTGGCGGATATGGACGATTTGTTGCATTATCCATTACTGCTGAACAGTCTCCAATGATAAAGATATCTGGGTAACCAGGAGCTGTTAAATCATTTTCTACCATTACACGGTTACGTCTTTGTTCAAAACCTGAAGCTGCAACGATACTGCTGCCGCGTACGCCCGTTGTCCAAACAATTGTTTTTGCTTTAACGGACTTCAATTCTCCTGCTTCTTCATAAATAACAGAATCTGCTTTCAGCTCTTTGATCGGAGTACCTATTAAGAATTTAACTCCGCGTTCTTTTAATTTATTGATTCCATATTCTGATAATTTTGCATCAAACATTGGTAATAATGTAGGCATGGCTTCAATACAGATAAGTTGAATCTTATCAGCAGGAACATTGTATTGTTTCACAAGTTTTGGCATTTGAAGAGTCAATTCTCCTAAATATTCAATACTTGTAAATCCGGCACCGCAAACTACGACACTCAAATAACTTTCATCTTTTGTTTCATTATATTTAGCGAATTGTTCACGCAAATGTTTGTCAACCGCTACAGACGTAGGGATATCTACCATTGGCAGACCAAATTCGTCTACACCTTTGATTCCAAATGATTCAGACTCAAAACCTAATGCAAAAATCAGATAGTCAAAAGGAATAGCACCGTTTTTTTCTAGTTGAACTGTTTTTTCGTCTTTATTTACTACTACAACCGTATCTTGAATAAAAGTTGTTTGTTTTGTATCTACAACATCCATAATTTTATAGGTGATTCTTTCAGGTTCATGTGCTCCACTAGCTACTTCATGTAGGTAAGTAGATTCATAATGGTAATCATTTTTATTAACTAATGTGATTTCTACATCCAATCGTTTATTTTGAAGACTTTTTAATGCTCTAAGTCCTGCATACCCTGCGCCTAAAATAACCACTTTTGCTTTACTCATTTTTTTCTCTCGCTTTCTATATTAACATTCTTTATCTCTCCGCTTATCCATCTTTAGATTAAACGTCCAGCATAAGACTGCTCACTATTTAATAAAAATTATTTTTTTATTCTATCAATTAAAAATCATTTAACGAGCTTGTATTTTTTTCACTAAGTAGTATAAAAAATACAACTATCGCTTGGGAAGCTAAGAAAGCTTCAACTGTATCCTCCAATTTTGAGACACACCCTTACTGCCCCAACTTCATCAATAGAAGCCGGTTCTTGTAAGATACTTTACCTTTTTCCCAATCATTCATCTCCTTAATTGCTATTATTTTTCGTCAACTTTTATTACCTGTTCTGATTTAACAGGATCAAAGAACGCCTAAGCTAGCTTTAACACAAAAAAGGCCCTTCAGAAGATGCCTACGCATTGCCTACTTTACTGCATATCGCCGCTAATTTCAATCAATAGAACTTGCTTTATGATATAAAGTGTTTTCAGCCTTCGCAAACTTCTAAAAAACAGTATTTTTCCTATAAAAATTATTCTTATCCTGATTTTTATAGGTTAAAAAGAAAATAAAATAAGTGCTCTCTAAACAATTTACAACCTTAACATTATGCACCTAATTACTTAAATTGTCAATAAAGACCCGCTGTTTTTTTGACTTTTAACAAAAAAGATGCTACTTTATTCTTATTTCTATATTTCTCTTTTTTCTTTTTCTCTATCGTTGATTCAACTACATTGACACAAACGTATCAATACGATAAATTAAAGTTTGTGATATAATCAGTATTATAAGTAATATTAAAAATAGAATCATGGATTCTACTTGAAAGGGATACAGCTATGCCGATTCATTCTATGTGGGATAATTACCCGGAAATTAAAGACGAATTAGCTGAAAGCTATGCAGTGATAGAAAAGAAGGTTCGTATTCGAAATAAAGAAGTTGAACAAGTTATTTTTGACTTATTGCATTCGGGCGGAAAACTTTTACGACCTGCTTACTTCATCTTATTCTCCCGTTTTGGCGATACCGAAACGTTAAATTATAAGAAAACTACCCATATCGCTGCCTCTTTAGAAGTTTTGCATATGGCTACGCTAGTACATGATGATATCATTGATGACTCTCCTACGAGACGGGGTACGCAAACAGTCCAGTCTAAATACGGTAAAGATATTGCGGTTTATACGGGTGATTTTTTATTTGCCGTTTATTTTGGTTTATTAGCAGAGACCACCGAATCTGTTGCTGCGATTAAACTAAATGCTTTCGTTATGCGTCGTATTTTACTAGGCGAGTTAGATCAAATGCACTTGCGTTACAATACTGAGATCACTTTGCGCCAATACCTTAGGAATATAACTGGAAAAACAGCGCAGCTTTTTTCTTTAAGCTGTTTACAAGGAGCCAAAACCGGCAAAGCTGATTTAGCCGTTATTACGAGCAGTCAGCATATTGGCCACAATATTGGGGTCGCTTTTCAAATGTTAGACGATATCTTAGACTACACTCAAAACAGCAAAACGTTAAAAAAACCTGTACTGGAAGACATGCGTCAAGGTGTTTACTCGCTGCCGCTCATCTTAGCCCTAAGAAGGCATAAAAAAGCCTTTGAGCCTTATTTATCAAAGGGACCCGATATGTCTGCAGAAGACATTCAAGCAGTAGCTGTTCTTGTTGAAAAATACCAAGGAATCGAAGAAGCTCAAAAACTAGCTGAACGTTATACCAACAAAGCTTTATCTGCTATTAACCGGTTACCTGAACGGCCTGAAAAAGCAGTTCTGTATCATTTAACTGAACAACTGCTTCACCGCAACTATTGAGAACAGAGCATTCTTATTTATTCTTTTTCTGCTCTCTTAATAAAACATAAAAAAAAGAAGCTGGAGATGGTGTGCTGAATCTCGAAGAATAGATTTTTTGTCTATCTTGAGATTCAGCTCACTTTTCACTCCAGCTTTTTTTTATTCACCACGGTCTAAGTGATACAAGCGTTGATAACGCGTATTATCAGCTAAGAGTCCTTGTGGCGTACCTTGAATTTCAATCTTTCCATTTTCAATAAAAATCACTTCATCCATTTGATCGACGCCTTGTAGATGGTGTGTTATCCAAATAATGGTCTTATCTTTTAAAACAGTAAATAACGTATCGAGTAAAATTTGTTCCGTAATAGGATCCAATCCTACTGTCGGTTCATCTAATAACACAACAGGCGTATCTTGCAGTAAAATACGTGCTAAGGCTAGCCGTTGTCGTTCTCCGCCAGAAAAACGGCCGCCTGCTTCTTCAACGGAAGTGTTAAATCCTGCCGGTAAATCTGCCAGCATTTCTCCCAGCCCTACTTGATACAGAGCCTGAATAACTTCTTCATCACTGGCTTCTACATTTCCAAGACGAACATTATTTAAAACAGAAGTATGAAACAAATGCGGATTTTGATTGATTACCCCGATCCACTGAGCAATCTCATCGCCTAATTTGTAAACAGGTACTCCATTCAACGTAACCTTTCCTTTTTGCGGAATCAAATCACCGCGGAGCAATTTCCCCATCGTGCTTTTACCAGCCCCGCTTTTGCCTAAAACAGCTATTTTTTTCCCTTTAGGAATTTCAATCGTGACGTCATCTATTATTTTTTTCGACTGAGTCTCATAAGAAAAAGTAGCTTGCTTAAATGCCAAACTTTGAAAAGCTTCTTCTTTCAAAGTCGCTGCTTCTGAAGATGGCTCAATATCAGCAGGATCAGGTGCGGATGGTAATGCATTCATCCGTTTGATTGAATCTTCATAAATCGTTAATTCTGAAACAGCATCAGGAATAGGTAAAAATGCATCGACCAAAGGAAATACAGCTAAAACAAATGCTGCTATCCAATTGGCTGCTCCGCCATGATTGCCTTGAAAAACATAACTTGTCCAAATCAAGATAGCGACCGCAATTATACTAAACGTAATTTGCAAAAGAAAATCACGAGTCCGATCAAACCGTTTAATCAGGTAATCGTTCTTGCGATTCAATTGTTCATTGTCCTCATAACTATTTAGAAAATCGTTTTTTCGACCACTGAATAACCAGTCTCCAACACCTAACACGGCATCGGTCAATTGATCATACAATCCATTTCGAGCTGTTTTTTGCGCAGCCATTTTCGCACCGTTAACTAATAAGGAAACTAACGGCAGCAAAATAACGACAACACCCAACATCAACAACATCAATAAAGCAAAAGGGATCGAAAACCAGCCTAACCCTATGATGACCGCAATATAGATCCCCCAAGAAATCAACGTTGGAAAAATGGTTCTTAAATAAAGATTTTGAATATGATCGATATCTTCAGCTAAAACGGCTAAAATATCTCCAGTTTTATATTTACTTTTAATAAAAATCGCATCTTTTTCCAGTGTGTTATAC
>NZ_DAMDAK010000005.1:0-3728 GCF_032094055.1 Carnobacterium sp.
AAGTTCACGACTGATCGTTTTATGGTATCGATCTGACCAACTTGTTTCATTCGGCAAGTGGCATAAAGCTCCATTAAAGTTAATCATCGGAGTATCCATTTTTAATTGCGAATAGTAATATTTACTGTTGCGGTAAGGCCGACCAGTGGCTATTGAAATGATGTGGCCTGCTTCTTTGGCCTTTTGAAAAACTCGTTGAGTTTTAGAAGTGATTTTTGATTGTTGATTTAAAGTAGTGCCATCTAAGTCAATGGCGATTAATTTTTTATTCATAGGTTCCTCCAATTATTTACTGTCCTTGTTTAATTTATGTTAAACTAAAAAGAATAAAACACTGTATTCTTACTGTACCATAAATAATAAAAAAATAAATGCTTAATAAAGTGAGGAAATTAAAATGATCTCAATCAAATCAACCGCTATAGCAGGTTTGCCCTTATTAGAAATTGCTCCTTCCGGTCAAGAAATGGACCAGCTGCCGACAGTGGTCTTTTACCATGGGTGGACCAGCTGCAAAGAAAGCAGCTTGGTCAATGGATACGAATTAGCAAAAAAAGGTTATCGAGCGTTGCTGCCAGATGCTTATCTACATGGAGAACGGAAGAGTAAAGAGGAATTAACAGGAAAAGAAACTGTATTTTGGGATGTTGTTACCAAAAGCTTAGAGGAATTGCCAGGACTTCGAGACCATTATATCGAAGCTGGTCTTTCTGATCCAGATCGGTTTGGTGTAGCTGGTCTTTCAATGGGCGGAATAACAACGTGCGCTGCATTGACCCAATTTCCCTGGATCAAATCTGCTGTTGTATTAATGGGCAGCCCCGATCCGATTGCATTTTCTGAATGGTTATTATCCTCCACGTGGGTTGAAGGAATAGAAGCATCCTCTGACGAGAAAGCGGCATATACAAAAGAATTGGCTGCTCTTGCTCCTATTTCATTGGCAGAACACCCTGAATCCATTAATAACCGGCCTGTACATTTTTGGCACGGTACCAAAGATGAGCTTGTACCGTATCAGATGACGTTTGATTTTTATCAGCACATCAAAGACCAACCATATGCTAACAATGTTAGTTTGACGACTACCGTTGGAGCAGGCCACAAAGTACCTTATTTAATCTCTGTGGAAATGTCTGATTTCTTTTCTAAACATTTATAATTTTTTCACAAAATCATCCTGAATGTATTTACTTTTTGAGTTAGAACCGGTAGACTAGCCGTATAAATACGAGGAGGAATACTGATGGAAAATGAAGCTAAACTGTGGGAGCCGGAAGCCGCATCTGAGATTTATGAACGGATCATGACTGCTTTAGAACAAGTGATTGATCCAGAGTTAGGAATCGATATCGTTAATTTAGGTCTTGTTTACCATGTTTATTTATATGAAACGGGATTGTGTGTAGTAGAAATGACGCTCACTACCATGGGATGTCCGCTTGTCGATGTGATCACAGATGACATTATCACAGCTATGAAAGAGATTCTTGAAGTGACTGCCTCAGAAGTTAAATTGGTTTGGTATCCTGTCTGGGACCCCTCAAAAATGAGCCGTTATGCTCGCATTGCATTGGGCATCCGTTAATTGCATAAAAGTTAGTATTTAAAAGACTATTTCTTATTCATTTTATGGATAAGAAACAGTCTTTTAATTTACAAAGAAATAGGTCACTCGCTCTATTAAGTCCTTAAGTAGAATAGTATTCATTTTTAAGGCATCATAATTGACACACGTTTTCCGCCTCTTTAGAGTAAGAGTTGGGATAGAGAAAAAAAGAAGCTCGCTGCATCTACTTTTTTTGATAGAATAATTGAATAGGTAAGTTTTCAAAGCGAGAACATTTGTTTGACCAATTCTGACTAAAAGGATATAATAAAGATAAATAAGTGAACAAAAAGGAGGAGCAGAATTTGGATAGTGAAAAATTAACCACCACAATGCAGCAGTCGTTGGCTGAAGCTCAACAAATTGCAATAGTAAGACAACATCAAGAAATAGACATTGTGCATTTATGGAAAGTATTTATGGCGCCAGATAGTTTTGCCCACAATTTTTATCAAACGGTTGGTCTGGATACAGCAGAATTTGAACATAAAATTGATGAAGAGTTAGATAAATTACCTGTTATTGAAGGCAGTTCAGTCAATTACGGACAAGCAATGAGTCAAAATTTATTCCGCTTATTGTCGGAAGCAGACAAGTTGCGCGAATCCTTTCAAGATGACTATTTGGCTACAGAAATTGTCCTATTGGCTTTAATGAAATTAAAAAATTATGTTTTAACAATGTATCTTTTATCAAACGGGATAAACGAAAAGCAACTTAAAACAGCCATTGAAGAAATGAGAGGCGGCGATCGTGTGACTTCGCAAAATCAAGAAGAAAGTTACCAAGCACTGGAAAAGTACGGAATTGATCTTGTTCAAGCGGTTAAAAGCGGCAAACAAGACCCGGTTATTGGGCGTGATGAAGAAATTCGAAACGTTATTCGAATTTTATCGCGTAAAACGAAGAACAATCCTATTTTGATCGGTGAACCTGGTGTAGGAAAAACGGCCATTGTTGAAGGATTGGCTCAACGAATTGTCCGTAAAGACGTTCCTGAAAATTTAAAAGACAAAACGATTTTTTCATTAGATATGGGTGCTTTGATCGCAGGAGCAAAATTCCGCGGAGAATTTGAAGAGCGCTTAAAAGCAGTTTTAAAAGAAGTCAAAAAAAGTGACGGCAGGATCATTTTATTTATTGATGAAATTCATAATATCGTAGGAGCCGGAAAAACGGAAGGCAGTATGGATGCAGGAAACTTATTGAAACCGATGCTGGCTCGTGGAGAATTACATTGTATCGGGGCAACTACCTTAGATGAATACCGGTTATATATGGAAAAAGATAAGGCCTTAGAACGTCGTTTTCAAAGAGTACAAGTTGATGAACCGACTGTCGAAGATACCATTAGTATTTTACGGGGATTAAAAGAACGCTTTGAAATTCACCATAGTGTTAATATCCATGATAATGCTTTAGTGGCAGCAGCAACTCTTTCTGATCGTTATATTACAGATCGGTACTTGCCGGATAAAGCGATTGATTTAGTGGATGAAGCTTGCGCGACAATTCGTGTTGAAATGAATTCAATGCCAACAGAATTGGACCAAGTAACGCGCCGGTTAATGCAGTTGGAAATTGAAGAAGCAGCTTTGAAAAAAGAAAAAGATGAAGCAAGTAAGCGGAGATTAGAGAATCTGCGTGAAGAATTAGCTGATTTACGTGAAGAAGCTAATTTATTGAAAATGAAATGGGAGACAGAAAAAGAAGAAGTTTCCAAATTGCGTGACAAGCGAGCTGAAATCGAACAAACACGTCGTGAGTTAGAAGATGCTGAAAGCAATTATGATTTGGAAAAAGCTGCTGTATTACGGCATGGGAAAATACCGGCTTTAGAAAAAGAATTAAAAGCATTAGAAGCAGAGAATTCGGAAGAAAAACAACAGACACCTCGATTGGTTCAAGAGTCTGTTACTGAGAATGAAATTGCGTCAGTGGTAGGCCGAATGACTGGTATCCCAGTGACACGATTGGTTAAAGGTGAACGAGAAAAACTGTTGCACCTAGCAGATACATTACACGAACGCGTTATCGGACAAGATGAGGCAGTAGACAGTGTAACAGATGCGGTTATTCGCGCACGGGCTGGCTTGCAAGATCCAAATCGGCCACTGGG
>NZ_DAMDAK010000005.1:3772-6551 GCF_032094055.1 Carnobacterium sp.
CATTCTGTTTCTCGCCTAGTAGGAGCTCCTCCAGGTTATGTAGGTTACGAAGAAGGCGGACAACTAACTGAAGCGATCCGCCGTAATCCATACAGTATTGTATTGCTGGATGAAATTGAAAAAGCTCATCCAGATGTGTTCAATATCTTATTACAAGTGTTAGATGACGGACGTTTGACTGATGGAAAAGGACGAATAGTAGATTTTAAAAATACTGTTCTCATTATGACCAGTAATTTAGGTTCATCTATATTATTAGAAGGAACGGATCAAAATGGCCAGATTGAAGAATCGGTTAAAGAACAAGTCATGTCCTTGCTCACTACTCATTTTAAACCAGAATTTTTAAACCGTATTGACGATACCGTCTTATTTGCTCCGCTTAGTCTTGAAGTTGTGAAAAAGATCATCTTAAAATTAACGCATGATTTGGCTGAGCGATTAGCAGACCAAGAAATTGAGCTGACTATTTCAGAAGAAGCCCAAACTTGGATAGCACAAAACGCATATGATCCAATGTATGGTGCTCGACCATTAAAACGTTATTTAACTAAAGCAATTGAGACACCACTTGCAAGAGAAATCATTGCTGGAAACATATTGCCAAACACAAAAGTTACAATTGCCTCGAAACAAGGAGAGCTGGCCTTTGATTACCAGCCGATAGAGGAATAAAAAAATAAAAAGCCTTCTTATAATTAAGATAAGAGGGCTTTTTATTTTTTATTCATTTGTAGTATTTGCGTGGACAGTTTTTGGGAGAACTTGTCCGATCAACAGAACAACAACTGCTGAAATCAGCCCAATAAGGGTAGCAGTCATAAAATCATAGGTACTACCTGTTAATGAACTGCCAATGTAATTAATGGCTTGTCCGATACAAAAACCCCAAAACAAAGTTACAAAATATTTCATTAGTTCAACACCTCTCCTCGTACAAGTTAATTTTATCACGTTTAATCAGATTGTAAAGCAAGAACGATAAAAAGAGGCCTGAAACAGTTTGCGAATTACTAAGGGATAAGGTTATAATAAAAGAGATGGAATCAGAATGGAGTGACCAAAATGTCTTTTGTACATTTGCAAGTCATTAGTGCCTACAGTTTATTAAAAAGCACAATATCAATTGAGCAACTAGTAGTAACAGCTAAAGAACGTGGCTATACGGCTATAGCATTGACCGATCATAATGTTATGTACGGTGCTGTAGATTTTTATAAAGCGTGTAAAAAACACGGCATCAAACCAATCATTGGAATGGTTTTAGCATTTGAAGGGGCAGTAGATAAGCAGCAGGATTATTCGCTTGTGTTGCTGGCTAAGAATGCAGCGGGATATAAGAATCTAATGAAACTATCTAGTGAAAAAATGCTGGAGAAAACGAACAAATTAAACATTGAACAGATAAAAAAACACAGCAAAGACCTAATAGCTGTCACACCAGGAATGGATGGCGAAGTGGAATCACTTCTGTTAAAAGAAGAAATGGATCAAGCTCAAGCAGCAGCAGCAGCTTACCGATCTGTTTTTGAAAAAGAAAACTTTTTCCTTGGCATACAATTGCAGCCGGAATTAGTACCTATTCAAGAAAATGTGATAAGTTTAGCCAAACAACTGCAAATCCCAACTGTAGCTTTAGGAGATATCCGCTATTTAGATCCAGCAGACGATTTTAGCACCAAGGTCTTAAGAGCAATTGATTCTGGTGAAAAGATTTCGTTAACCTCATCTCCAACTATGGAAGGACCTTACAGCTTACCTAACAGCGAACAAGTAGAAGCTCAATTTAAAGAAGCTGGTTTGCAGAAAGCTGTTGAAGAGACTGTGAAAATCGCAGAAATGACACATATGGATATTGAATTGCACCAGCAGCTCTTGCCTAAGTACCCATTACCCACTCAAACGGGCACAAAACGGTACTTAGAAGAACGTTGTTTTGAAGGTTTGGAGCAAAGAAAACCCAATTCTGTTCAAGAATACCAAGATCGGCTTAATTATGAATTAAGCGTTATTCATAAAATGGGGTTTGAAGATTATTTTCTGATTGTCTGGGACTTAATGGCCTATGCTCACCAAGTAAATATTGTCACAGGTGCCGGTAGGGGATCTGCAGCTGGTTCTTTAGTTGCCTATGTTTTGGGTATCACAGACGTAGACCCAATAGAGTATGACTTATTATTTGAGAGGTTTTTAAATGAAGAGCGCTATACGATGCCGGACATAGACTTAGATTTTCCAGATAACCGGCGTGAAGAAATGCTGCAATATGTAAAAACAAAATATGGCCAAGAACACGTCGCTCAAATTGCTACTTTTGGAACGTTAGCAGCAAAAATGGCTTTGCGCGATGTTGCTCGTGTATTTGAACTGAGCCAAGCTGAAGCCGGTACTTGGTCGAATGCGATTCCCAAAATAGCCGGTATCACATTGCAATCGGCTTACCAACAATCGAAAGAATTAAGAGAATTAGTACAAAAGAGTGAAAAGAACCAACTGCTGTTTGAAACTGCAAAAAAAATTGAAGGATTACCCAGACATGTTTCTACTCATGCAGCTGGAGTCGTGATCAGCGACCAACCTTTAAATCAGTATCTTCCATTGCAACAAGGCAGCGGATCTATTTATTTAACGCAATATGCAATGGGCAATGTAGAGGAAATTGGGTTATTAAAAATCGATTTTTTAGGGTTGAAAAACTTATCGATTATTGATCATACACTAAAGCTCATCAAACGTGAAAAAAAGATAGAACTCGATTTGCTGTCTATCCCTATGGATG
>NZ_DAMDAK010000005.1:6561-18116 GCF_032094055.1 Carnobacterium sp.
AGAGACTATCGGGATATTTCAGTTTGAGTCGGCAGGCATAAAAAATGTGCTGCGTAAACTAGGTCCTACTTCAATAGAAGATGTTGCAGCCGTCAATGCCTTGTATCGGCCCGGTCCAATGGAACAAATTGATTTGTTTATCCAGCGGAAAAAAGGCGAAGTTCCGATTCTCTATCCGGATGAAAGTTTAAAAGATATCTTAGGAGTCACGTATGGAGTAATGGTTTACCAAGAACAAGTCATGCAAGTCGCTTCTAAAATGGGCGGATACACTTTAGGACAAGCCGATATTTTACGCCGAGCGATTGGAAAAAAACAAAAGGATGTCATTGATAAAGAACGGATCCATTTTATTAATGGAGCAAAAGAACTCGGTTACCAAGAAGATACAGCTGCACAGGTTTATGATTATATTGAACATTTTGCAAATTACGGCTTTAATCGGTCGCATGCAGTAGCGTATGCGTTTATTGCTTATCAAATGGCTTATTTAAAGGCTCATTATCCAGAACCCTTTTTTGTTGCCTTGTTAAATTCAGTTTCAAATAATCCGGCTAAATTAAAAGAACTTGTATTAGAGATTAAAAAGCGTAAAATCAGTTTTTCTCCTCCTGATATCAATAAAAGTTTTTTTGCCTTTTCATTGAACGAGAATCAAATCCAATTTGGTCTGGGAACCATTAAGGGAATAAGAAGAGAAATGATTATGGAAATAATCCAGATACGAAAAGAATCGGGGAAATTCCATGATTTAGTTGATTTTCTTCGTCGTCTAGAAACGAAATGGCTGAAAACAGATCATATTAAACCGTTGATTTATGCTGGTGCATTTGATTCCTTAGGCCTTTCAAGAGGAACATTGATTGCTTCATTGGAAGGAATTCTATCGAGCCTTAAATTAAGCGGAAATAATATTGGTTTATTTGATATTCTAAAACCTAAATACGAGATGGCTGAAGACTTAAGTTTGGAAGAAAAGCTGGAAATGGAAGAATTTTACTTAGGAATGTATTTATCAGGGCATCCTACTGAGCAATATGAAGCAGTTCCGTAAAACAGACGGTGTTCATTCAAGATTTGCACGTTGGTGAATATGGAAAAATAATTGGACTCGTGAAAGCTGTCCGGCGTATTCGAACCAAAAAAGGAGAACCGATGGCCTTTGTAACACTGAATGATTCTTCAGGAGATTGCTCCTTGACACTTTTCCCGGTCAAGTATCGGCAATATAGTCGTTTACTTGAAAAAGGAGAAATTCTTTACGTAGAAGGGAAAGTAGAAAACAATCGTGATCAAATGAAACAGGTGTTGGTGGACCAAATGGAGGATGTAAAAGTCCTGCATCAAACGCTTAATTCTGATAAATGTTTTATTCGGATACCAGCTGATAAAAGTGATGCTCAGACCTTACAAGAACTGAAAGAGGTCTTAAAAACTTATGCGGGAAACATTCCGGTCATTTTGTTTTACGCATCTACTAATAAAAAAATGGTTTTGAACCAAACCGAATGGGTCGATGGTACAGAAAAATTACAAAAGGCTTTAGAAGAAATCATCGGTTCAGGAAATATAGTATTTCAAAAAAAAGAATAAAAACAATTTTTTAGAGGTTTTTATCATTTTACTAGGACAATTCCAACTAAAAATGGTAAAATCATTTTGTGGGCTTAATAATTGAATGAGTTTTTTATGGATTTATTCAATAAACACTGGAAAACATATAAAAATTTTTTCAAGGTTTATCTTGAAAAGAAATTTTTATACTAAATACACTGATGAGGTGGGTTATTAATATGAAACGTATCGCTGTTTTAACAAGTGGAGGGGACGCTCCTGGAATGAACGCCGCTGTCCGCGCAGTTGTCCGTAAAGGTCTCTATGAAGGGATGGAAGTTTACGGCATCAATTATGGGTATGCTGGTTTAGTAGCAGGAGACATTCGTAAGTTAACGCGAAGAGATGTAGGGGATAAGATTTCACATGGAGGTACATTCCTTTACTCAGCTCGTTACCCAGAATTTGCAACAGAAGAAGGACAATTAAAAGGAATCGAGCAATTAGAAAAATTTGGAATTGAAGGCCTAGTCGTTATTGGCGGAGATGGTTCATACCGCGGCGGATTGGCTCTAACCAAACATGGATTTCCAGCTATCGGATTGCCGGGAACGATTGACAACGATATTCCAGGAACTGACTTTTGTATCGGTTTTGATACAGCCATTAATACAGTTTTAGATTCTGTTGATAAAATTAGAGATACTGCAACAAGTCACGTTCGTACTTTTATTGTTGAAGTAATGGGACGTAATGCAGGAGATATCGCTTTGTGGGCAGGTGTTGCTGGCGGTGCAGAGCAAATTATTATTCCAGAAAAAGAATTTAATATGGAAGAAGTCGCTAATACCATTCAAAAAGGCCGTGAACGTGGTAAAAAACACAGTATCATTATACTGGCTGAAGATGTGATGAAGGGCAATGATTTTGCTGACAGATTAGCAGAATACGGTGACCATCATGCTCGTGTAACTGTTTTAGGACATGTTCAACGTGGAGGTTCTCCAACTGCACGCGACCGTGTTCTTGCAAGTATCTTTGGTGCTAAAGCTGTTGATTTATTGAAAGAAGGCAAAGGCGGCTTAGTATTGGGTATGATCGGCAATGATATTGTTGAGAATAAGTTTGAAGATATTCTACAAGGTCAAAAACATATGCCTGATGTTTCTCTTTATAAATTGAACCAAGAAATTTCTTATTAATAAATATAGATAATATCTAAAAAAACGATTATTGGGAGAGATTACAGAATGAAAAAGACAAAAATAGTATGTACGATTGGACCAGCTAGTGAATCCGTTGAATTTTTAGTAGAAATGATTGAAGCTGGTATGAACGTTGCACGTTTAAACTTTTCACATGGCGATTTCGAAGAACATGGTGCGCGTATTAAAAATATTCGTGAAGCTTCTAATATTACCGGGAAAATGGTAGCTATTTTATTAGATACTAAAGGACCGGAAATTCGGACACATAACATGAAAGACGGCCGTGTAGAATTCGCTACTGGTGATGTGGTTCGGATAGCGATGAACGAAGTTGAAGGAACAAAAGAAAAATTCTCTATTACGTATGCTGATTTAATCAACGATGTACATCCTGGTTCTCATGTCCTTTTGGATGATGGTTTGATTGACTTAGAAATTACGGATATTGATCATGATAACAACGAGTTAGTATCTGTAGTTAAAAATGCTGGAGTATTAAAAAATAAAAAAGGTGTTAACGTCCCAGGGGTATCTGTTAACTTGCCAGGAATCACTGACAAAGATGCTGCTGACATTCGTTTTGGTCTGAAAAATGATATTGATTATATTGCAGCAAGTTTCGTACGTCGTGCTAGTGACGTATTAGAAATTACTGAAATTCTTGAAGAAGAAGATATGACACATGTTCAAATCATTCCTAAAATTGAAAACCAAGAAGGCGTTGATAATATTGACGAAATCTTAAAAGTTTCAAATGGTTTAATGGTTGCACGTGGAGACTTAGGAGTTGAAATTCCTACAGAAGAAGTTCCAATCGTTCAAAAAGCGCTTATCCAAAAATGTAACCAAGTGGGTAAACCCGTTATTACAGCTACACAAATGTTAGACTCAATGCAAGAAAATCCGCGTCCGACACGCGCAGAAGCAAATGACGTTGCGAATGCTATTTTTGACGGCAGTGATGCAGTTATGCTTTCTGGTGAAACGGCTGCTGGTAAATACCCGATTGAAGCTGTTCAAACGATGGCACGCATTGCAGTTCGAACAGAAGAAGCATTGGTCAATCAAGATGCATTTGCTTTGAAAGCATATAGCCAAACAGATATGACTGAAGCGATTGGACAATCTGTTGGCCATACAGCACGTAATTTGGATATTCATACTATTGTTGCAGCTACAGAATCTGGCCATACAGCTCGAATGATTTCTAAATACCGTCCAAAATCTAGTATTGTAGCAGTGACATTCTCTGAACGTCAAATGCGCGGATTAGCTCTTTCTTGGGGTGTTTACCCAACAGTTTCTAAAAAACCATCGTCTACTGATGATATGTTCAATTTAGCAACGACTATCGCTCAAGAAGGCGGCTTTGCTAAAGAAGGAGACTTGATTATCATTACAGCTGGTGTACCGGTTGGAGAACGTGGTACGACTAACTTAATGAAGATCCAATTAATTGGTTCTAAATTAGTAAACGGCCAAGGTGTGGGGTCTGAAGCAGTTATTGGTAAAGCAGTTGTTGTATCTTCTGCCGAAGAAGCTAATGTAAAAGCTGTTGAAGGCGGAATATTAGTAGTGAAAACAACAGACAAAGAATACTTGCCAGCTATTGAAAAATCTGCAGCGATTGTTGTAGAAAATGGCGGTTTAACAAGCCATGCAGCTGTTATTGGAATTGCTATGGGAATCCCAGTGATCGTAGGAGCAGAAGACGCTACTAAGCTTATTCAATCAGATGAATTGATTACAGTTGATTCTCGTCGTGGAATTGTCTATCGTGGAGCGACAACAGCTATCTAATGTAAAAGTAAAAGAACTTTAAAGAAAAGGCTCGTAAAAAGATGAATACGACATCTTTTTATGAGCTTTTTTAATTCCTTTTCTAGATGACATAATAAAATTATGGTAAACTAGATAGGGATGTAAGTTAAATGAATAACTTTTATTCATTTAGCGAGTGGATTAGAAAAAGAGTAAAAAAACGTTTGACCAATATGGAGGAAAAATAAATGAACAAATCTTTAGGAAATGTCATCACAGGACTTGTGACAGATATAAATGAAAAAGCTTATTTTATTCAAAAAGACGGCGTAACTTATAAACTGCCGAAAACTGAAACAATGGATTACCAATTAGGAGACACAGTTGAAGGTTTTGCTTATGTAGCGATGAACAAAGATACCATGCTCACTCAAGAGATACCGGCCGTACGAGTTGGCGAATTTGGCTGGGCTACAGTGAGTGAAACACGTAAAGATTTAGGCGTTTTTATGGATATTGGATTGCCGAATAAAGAAGTAGTTGTTTCGTTGGATGAACTTCCGACACTTAAACACCTTTGGCCAAAAAAAGGAGATCGTTTATTGATCACTATTCAAGTTGATGAAAAAGATCGCATGTGGGGAAAACAAGCACCTGAATCTGTTTTCGAATCTTTATCTCAAAAAGGAGATGAAGGATTAAACAATAAGAACATTACAGGTACTGCTTATCGCTTGAAATTAGTCGGAACGTATCTCCTTACCTCAGACAATTATTTAGGGTTTGTCCATCCGTCTGAAAGAAAAGATGAACCGCGTTTGGGAGAAGTTGTTTCAGGTCGTGTAATCGGAGTCAGAAGCGACGGAATTTTGAATGTTTCACTCATGCCACGTGCTCATGAAGCCATCAGTGATGATGCAGGAATGTTGTTGGCTATTTTGGAACGTACACCTACTGGAAGTTTCCCTTATACAGATAAAAGCGATGCAAATGAAATTAGAGAACGTTTCGGCATTAGCAAGGCTCAATTTAAACGTGCCTTAGGGAATCTGATGAAACAAAGAAAAATTGTTCAACAAGATGGCGAAACAAGATTAGTTGAAGCAACGAATGAAGACCAAAAATAAGAACGAGCTAGAATAAAATTGAATAAAAAATAAAAAGGGCAAAAGTTTTTGCTCTTTTTTATACGACTGGAAGGTATACATTTCTTTTGAGATAGGACGGGCTTGTCTCACTTATCTTAACTAAAAAATTGGCTGAAAGGAAAATTTAAAATGGAAGAAGAGTTAGCAGAATATATTCGTTTTTTGACAATTGAACGCGGTTTATCCAAAAACACAACTCAAAGTTATCAACGTGACTTAAAGCAATATACCTGCTTTTTAAAAGAACAAAAGTTGGATCAATGGAATGATATAGACCGATATACCGTTTTAGCCTTTTTACAACAAATGAAAGAAGAAGAAAAATCAGCGGGTACTATTATTAGAATGGTTTCAACTCTTAGACAATTCCATCAATTTTTAAAGCAAGAAAAAATATCTTCGGTGGATCCAATGCTGCACATTGATACGCCTAAAAAAGCACAGACGTTGCCAAAAATCTTATCGATGAAGGAAGTAGAACGGCTGATTGAAACTCCAAATACTAGTGAAACGTTAGGGATTAGAGACAGAGCAATCCTTGAAACCATGTATGCAACAGGTTTGCGTGTTTCAGAATTGACCGAGTTGAAATTAGATGATTTGCATCTTTCGCTTGGATTGATCCAAACTATTGGAAAAGGCGATAAAGAACGCATTATACCATTAGGAGATTTAGCCATTAAATGGATCGAAACCTATTTGCAGCATAGTCGAAACCGACTAGAACGCCCTAATAATCGTTCATCATATGTCTTTTTAAATCACCATGGACAAAAATTGACTAGACAAGGAATATGGAAAAATCTAAAAGCTATGGTTCAAAAAGCAGGCATCGAAAAAGAAGTGACTCCACATACCTTGCGTCATTCATTTGCTACGCATTTGTTAGAAAACGGAGCAGATTTACGGACAGTTCAAGAATTGTTGGGACATTCTGATATATCAACTACGCAAATCTATACGCATATCACGACGCACCGGATGTCATCTGTTTATAAAACGTACCATCCACGTGCTTGAAGTACCCAGTTTAGACGAACGTTGTATAGCGGCAAACTTGAAAAGAAACAAGTTCTTTTGGTTTTCTCTCGCATTCTTCAAGTTTATTGATTATAATAAAAGGCGTAGATATTCAAGAATAAGGGGGATAAACATCGTGTCTTATAAAAGAATACATTTGATCGTCATGGACTCTGTCGGAATAGGCGAAGCTCCTGATGCTGAAAAATTTAATGATGTGGGCAGCGACACATTAGGTCATATTGCTCAAGAAGTGGGATTAACCATTCCGCATCTAGAAGAATTAGGACTAGGAAATATTCGTCCGCTAAAAGGAGTCCGCAGCGTAGCAGACAGTGTCGGATACTATACGAAATTGGAAGAAGTATCGGTTGGTAAAGATACCATGACAGGACATTGGGAAATTATGGGCTTAAATATCCAAACACCCTTTCGTGTTTTCCCTAATGGGTTTCCAGATGAACTATTGCAAAAAATCGAGGATTTTTCAGGACGTAAAATCGTAGCGAACAAACCGGCCAGCGGAACGGCAATCATTGACGAATACGGTGAACACCAAATGAAGACAGGAGATCTGATCATTTATACTTCTGCCGACCCTGTTTTACAGATTGCAGCACACGAAGAAATTATTCCATTAGAAGAACTATATAAAATTTGTCAGTACGTTCGGGATATAACGAAAGAAGACCCTTATATGATTGGTCGTATCATTGCTCGCCCATTTGTAGGAGAACCAGGAAACTTTAAGCGAACAAGCGGACGTCATGATTATGCATTAAATCCATTTGGAAAAACAGTGTTAAACTATTTGAGCGAAGCAGGAAAAGATGTTATTGCTATTGGTAAAATCAATGATATCTATAACGGTGAAGGAGTAACAGAAGCTGTTAGAACGACGAGTAATATGGATGGAGTCGACCAATTGTTGAAAGTGATGACTTAAGATTTTGAAGGGTTAAGTTTCTTAAACTTAGTTGATTTCGATGCTTTATTCGGCCACCGCCGTGATGTAGCGGGATATGGTAAAGCGATTGAAGAATTTGATATGCGGTTGGAAGAAATTGTCGGACAGTTAAGAGAAGACGATTTGTTGCTGATTACTGCAGATCACGGAAATGACCCCATTGCTCCGGGAACGGACCATACTCGGGAATATGTTCCGCTATTGGCTTACTCTCCATCAATGAAAGAACGGGGAGAACTACCTCAAGGACATTTTGCTGACATTGGCACAACGATTGCTGATAACTTTGGCGTGGAGAGCACCGGATTCGGCAAAAGCTTTTTAAAGCATTTAATTTAAGAGAGAATAGGAAAAAGGAGAGTCATCATGACAGCAACTTTGCGAGAAAAAATTCAACAAGCAGCTTTATTTATTAAAGAACAAGGGATTCAAACACTTGAATTTGGTTTGATCCTTGGCTCAGGCTTAGGAGAATTAGCCGATGAGATTGAGAATCCCATTATCATTTCATATGGAGATATTCCTCATTTTCCTGTATCGACTGTTACCGGACATGCCGGTCAATTGGTTTATGGCAAATTAAGCGGTAAATATGTTTTGGCGATGCAAGGTCGATTCCATTATTATGAAGGATATTCTTTACAAGAAGTTACTTTTCCAATCAGAGTAATGAAAGAGTTAGGAGTACATTCACTAATCGTCACTAATGCGGCAGGCGGTATCAATACACAATTTACTCAGGGAGAATTGATGATGATCACCGATCAAATCAATTATACAGGTGCAAATCCTCTAATGGGTCCTAATGATGAGTCGTTAGGGGTACGTTTCACGGACATGAGCGAACCTTATGACAAAGCTTATCAAGAAACTGCTAGAGAGGTCGCTGTACAAATGGCGTTGGATTTAAAAGAAGGCGTTTATATCGGTTTTTCTGGTCCTACTTATGAAACACCAGCGGAAATAAAAATGGCTCGGTTGTTAGGAGCAGATGCAGTCGGCATGTCGACTGTTCCGGAAGTAATCGTTGCTAAACACGCTGGCTTACGAGTATTGGGAGTTTCATGTATTACCAACTTGGCAGCCGGTATGCAAGCTTCTCTTAACCATGAAGAAGTCGTTGAGACAACGGAACGTGTGAAAGTAACATTTAAATTATTTATCAAAAATATACTAGCAGCTTTGTAACGCGTGTTCTATTAAATAAATTTGCTTTTCGATTTGGTTTTATATTGAAAAGGTCAAAAGAAGCCCTCTTTTTAGGAAGCAGGGTTCTTTTTGTTGCGTTGAGAAAAAATAAATTTTGTGTTAAAGTAGGAAGAGCAAAATTCCGGGAAAAGTTGAAATGAGGACAATAAATGGATGAAAATTTGTTAACAGGCACAATGAAAATAAACGAAAAAAATCACTTGGAGATTGGCGGCGTCGATTGTGTTGATTTGGCTGAAAAGTATGGCACGCCAGTCTATATTTATGATACAGCCTATATTAAAACGAAGGCGCGTGCATTCAAAGCAGCTTTTGCTAAAAGGAAAGTAGCTGCTCAAGTGGCATACGCAAGTAAAGCTTTTTCTTGCTTAGCTATTTATCAATTAATGGCACAAGAAAAGATGTCTCTTGATGTAGTATCAGGAGGAGAGCTTTATACGGCCATTCAAGCAGATTATCCTAGTGAAAAAATCCATTTCCATGGCAATAATAAATCAGATGATGAACTTATTGCAGGTTTGGATTATCATGTCGGCTGTTTTGTAGTTGATAATTTTCATGAGTTGCATAGGTTAGATGAATTGACTGCTGAACGTAAACAGAAAACGAACATACTGATCCGAGTGACACCTGGTGTAGAAGCACATACACATGACTATATTTCTACAGGGCAAAATGATTCGAAATTTGGTTTTGATTTAGAAAATGGACAAGCAGAAGCAGCAGTTAAACAAGCCTTAAGCATGCCATTTATTGAAGTGATTGGATTACACAGTCATATTGGTTCTCAAATTTTTGAGACACAAGGGTTTAATCTAGCTATTGATAAAGTTTTAACGCAAGTAGCAAAATGGAAAAACGCATTAAACTTTGACTTAAAAGTGTTGAATGTAGGCGGCGGTTTCGGTATCCGTTATACGAGTGAAGACAAACCTTTGCCGATTGAAACATACATTCATACAATTATTGATGAAGTTGAAATGTTGACAGAAAACTTGAAGTTGGATATGCCGGAAATCTGGATCGAGCCTGGCAGAAGTTTAGTCGGCGATGCTGGAATCACGTTGTATCAAACCGGTTCGCAAAAGTCCATTCCTGATGTACGCAACTATTTAGCGATTGATGGAGGAATGTCAGATAATATCCGACCTGCATTGTACAATGCTAAATATACCGGCGTATTCGCTAATCGTGTGAATGATCAAATTGATGAGCTGTATTCAATTGCTGGAAAATGCTGCGAGTCTGGGGACATGCTGATCTGGAATCTGCCTTTGCCTAAAGTCCAATCTAAAGATATTTTAGCTGTTTTCAGCACAGGTGCATATGGATACGCAATGGCTAGCAATTACAATCGTATTCCTAGACCGCCTGTTGTCTTTGTTGAAGATGGAACAGAATTCTTAGCAATTGAAAGAGAAAGCTATAGAGATTTAATGAGATTAGAACGTTCGCTAATTTAAAGCATTTCTTCACGTCTTGCTTTTTGAACCTCGAAGATCTCTAGGAGGATGAAAATGTTACTCGAATACAAAAATGACTATGAAAAGATTACTATGGGACTACTTTCTTTTATACCTGACTTGAAAGATGTCTCGCGTCTACAGTCTGAATTGGAATGGTATCAGCAAGAAGAAAACCGCAAACTTTATCTATGGCGCGGAGAAGAAACACAAGATATCATTGCAGTTGCCGGTGTAGAAATTGGCGAAGAATTGATTTTGTTGCGACACATCTCTATCAATCCGTCTTTTCGCAATGAAGGCATCAGCTACAAAATCTTTGAAGCATTGGATGAAAGTTTCCCTCAAAAAAAGGTAATTGGAACATTGGAAACAAGTCCGTTAATTGTTAAATGGGAGCAGGAAAAAGCTAAAAAACAAAATCAGACTGAATCCAATGAACGAGTAGAAAATGCGGAACACCCAAAGAAAGAAGACTGAGCGATGTCGGAGATAAATGTAAAAATTGACGCTTTTGAAGGACCGCTTGATTTACTGCTTCATTTGATTCAGCATTTAGAAATCGATATTTATGATATTCCTATAGCTGAAGTCACTTCTCAATATTTAACGTATATTCAAACGATGAAAGTGTTGGAGCTGGATATTGCAGGCGATTATTTAGTTATGGCTGCAACTTTGATGGCAATAAAAAGCAAATTGCTTTTGCCGAAACAAGAACTAGTTTTAGATACGGAGCTTGAATTGATTGAAGAAGGAGAAGATCCTCGAGACGCCTTAGTTGAACAGTTATTGGAATACCAAAAGTATAAAAAAGCTGCTGCGGTCTTAAAGACAAAAGAAGAAGAACGCAGTCAGTATTATACAAAAGAGCCGCAAAATTTAGACCAATTACAAAAGAATGTTCCGCTTGAACCATTGCAAATCAGTACATTGGATTTAGTAGTAGCTTTTCAAAAATTATTGACTAAGCGGTTGAAAAAAGCCCCTCTTCAAACTAAAGTCATGGCTGAAGAGGTAACGATCAGTGAAAAAATGGCGTTCATTTTAGCTAGCGTGTCTTCAGCTTCAAGTAAAACAGGAATACGATTTACCGATCTTTTTACAGAACCAACAAAGAAAGATATGGTAACAACTTTTATGGCTTTGCTTGAACTAATCAAAGAACAAACCATTTCATTTCAGCAAGCAGAAAAATACGGAGAAATCTTAATATATGCAGCAA
>NZ_DAMDAK010000005.1:18126-24654 GCF_032094055.1 Carnobacterium sp.
CAAAAGAACAAGGAGTGTGAGAGGATGAATGAAACAGCAGCTATTGAAGCCTTGCTTTTTGTTGCAGGAGATGAAGGATTATCTTTAGCAGAGATTGCTTCGATTCTATCTTGTTCGACACAAGAAGCCTATCAACTCTTAATGCAACTGCAAAAAGAATGTGATACCTCGATGACACGAGGCTTAATGTTGTTGGAAGTTGGGGAGCAATACCAGCTGGCAACCAAAAAAGAATACGCTGATGTGATCAAGTCCTATGCAGTTTCGCCATTGTCAACTAATTTATCGCAAGCTGCATTAGAAACATTAGCAATCATTGCGTATAAACAACCATTAACTCGAATGGAAATTGATGAAATACGGGGAGTACAAACAAGCGGGGCGATCCAAAAGCTGGTGATCAGAGATTTGATTGAAGAAAAAGGCAGAGTTGATGGGCCAGGCCGGGCGATATTATATGGAACCTCCCGTTATTTCTTAGACTACTTCGGATTAAAGGAATTAGCTGATTTGCCAAAACTAACAGAAATAGAAGAACATTCTGCTGAAACTGAATCAGATTTATTTTTCGAACGATTTAGTCAACAATTTTCAGAAACAGACAATGAATAAAAAATTGATCGTTAAGGAGTAGCTGGTAAATATGGAAAGATTGCAAAAAGTAATGGCTCATGCTGGAGTAGCTTCTAGGCGAAAGTCGGAAGAACTAATTCTTAAAGGGCATGTTAAAGTAAATGGTAAAGTAGTTACAGAATTAGGAACACAAGTAGGAAGTTCAGACAAAGTGGAAGTCGACGGTATTCCAATTGACCGGGAAGAACCGGTTTACTTCTTACTGAATAAACCGAGAAACATGATTTCAGCGGTTTCTGATGATAAAGATCGGCAGGTTGTCACGGGTTTGTTTCCTCAAGTGGAACAACGTATTTATCCAGTTGGTCGTTTGGATTACGACACGACTGGAGCATTGATCTTAACGAATGATGGAGAGCTTTCGCAAATGCTGATGCATCCAAAATTTCATATTGATAAAACGTATGTTGCAAAAGTTGAGGGATTGATCAATAACCGGTCATTAAGCAAACTAGAAAAAGGTATTGTGATCGAAGGGAGAAAGACAGCGCCGGCTAAAGTTAAACTACTTTCTGCTGATAAAATCAAAAATGTTTCAATGGTAGAATTAACGATTCATGAGGGACGGAACCAACAAGTAAAAAATATGTTTAAAGCTGTCGGACACCCTGTTCAAAAATTAAAAAGAGAAACTTACGGAACCTTGAATTTATCTGGATTACGACCTGGAGAATGGCGTGAGCTGAAATCATTTGAAATTAATCAATTACGCAATTTAGTGAAGCAAAATAAAAAAGAAATAAACTAATTGAAAAGCTGCTCCAGACTAGCGATAGCACTATTCATGTTCTTAGTCTGGGGCTAAAACTACATATAAAAAGACTTATAACTATATGCAAAAATGGAAGTTGTGTATAATTAAGATTGAACAGAATGATAAGGGATTTAATGTTGGAGGTGCAGAAACAGTGGAAAACGAAACACTGAACTTAATGATTGTAGACGATGAAGAAAGGATTCGCCGCTTATTAAAAATGTATTTAGAGCGCGAAAACTATGTGATCACTGAAGCAGACAATGGAGAAGCAGCATTGGAATTAGCATTGGAAAATGACTATGATTTAATCCTTTTGGATCTTATGATGCCTAAAATGGATGGCATTGAATTTGCGGAAAAATTACGCGAACACAAAGAAACGCCCATTATGATGTTGACTGCTAAAGGGGAAGAAATTAATCGAATCCAAGGATTCGAAGTAGGTGCAGATGATTATATCGTAAAACCGTTTAGCCCGCGAGAAGTCGTTTTGCGCGTCTCTGCTGTTTTAAAAAGAACACATGTGGAGAAAGAGAAAGAAAAAGAAAATCCTAATTTAATTGTTACACCTAATATTGAAATTGATAATCAATCCCATCGTGTTTTAGCAGAGGGCAAGCCGGTTAACTTAACACCGAAAGAATACGATCTTTTGTTGTATCTTATTCAATCACCCGATCAGATATTTGGACGTGAACAGCTTTTGCGCGAAGTATGGAAATACGAATTTTTTGGTGATTTAAGAACAGTTGATACCCACATTAAGCGCTTACGTGAAAAACTATCTAAACAATCTGAAGAAGCTGCAAAAATGATTGTGACTGTCTGGGGATTAGGTTATAAATTTAATTCTTATTCGGAAGAAAAAAAGTAGGCTAATATATGAGTAAATTAAACAGCATTACGATTCGAACGTGGGGCATCACCATGTTTATCATTGGTTTTTGTTTTATTACGACTAATGAGATATATGGACGAATTTACCAAAATAACATAGAAAAAAACTACCTAATAGACTATGAACAGTCTATTGAATCAATAGAGGGGTATCTAGAAAAAGAACCATATTTTTTAATGGAAAATTTAGATAAACTTAAAGCGCATGATACTCACTTATTTATGGAGATTTATCTAGATGGCCAACTCGTAACGGATTCCTATACAGGTACCAATCAACCCGTTCCCACTAGCAAAAAGAAGTTGTTAGCTAACGAAGATGTAACACAGGCGGTAAATATGGGAAGAGACACTCAGATTATTAGTAAAGCTGAAATTGGGTCGGGTCAAAATACCCTTTTTATGTTTCGAATAAAGAATTTTACGTTAGATGGAAAAAAGGGTGCGTTGTATTCTTTTGTTGATTTAGCTTCTTTAAACGAAACTGAGAAAAAAATGAACCAGTGGACCTTAATTAATTTTATTTTTTACGGAATATTATCTGTTTTGTTTTTCTACTATTTACAAAACCGTTTAGGCAAACCGTTAAATACGTTAAGAGATATAGCATTTGAATACGCTAAAAATGACTTTTCACAAGAAGCTCCTATAAACTTCAAGGATGAGCTCTCACAATTGGCTTTAGCCATGAATAAAATGCGCAAATCATTAGAAACAACTGGGACTGCAACGCGCCAAGAAAAAGAATTATTAGAAAATATTGTTTCTTCTATTTCTACCGGAATTCTTTATTACAATCAAGATAAGACTCTATTGATGTCCAATCCATTAGGCGAAAACTTTTTGCGTAATTGGAACAATGGTGAGGGGACTGAGGAACAGTCTTTACCCGATTTTTTAGAAGACAAAATTGATGAGGTCATTAACAAATCAGAAAAGGTTTATCATGATACGATGATCAATGATTTTTATTTTCAAATCTCATTGGTTCCTTTATTTGATGAAGACTTAGAAAATGTTCGTGGTGTTTTAGTATCCTTGCAAGATTTAACAAAAGAACGTCGTTTAGATAAAATGCGGGTCGACTTTATTAATAATGTCTCTCATGAATTACGGACACCTTTAGTGATGATCCAAGGGTATAGTGAAGCCATTCTAGATGATGTAGCGGAAACAGATGAAGAAAAACATGAAATGGCTAGTATTATCGGAGATGAATCTAAACGAATGAACCGTTTAGTTAATGAGATGCTCGATTTATCTAGAATGGAAGCAGGATACATTGATTTAGTTCCTGTTGAAGTAGATTTAGAAGCCTTTTTCATGAAAATTTTATCTCGTTTCAATAGAATGGCAGAAAAAAATCAAGTTCATTTGAGTCTGGAAATTGAACCATCTGTAAAAAAATATTATATGGATGAAGATAAAATGAACCAAGTATTTGTTAATTTAATCAATAACGCCATCCGCCACGCATCTTTGTCCGAACGAAATGATGCTCATGTGAAACTATGGGTGCATGTGGATAAAATTACGGATGAGGTGCAAATGGAAGTAATCGATAATGGTCCGGGTATTGCAGAAGCAGATATACCTTATATCTTTGACCGCTTTTACAAAGCAGATAAGTCAAGAACCGTTAGCAAAAGCAGCCAGACAGGTACTGGAATTGGGCTGTCTATTGTCAAGAATATCGTTGAAGAACATGGCGGATATATTGAAGTTATCAGCGTGCCTAACAAAGTCACCAGTTTTAGGATCCATTTTCCTTATATGGAAGAACTTGATGAAGCTGACTAAAAGAAAGTAAGTCTTGCAAATTGAAACAAAACATTGTATACTTTAATAGTACAGAAAAGTACTAAAAAAATAATAGATTCGTCTTCAGGGGCAGGGTGTAATTCCCGACCGGTGGTATAGTCCACGAGCTAGATAGCATTATCTGGTTGAACTGGTTTAATTCCAGTACCGACAGTAAAGTCTGGATAAAGAAGATGGGGCTTATTTGAATTCGAACGTGTTCATATGCTCTGTTTAATTTTCTGAAGAGAAATTAGACGAGCATATTTTTTTGGATCAAATTCTTAAGTAAGCCCAAGAATGCTCATGCTGATGAATCCTTTCAGGAGGATTTACTATGCAAAATAGTCGTACAAAAAAGTTAGTCGGGGTTTCAATGCTTGCTGCTGTAGCCTTTGTTTTAATGTTTTTTGCTTTTCCAATTATTCCAGGTGTTTCTTTTTTGAAAATCGATTTTAGCGATATACCTGTTTTACTTGGAATGTTTATTTACGGACCAAGTGCCGGAATAGGAGTAGCTTTAATACGAACCATTCTTCATTATATTCAAACTGGTGGAGATGCAGGATATCCGATTGGCGATACTGCAAGTTTAATAGCTTCCATTGCCTATTGCTTACCGATCTATTACGTGATGCGCAATAAAACGGAAACAACTAAAAATATTGTTTTGGCAAATGTACTAGGAACAGTTTCATTGACAACCATTTTGTCATTTTTAAACGCCTATGTATTGATCCCGCTTTATTTTGCGGTGTTAAACTTTAACGTTGGGCCAGTACAACAATACGTTTTTTATGGTGTGGTTCCATTCAATATATGTAAAGGAATTATTGTCAGCACTGTATTTGTAGCTCTCTTTGCTAAAATGAAACCTTGGATCTTTAAAAATCAATTATCTGAAGCAAGTTGTATGAAATAACTTCATTTGTTTTACTAAAAATGATTTCGCGAAAAAATTGCGGAATCATTTTTTGATGTTATAAAGAATTATAAAGTATTTAGAACCGTTTTTTGGTATATTATGTTTACCAGACGAGTTTTTCGGGATGGTATAACTAGGTAGAAAACAACTGGTTTAAAAGAGCCAGTAGAAGGAGGCTAGAAAATTTGCATAAATTAACCTATCTTGAAAGTTTCTGTTTATCCTTATTTTCTAGAACGATTTCAAAAAAAGGCGCTACGCTTTACCATATCGTTACAGGGAAGAGAACCGCTTCTATTCTTTATAATGCTCAGCACTATAAATTGGGTTCTTATTTTTCTTTGTTTCCAAAATTTAAGAGAGAACAATTCAACTACATAATAGAGAAATTAGATCGCTTAGAACTGATCGAAAAAGCTGAAGTTAAAGAAGAATATGTTTTAACAGAAGAAGGCAGGTTGTATTGCCAACAGTACTTTTCGGATCATACGTATCCTGTTCATCTAAACCTATTGGTAAATGGTACAGCTCTTAAACAGTTTTGGCGAATTATTCTGCTGATCACGCAAGTGCTGTCTGAATCACGCTACCACAACAGTCATTATTTGCCGATTGAAAAAGAATGGGAAAAACAAATGTGGTTAAAAAAATGGCTGAAACAGCAATCAAAAAACAAACAAGAGCTGGCTGAACAATTTGGTGAAGAATGGATCTTGCTATTAAAGCGGCTACCATCATTAAATGCTGAATTAATTGTGGATTGTCTGTCAGGCCATCATAAAATCGGCAAGACACGTCAACAATTAGCTGATTCTTATCAGTTGGATCCTTTTGAAATCGAATTGCTTTTACTAGATTCTCTATCTTGGATTTGGAAAGTAATAGAAGAACAGCAGCAAGAGGTTCCTTTATTTCATTCCATTTATCAAGCAATCAATAAAGAATACCGCGGGATCACGCAAAGCGCAATCGTTACCGAAAGCTATCTATTAGAGGGACATTCTCTCGAGGAAACAGCCAAATTGCGCCAGTTAAAATTTAGTACAGTATCGGAACATACCATTGAATTGTATATTGTGGAACCGGCATTCGACTTATCCTTGGTTCTGTCTGAAAAAGATTTTAATACAGTAAAACAACTTTTAGAAGAGCAGCCAACAATTGCGTATCATGAAGTTGTAGAGAAAAAACCTGAGATTCTTTTTCTGTGGTATCGGTTAGCTCAGATAGAAAGGAACCACCGCAATGAATAAACACACACAAATCAAAGAAATTTTGTATCAGCGTTTTGGCTATACCTCCTTTCGTGAAGGACAAGAAGAAGCCATCTTAGCTGCATTATCAGGCGACAATACCTTAGTGATGCTGCCTACTGGTACCGGGAAATCAATTTGTTACCAACTTACCGGCTATTGTTTGGATGGAATTGTTTTGATTGTCTCTCCACTATTGTCTTTAATGCAAGATCAAGTAGAACAAATGAAAATGATGGGAGAAAAAAGAGTAGCGGCTATCA
>NZ_DAMDAK010000005.1:24664-27440 GCF_032094055.1 Carnobacterium sp.
GAATAAACGAGAAAAAGAATGGATATTAAACCATTTGCCTCAATATAAATTTATTTTTCTTTCTCCTGAAATGCTTCAGCAAAAATATGTGTTGAACCAGCTTAAACAGCAAGAAATTTCGTTGTTAGCTATTGATGAGGCACATTGTATCTCTCAATGGGGGATGGACTTTCGTTTGGACTATTTAGAATTGGGAAAATCACGGAAAGAATTAGGAGAACCTTTAACAATGGCTTTAACGGCTACTGCAACTGAAATCGTTCGTGAAGAGATTTTAACTTCTTTATTTTTAGATAAAACTAAAACAAAACAAATCCTTTATTCTGTGGACCGTCCTAATATTGCCTATTCTACTATTAGCTGCTATCAAGATAAAAACGAACAACTCTTAAACCAAATCAACCAGTTGACTAAACCGGGCATTATTTATTTTTCTAGTAAGAAAAAAGCGGATGAAGTAGCGGGTTGGCTCAAAAGTAAAACTGGATTTTCAGTTGAAAGTTACCATTCTGATATTGAAAATGATGATAAAATAAAAATACAACAACAATTTATCCAAAATGAGATTGATATTATTTGCGCCACTAGTGCTTTTGGAATGGGAATCAACAAGGAAAATATTCGTTTTGTTATCCATTATCATTTACCAGCTAGCGTTGAAGCGTATCTGCAAGAAGTAGGCAGAAGCGGCCGGGATGGGAAACCAAGTGTGGCTATCTTATTATTCGAAGCTGGAGATCAGTTTTTACAGTTGCGCTTGCAAGAAGATGGCTTACCAACTTCGGCTATGTTAGAGTATGCTTACCGACATAAAAAAATCGTTGAAGGAAGTTGCAGCAGTACACAGAAACAAATCATTGAAAATTATCTGCTATCAAATGTTCCATTGGAAGAAGCTAAATCGCAAATAATGGGCCGGAAAATACAAAAAGAAAGACAACTGAACTACATGGTCCACTATGCTCAAACAACGGAATGCAAACGAGCCCATATTCTTCATTATTTTAATGAGCCTTTATTGGAGAAACCGTTCAACTGTTGTTCCAGCTGTGGTTTAGATGAAGAATGTTTTTGGAGCAATCAAGAAGAATACCTTCAAAGTAAAATAACCAAAGAGAAAAATTGGGAAAAAGCGCTAACAAAATTATTTTTGTTAACGAATTAATAAAGCAAGTTGGATTAAAATATGTTACAATAAAAGCGAATTATCTTTAGGAGGAATAGTTGATGGCTGGAAAAAAATCTAAAAAAAACCAGAATGATGAAATTTGGTCTCGTAAATTTGATAACGATGACGGCTTAGAGAGCGATAATCAGTCAAGAATAGCTCGTAAAAAAGCCAAAGGAGGAATTTCTCCGATAGTAACTTCGCTGTTTATATTTTTAGCTTTGCTGATCATTTTGCCAGTAGCAACTTATCTTTGGTATGTTAATAGCGGCAGTCAAGCAGAAGAATTGAAGCCGGATGAAGAAAAAATAACGATCACACAAAATAGCAGTACTGAATCAAGTTCTGAAAAGAACAGTTCTAGTAGTTCAAGTGAGAAAGATACCGAATCTTCAGAAGAAAGCAGTGTTGCAGAACAACCGGTTGAATCTGAACCGGAAGAAGACGTTGCTGATGTTCCAGTTCAAACAGCTCCAGAAGAAGAAGAGCCTGTTGAAAGTGTTGAAGAAAATGAACCAGAAACAACACCGGAAGAAACAGGTGGAACTTATACCGTTAAAGCTGGAGATAATCTTTATCGTATTGCTTTAAATCATGGAATGACAACTGAAGAATTAAAAACCTTAAATGGTCTTTCTGGCGATGAAGTTTCAGTAGGAACAGTGTTAAAAGTAAAATAAGTAAAAACATGTCATTAAAAGCCGTCTTAGGACGGCTTTTAATGTGAAAACAGAAAGAAGGCTAACAATGGATAAAAAAATAATGATTGCTATAGACGGACCAGCTTCTGCTGGAAAAAGTACCGTAGCTAAAATACTAGCTAAAGATTTAGGATATGTTTATTGTGATACAGGAGCGATGTATCGGGCATTAACTTACCAAGCCTTGCAATTTAAAATAGATCCTACAGATGAACAAGCTTTAGTCAGTTTATTGAAAAAAATGGAATTATCTTTTGAACCTTCTGAAAAAAAACAAAAAGTATTTGTCAATCACGTAGAAGTAACAGAAGCTATCCGACAACCAGATGTAACGAATTTAGTTTCTGTTGTTGCAGCCCATAGCGAAGTGCGAAAAGAATTAGTGAAAAGACAAAAGAAAATTGCCGATCAAGGCAAGATCGTGATGGATGGACGCGATATTGGTACAGCTGTTTTACCACATGCTGAAGTGAAGATTTTTCTGGTTGCAAGTGTGGATGAACGAGCGGATAGACGCTATAAAGAAAATCTATCTAATGGTGTAAATACACCTTTAGATACGTTGAAACAAGAAATTGCAGAACGGGATTATAAGGACTCGCATCGTACTGTCTCTCCGTTGAGACAAGCAGAAGATGCGATCTTAGTGGATACTACTGGTCTAGGGATCGAACAAGTAGTTCAAAAAATCAAAGACATCATCGCTGAAAAAGTAAGCTGATTGTCCTTGAACAGGGATCAAATGGTTTGCAACAACAAAAGAATCTAGTGGTTATAAGTTTAGACTTAGTTTTTTGTAGGTGTTTTGGTGGCATTATTTTAGAAAATTGGTTAAAATAAGTAGAGAAGGATTTATTTGGCTAAAATAGGAGGACAAAAACATGACAGATCACATAGATAATAACGA
>NZ_DAMDAK010000005.1:27450-51108 GCF_032094055.1 Carnobacterium sp.
GAACAAGAGTCAATGCTGGACGCTTTAAACAGCGTACAAGAAATTCATATTGGCGATACTGTTCAGGGAGAAATTCTAAAAATCCAAGATAATAAACAAGCCATCGTCGGCATTATCGGTGGAGGCGTTGAAGGCGTTATTCCTAATAACGAATTATCCGCAGCACCTTTTGAAGACGTGACAGAAATTGTCAATGTAGGCGATGTAGTTGATTTAGTCGTAATAAAAGAAATTAAAGATAAAGAAAACGGCAGCTATTTACTATCGAAGCGTCGGATCGATGCTAAACAAGTATGGGAAAAAATCCAAAAAGATTTTGAAGAAGGAACGATTATTGAAGCTCCTGTCAAAGAAGTGGTTAAAGGCGGCTTAGTGGTCGATGCAGGGGTTCGCGGTTTTGTTCCAGCTTCAATGGTTGATGTTCATTTTGTTGATGATTTTTCAAGTTATAAAGGAAAAACTTTGGCATTTAAAATTATGGAAATCGAACCTAGTGAAAATCGTTTGATCCTTTCTCATAAGGCTGTTTTACAAGCTGAAAATGAGCTTAAGAAAAAAGAGATCATGCAGAATTTAACTGAAGGCGAAACGGTTAAAGGGAAAGTTGCCCGCTTAACTAATTTTGGAGCTTTCATTGATTTAGGCGGAGTAGATGGACTTGTCCATATTTCCCAAATCTCTTACGAACATGTTAAAAATCCAGCAGATGTTTTAAAAGTTGGAGAAGAGGTCGATGTAAAAGTTCTTTCTGTTGACGAAGAAACTGGAAGAATCTCATTATCTATCAAAGATACTTTACCTGGACCATGGGACAACATTGAAGAACGTGCAGCAGTAGGAGCTGTTTTAGACGGAACCGTTAAACGTCTCACAAGTTTCGGTGCCTTTGTAGAAGTTTTCCCAGGCGTAGAAGGTTTAGTGCATATTTCACAAATTTCGCATAACCATATTGCAACACCACATGAGGTATTAAGTGAAGGCCAAGAAATCAAAGTGAAAGTATTAGATGTTAACCCTACTGATCAACGCTTATCTTTGAGTATCAAAGCTTTAGAAGAAAAACCATATCAAGAAGCAAAAGAAGAAACAACTGATTACGAAGTGCCAGAATCAGATACTGGATTTACTTTAGGCGACATTCTTGGAGATCAATTGTCGGACATTACTTCTGATAAGGAAGATAGTGATGAAGAAAAATAAGTAACGCTAATGTAGAGAAAACAGACATGCGGTGTAAGTGAGCTGCATGTCATTTTTTCTGTCTTAAAATGAGAAATAGCTTAAAAAAGTAGCTGAAGTTTACTGTTTTAATCAGTTTTGTTCAGCAAAAGCTTGCAAGTTCAAGCTTTGTTCTATAAACTAACTAAAAGAATAAGAAATAAAAAGAAGGAGGCTAAAGCAATGGCAAAACCAGTTATCGCCATCGTTGGTCGTCCAAATGTAGGCAAATCAACTATTTTTAATCGCATTGTAGGCGAAAGAATTTCTATTGTTGAAGATATTTCAGGCGTTACGCGTGACCGCATCTATGCTCCGGCTGAATGGTTGGGCAAAGAGTTTAATCTGATTGATACAGGCGGAATTGATTTGGGAGACGAACCATTTCTTGAACAAATCAAACACCAAGCAGAAATCGCAATGGAAGAGGCAGACGTCATTATTTTTATTACCAGTGGAAGAGAAAGCGTCACAGATGCCGATGAAAATGTAGCGAAGATTTTATACCGCACGAATAAACCTGTGTTACTAGCCGTGAATAAAGTAGATAATCCTGAAATGCGCAGTGAAATATTCGATTTTTATACCCTTGGTTTAGGAGAACCGTTTCCTATTTCAGGCAGTCATGGTTTAGGAATAGGAGATCTTTTAGATGCAGCGATCAGCCATTTTCCTGAGGACACAGAAGAAGAGTATGATGATTCTGTTATTAAATTTAGCCTTATTGGCAGACCAAATGTAGGGAAATCGTCTATTGTAAATGCTATGCTGGGTGAAGATCGTGTGATTGTTTCTAATATAGCCGGAACAACACGAGATGCAATCGATACCGAATTTGTAGATGCTGAAGGTACCGAATTTGTCATGATCGATACAGCTGGAATGCGTAAACGCGGTAAAGTGTATGAAACAACTGAAAAATATAGTGTACTGAGAGCTCTTAGAGCGATTGAACGTTCTGATGTCGTTCTAGTGGTATTGAACGCTGAAGAAGGCATTAGAGAGCAAGATAAGAAAGTTGCCGGATACGCTCATGAGGCTGGAAAAGGCGTTATTATCGTAGTAAATAAATGGGATACTCTTGAAAAAGACAACAGTACGATGAAAGATTTTGAAAAAGATATTCGTAAGGAGTTTGCTTATTTAAGTTATGCTCCAATTGTTTTTGTATCTGCGTTAACGAAACAACGATTAAATAAGCTGCCTGAAATAATCAAACGCGTCAGCGAAAATCAACGATTACGAGTGCAATCTTCTGTTTTAAACGATGTCATCATGGATGCTGTGGCGATGAATCCGACGCCTACAGATAAAGGAAAACGTTTGAAGATTTATTATGCTACACAAGTAGCTGTGAAACCTCCAACTTTTGTTGTTTTCGTGAACGAACCAGAAATGATGCACTTTTCTTATGCACGTTTTCTTGAAAATCGGATCCGTGATACTTTTGTGTTTGAAGGTACACCAATTAGAATTCTTACTCGCCAACGAAAATAAAGGCAGTGATTGAATTTGAAAAAGCAAAGTTGGTATTCTACCACATTTAATTGAGCGATACAAACATTTAAACAGTTAAAGATAAAAAGCCAATAAATTATGATAAAAGCAATGAAAATCATTGCAGGAACGGCATTTGTATGATATCTTTTTAAATGAAATGTTATTTAGATGACTAATAAAGCATTTCGCATTGCTTCATTTTTGGACCACTCAAAAATGAAATTATGATGTTTATTTGCTTCTTAAAAAAAGCATCTATTCTTCTTTTCGAGGGAGGTGAAATATACATGGCTAATAAAGCTGAATTAATAGAAAACGTTGTTGCTGAAACAGGATTGACTAAAAAAGACGCAACTACAGCAGTAGATGCTGTTTTCGAAACTATTCAAGCAACTTTGAGCAAAGGCGAAAAAGTACAAATCATTGGTTTTGGTAACTTCGAAGTTCGTGATCGTGCTGCTCGTAAAGGACGTAACCCTCAAACTGGGGAAGAAATCCAAATCTCTGCAAGCAAAGTACCTGCATTCAAACCAGGTAAAGCACTTAAAGATGCAGTTAAATAATCTGTACTTAAAAACCCCTGAGAAATCAGGGGTTTTTGCTTTTCTTCATTTTCTAGCGTTGGCAAGGAAATCTCCTACAGCCTATGGGGTTGCTTATGGAAAGCCATGGAACCGTTTTGAGCCGAAGAACATGTCTCAAAACTTGCAAGTTTGTCATGGCTGTTGCTGCTTCAGCAGCTGTACAGACATGATACACTTGGGCGCATGCCCACATTGCTTCTTTTTTCTGTATCCTTTTCCATGGCTACAGGCAATTCCCTATTCCTCCAAAAATTTTTGAGATGTATTTCTAAATCATTTTGAATGAGAAGAAAATCAGTTTCATTACTGATCAACGTCAAATGTTATACAACCTTTTTATAGGGTGGGTGTTTCTAAAACTAGCAAAAAACCAGCAGAGATGGATCATCCGCTAGCTTTGAGTTGTTCAACAGTTTTAAATTTTATTCAAACTCTAAATCGACAATCATTTCCTCTAAGTTTTCTAGAGATTCATTTTTGTTCATAAACTCGATCCATCCTTGATATGGATCAGCTGATTTAGAATTGATGATAGATTTGAATTTATCATAGATACTACGAACTAATTCAATCCACATCTTATCGACAGCTCGCTCCATCTTTGTTTCATTCCATCGCTTAGCAGGAGCACGTCTGCTATTGCGAGCTAGTTGGTCTTCCATTGCTTTTTCATAAAAAGTACTTTTTCCGCTTAACTGTTCATTGATATATTCTAAAAATTCTTTAAAAGTCATTTCCGGCCTCCTGTGGTAAATCAGTTCTAAAAAACATGTGTATCATCTTGTCCATTTTTGAAAAATCAACTTTTAAAGTTAAACAATCAGGAGCTATTTAAAAAGATGAAATCAACGTTAGTGATATCTCATAGTTAGTATATCAAAAATAACAACAAGCGTCAGGTACTTGTTAAAATTAACTCATCTGTGTTCAAAAAGAACTAGCCATAAAAAGAGGTTAAATGATGAACAATTAAAAAGAACTTATCAAAATCAGATTTTTGCGAGAAAAATGTCTGATGATGATAGAAATAGCATGGATACCAAATCATTATAAAAATATGTTAAAATAGATAAAAGATTGAAAAAGATGATTGTAAATGAAAGAGGTAAAATAAATGAATAATAGCCAAAAAATGATTGATGCTCTTCAAAACCAACAACTAAAAGAAGCTCATACTTTTTTTGAACAAGCGTTAGTAGCGGATACAGATGATCAATTATATCAATTAGCCGGTAATTTATATCATTTAGGCTTTTTAGAAGAAACGAAACAAATTTATCATCATCTATTAACCAAACACCCGGAAGACGACGAATTAAAAATAGGTTTAGCAGAAATCGAAATTGAATCAAACGAAATAGATGCTGCTATGGAATGGCTGCTTGATGTACCTGAGACGAGCGAAGCTTTTCCTCAAGCTTTACTTGTTTTCGCTGATCTTTATCAAGTTCAAGGACTGTATGAAGTCAGTGAACAAAAAATATTAAAAGCTAAAAAACTTTTACCTGATGAACCGGTTATTCAGTTTGCACTGGCAGAGCTGCAATTTTCAATGGGAAAATACGCTCAAGCCATCCATGGATATGAAGAGTTGATGATTCAAGGATATAGCGAGTTTTCAGGGATAAACTTAGCAGGTCGCTGTGGTGCTGCCTATAGTGCGCTAGGTGACTTAGAGCAGGCTGTACTATACTTTGAGCAAAGCGTAGAAGAAAACGAGACAGTTGATGCTTTATTTGAATTAGGGGTAACGTATATGCAGCAGAAAGAGTTCAAACGCGCCAATGAAGTTTTCTACAAGCTAAAAGAGTTAGACCCCTCTTATACTTCAGTTTATCCTAATTTAGCTAAAGGATTGGAAGAAGAAAACCAACTTGAAAAAGCTGCTGAAATTGTCCAAGAAGGATTGAGAATGGACCAGTACAATTATGAACTGTTTGTAATTGGAGCAGAGATAGCTCTTAAATTAGAACAAGAAGAACAGGCTGAAGAATATTATTTAACGGCAAATACACTTTCTCCAGAAAATGAAAGTTTGCAATTGGCTTATATTAATCTGCTATTGAAACAAGAACGATTTGAAGAAGCGGCAACACTGATTGAACAAGCATTAGAGTACGGGCAATCGGATCCGCAATTCTATTGGGATGCAGCGATAGCTTATGACAAATTAGAGAAATATGACCTAGCAGAAAAAGCTTACCAACAAGTTTATCCTGCTTTAAATCAAAATAAAGACTTCTTAAAAAACTATATTTATTTCCTCAGAGAAGCAGGAGAACGGACGATGATAAAAAACGCAGTAGCCGATTACTTGTTGCTAGAACCTGCGGATGCAGAAATATTAGAACTTTCAGAAGAAATTAATACTAACTATTAAAAGATTAGGTTATAATGAGAGTAAGCTTAGGGGATGAGGAGGTTTTCATAATGAATATCAAGGTATCTTTAGAAGCAAAAAAAGAATTTCTTGGATGGTTTTTAGATCGTCATCAATTAAAGCAAAGAGAGGCGATGTGGATATTAAACTATTTACTGAACCATGATATTGTTTTAAATAAAGTTCATTTTGTTGAAACTGTTGAAACCACGCCTAGAGGCATGTTGATGTCAACGGTCGGTACAGACGGCGAATCTTTTTCATTTTACAAAGACGGAATCTTATTCAATGACCCTGAACAAGCTTTTCATGAAGTTAGATTGAATTGGCACGAAGATATATACGTGGAACTTATTTTTAGAGATCCCTGGAAAACTTCCCAATACTTGGCAGTCTTAGAAGATAATCCTTATCATAAATGGAATGACTTTATCAGCCTAGAATTAGAAAATGAAGTAAAACATGCTTTGAATACGCTGACTTTAAATCATAAGAGACAGCAAGTCATGCAGCAAATTGATCAAGCTTTGGAAACGGATGATCGAGATCAATTTCTCCAATTATCCAATGAATTGAAAGAAATTGAAGAGGATCTTTTAAAAGAACAAAAAAAGCCGAATCATTAGGGATTTGGCTTTTTTTGTTGAAAATCCTAAATAAAAGAAACGTACTTGCAAGCTGAAGTTTTATTGATAAGATAAAAGAGATCAGTTTAGTTGGCATTTTAAGGGAATTTTTTGATAGAATAAACATGTAAATTAAAGACCGTTTTGAAAGGATGGATAAAAAAATGATAAACATAATAGTTGCCGGATTTAAAGGAAAAATGGGCTCTACAGCCACTAAAATGGTTATTGAAAATAAAGATTTTTCTTTAGTCGGGGTATTAGATCCTTATGCTAAAGAAACTAATTTAAATGAAATGGCTGAATTTTCTGAAATAGATGTGCCCGTTTTTAATGAAAAAGAAGCATTAGTTCAAAATGTAGACGCTGATGTTTGGATTGATTTTACTATCCCAGCTGTTGCCTATGCCAATACAAAATTTGCGCTAGAAAATGGAATCCGTCCTGTTGTGGGGACGACAGGTTTTTCAGAAACAGAAGTTAAAGAGTTGACTGATTTATCTAAAGATAAAAAGATAGGAGGACTAATAGCTCCGAATTTTGCTATCGGTGCTGTATTAATGATGCAATTTTCAGCAAAAGCTGCTAAATACTTCCCGGATGTAGAGATAATTGAAATGCACCATGATAACAAATTAGATGCGCCAAGCGGAACCGCTATTAAAACAGCTGAAATGATTTACGCAGAACGAGGCGATCATCACCAAGGGCATCCAGATGAAAAAGAAAGCATTCCTGGAGCACGTGGAGCAGATTACAAAGGAATGAAGATCCATAGTGTCCGTTTACCAGGTTTGGTGGCTCACCAGCAAGTTCAATTTGGCAGCACAGGTGAAGGCTTAACGATTCGCCACGATTCATACGATCGTGCTTCCTTTATGACAGGAGTGGCTTTAGGTTGTGAAAAAGTCATGGAACTAGACGAATTGATTTATGGATTGGAAAATCTTCTATGATCACCTTTAATCACAAATTTATGAAAGCTTTACCGATCATTGAAAAAATACAAGAAGCTGGTTTTGAAGCCTATTTTGTAGGAGGGTGCGTCAGAGATGCTTTGCTAAATAAAGAAATCAATGATGTGGATATTGCTACTAGCGCTTTTCCTGCTGAAGTCAAAAAAATCTTTCCCAAGACATTTGATGTGGGCATTGAACACGGTACGGTCATGGTTTTAAGAAAAAATGAAACATATGAAGTAACAACATTCCGAACAGAATCGACTTACCAAGATTTTAGAAGACCGGATGAGGTTGTTTTTGTTCGTTCGCTAAAAGAAGATTTAAAACGCCGAGACTTTACAGTAAACGCATTAGCGATGGATCAAGAAGGTCAAGTGATTGATTGTTTTGGCGGCCAAAACGATTTAAAAAAAGGCTTGATCAAAGCAGTTGGTTCACCGGAAGAACGTTTTTTTGAAGATGCTTTGCGGATGATGCGTGGGGTCCGTTTCATTAGCCAATTAGACTTTGTAATGGATAACGAAACCGAAAAAGCGATTCATAAAAATCATGCTCTTCTCGAACATATTGCCGTTGAACGAATCCAAGTTGAATTTATGAAACTTCTTTTAGGCAAAGGCCGACAAAAAGCTTTAAAAACGTTTATTGAAACAGAATTGTATTGCTATTGTCCAGAGCTTTCACCTTATAAAAATGAATTGACATCGTTTGCTGCGCTAAAAGGCCAGATCCCAACACCATTAGCAGCTTGGACGCTGTTATTAGTTTTTCTGGAAAAATCAGAAGATGAAATTGAGCCATTCTTACGGAAATGGAAGTGCTCTAAAAAAGAACTACAGAGAGTCAAAACAGCTTATATTGCTTTGCAGCAGCGGCTCAAAGCACCTTTAACCCGCCTATCTTTCTATCAAAGCGGCTATGACATTGCGTTGGAAGTTGAAGCCATGCTGCCTTTTTTCAATTGCGAATCTGATATCGCTCATTTGGAAGAAGTAAATGCATCGTTACCCATAAAAAACAAACAAGAAATAGCTGTTTCGGGGAATGATTTATTGCAGCAGTTCAATGCTAAACCTGGAAAATGGTTAGGAGAAGCTTTAGAAGCAATAGAAAGGGCTATTTTATTAGATGAAATTGTCAATGAAAGAGACCAGTTGCTGGATTGGACACATTCTTATCTCAAGAAAAAGCGTGATAATTCCTAACTCAAAGAGAAGGTTCAAAAGAACTGTTTACTTACGAAAAGAAAGTTGCTATACTACTTAAGTAAGTTACTTTTAAGGGGGAATTATTTACATGGAAAACCAATTCACAAATTTACTAAAAGAGCGTCGTTCAATTTATGCGTTAGGAAAAGACGTATCATTATCTGATGATCAAATTATTGCATTAGTATCAAATGCTGTTAAAGAAAGTCCATCTTCATTTAATTCACAAACATCTCGTGCAGTGGTATTATTTGGAGATGCTCATAAAAAACTATGGGATTTAACAGAAGCAGCATTGAAAATTGCTGTTCCTGAAGGACAAGACTTTACTCCAACGGCTGAAAAATTAAATTCTTTCCGTGCTGGTTATGGCACAATTTTATTCTTCGAAGACATGAGTATTGTTAAAAACCTACAAGAACAATTTGCTTTATACGCAGATAACTTCCCTGTATGGGCAGAACAAGCTTCTGGAATCGCTCAACACTCAGTATGGACTGCGTTAGCAACTGAAAATATTGGTGCTAGCTTGCAACATTACAATCCATTGATCGATGACGCTGTTCGTTCAGAATGGAATTTATCTTCTGATTGGAAACTACGCGCGCAAATGCCGTTTGGTTCAATCGAAGCACCAGCTCAAGGCAAAGACTATATGGATGACTCTGAACGAGTTCTTTCATTTAACTAATCTAAGAACGTAAAAAACCGGGTCTTAAGAAAGCTCGTAAAGCTTCACAATTCTTAAAACATTAATATACGTTATATATCAACGATTCTGGCACTTTCCAAATTTTGGAGAGTGTCTTTTTTGTGGTTTTAGTTATGCAAATGGGTACGAGTTTTCAATCAAGGTGTACCTGATTTTCAATTGAGCTTTTTAAACCCGTTATTTAATTTGCTTTTTACAAACGCTGTTCAAATTTTTCGTAGGTGGATAAATCGACAATATTTGGTGTAATTACATAAACCTCTGTTGTCTTTGTATCAAAATGAGTCAACGCTTTGGAAATCTGTTCCATTATTGCTCCACCTTCATAGGCCAAGCTATTAAAGGTATATCTTAACTTATGTGTCGTTGTGTGGACTAAGTGGCTGTTTCGGTATTCAACGGAGTTAATACGATAGTTTAGATAGTCCATATGCACAGCTACATCGATATCACCTTTTCTATCAGTGTAGGTAAAAAGGAATTGTTCAGAGTGTTGCTTGATACCAACTTTTAAAAGCTCTTAAGCTTGTACGCTTTTCCACTTAGCCAATATTGATAGTTGGAGTCTTGTTCTGATTAACGTGTATTTTTGGGCACGACTTTAGGTACGAGAGTACTGAAATGTGACGAAACCCATTAAAGCCGTACCTAATAGGATAGCGCTCAATCCATTGCTATTAAAGGTTTTTCAACCTCTTTAAAAATTTATTGCACACAACTAGGTCTTAAGAAATCCCGTAAAGCTTCACAATTCTCAAAACGTTGCTCCTTATTATATTGGGACTTCAGAACACTATCTGTATGGATAGTGTTCTTTTTTGCTTATTTTTGCTAAAAAAAGATTTGTTTTCCAGTTAGAAATACAAGCTTTTTATCTTACATGACCTCAGCTTGTTTCTCTTTAAAATGATTGATATAGTTAGGTAGAGAAGAATTTTAATTATTTTAAATTAATTATTTAAGGAGAAATGAATGAAATTAATTAAACGTGTTAATTTAATGGATGATAAGAAACTAATTATGAGATTAAATATAGCTTCTATACCTTTATTGATTCTATTTTTTATCTTATTTACTTTACTAACTTTAGGGGATAATCTATCTGGAGAAGACGAGAGAACCTTTTTAGGAATGTTTATAGGAATTATTTCATTGTTAGTAATTATTGTTGTCCATGAATTAATTCATGGGTTATTCTTCAAATTATTTAATACCGAAGGAAAAGTGAAATTTGGTTTTAAAAATGGACTAGCTTATGCGACAAATCCAAATTCCTTTTATTCTAAGGGGAAATTCCTTATTATTTTAATGGCTCCATTCATTACCATAACGTTACTTTTGTTTTTCATGTATTTGTTTTGTCTAATATCCCCATATGCTTTTATATGGTTAGCCTCTATTCACGGCTCTACATGTGTAGGTGATTTTTACTTCAGCTATTTAGTTATAAAAGCTCCTAAAAATAGTTATGTGGAGGATACAGAACAAGGAATCAATTTTTACCATTCTGCCTAATTAAGTTTTACTTTTGAAAGTAGAATATACTCATTTTCTATGGGTTAATGAGAAGACTTTCAAAAAATAAAGTTTTATTCAAAGATAAGTATCTTTAAGAATACAACTATTTATAATTTATAATCATAGGAAAGATGATTTAGCATAATTATGTTATTTAGTTACTGTATAACTTCTTATCTTCAATAGTAAATGCTAGGCATAGGTTTTAAAAACAAAAGTAAATTTGTCATATAAATATTTAAGATTATTTTTACTAGTTAATGAATATGTAAGTATCGATCGAATCTTCAGAATCATAAAATCAATTAACTGAAAACGGTTTACAAAATACAGTTTGTATTTTATTATTAATTGTAACAGGGAGTGCATCATGAAGAAAATATGCTTTGTATTAACTGTCAGTACTGGGATAAATTATGGTTCAATATTTTCTGTACCACTTATCAGGAATCACGATGATTTGAAAGAGTATTTTTCTAAGTATTACGACGTTTCAATTGACTATATTAGGGACAAAGACTCAGTTGATTATTTGGTAGTCCCTAAACCGTTTGCGCCTTTTGATAATGAAAATAATCTTCCAATAATCGAAGTACCAGCAGTCTTATTTATGGAAAAGGATTTTGAAAAAATAAAAACTTATATAGACAATTATTTTTCCTATAATCCTCAAAGAAAATAAAAGAATAATTTCTCTTATATTTTTTGCGGATGTTAAATTGCGAGAAGTTAGTAAGTATGATCAGAAGAAGCTCTATAAAAAAACGAGCGTTTCTCCGTTTCGATTCCTGCGAAAGAAGAGAAGAAAAATTCTAGTTAGTACTGCCTTCGGAAATCAAAATATTTTTTTCACAAATTAACCTATTTTACTTTATTTTTCTCTTGATTGTGATATAATTAACATGTTGAAACAATCACAAGGAGGAAATGATAATGAAAAAAGAAGTAGCAGCTTTGAAGTTTTATTTTAGAAACGGTGAAACTTGGACAATCAAAAAAGAATTTATTGGAGACTTGTGGATCAAACAAATTAGTAAAAGCTTTGGACGTATTAATGGAGGGGAATTGCAAGAAATTTTCCCATGCGAATCATTAAAAATTGAAATTCTTCCAGAAGCTGATAATGTGAACACGAATGATATCAATTTAGGCGGATTAGAATTGGGAATGTTTGAACGGGCAACAAAACACCCAGATATTGAAAAAATGGATATTCTTTATAAAGACGGAGACCATCCTAAATCAGATGTGATCGTAGAGGCAGATTGTGTGTATTTCCCTTATAATCCATCAGATGTTGACGGAAATGACAATGCTTATCAAACAGGCTTTGTTTCTGCAGAAAATCATTTATATGTTGTCATTGATCCAAATAAAAGCTGAAGAAATTTACCCAGTTGGCTAACAACTAAAATAAGAAACTATGGACTATAATGGTTCATAGTTTTTTTGTGTTTTCTGTTACTTCATAGTATGATAGGTAAAAAGAATACCGAATAAGAAACTAGAATTAGGTGACTAGAGTGAAGGAAAAAGTTACATATGCTGTAGTAGATATTGAGACTACGGGGGGGAATGTAGCCAGCGGAGACCGCATGATTCAGTTTGGTTGTGTATTGATTGAAGATGAAAAGATCGTACAACAATATGCTACTGATATTAACCCGCTTGTGAGCATTTCAAAACAAATCGAACAGTTAACAGGGATTACAAATCAAAAAGTTGCTCATGCACCTTATTTTGAAGATGTCGCAACCACTATTTTCAACTTATTAGATGGGTGTATTTTTGTGGCGCACAATATTCAATTTGACTATCGGTTTCTTTCGGAAGAATTCGTTCGTTGCGGACTGCCGCCGTTGTCAATCAGTGGAATAGATACGGTCGAGTTAGCTCAAATATTATTGCCGACGGAACCCAGTTTTCGTTTAAATGATTTAGCCGCAGCCTTTAATTTTTTACACGAAAATCCGCATCAGGCAGATAGTGATGCTTATGTAACCGCGGAGCTATTTTTAATGTTAAAGAAAAAGTTGAAACAGTTGCCCTTAGTAACGGTTGAAAAGCTGGTAGAATTAGCTTATCATTGTACAATGCAAACAGGTCAATTTTTTAAAGATACACTGAGCGAGATGTATACAGAACGCCCACCAGTGCCCAAGCAATTAATCGTCAAAGAAGGTTTGGCATTACAGCAAAAGACGGTGGATTATGAGCAGAGAACACATCGCGTTCCCGTCCATTATCCAGTCACAAACAAAGAAAAAGAACACTTATTTCAACAGAAGTTAACGATGCGCACACCGCAAATTAAAATGATGGATGAAGTTTATGATTATTTTTCAGAACATAAATCAGAACATTTTGCGATTGAAGCAGCTACTGGAACAGGAAAAACATTGGGGTATTTGTTGCCGCTAGCTTACCTGGCTACTCCACAAGAGCCGGTGGTCATTAGTACGTATACTACTTTATTACAAAAACAGTTGTTTGAAAAAGATAGCAGACAATTAAATGAAATTTTGCCGTTTACAATCCAAACAGCTGTTTTAAAAAGCAAACGACACTATATTCATCTTGCCAAGTTCCAAGAAGTGTTAAAAGATCCTGTTGAAAATCAACTGGATGCGCTATTAAAAATGCGTACCTTAACATGGTTGACGGAAACCACTACAGGCGATTTGGATGAATTGAATTTAACAAATTACCTTCAGCCTTTTTGGGATAAAATTCGCCATCGCGGTTGGGTAGATACTATGCAAGAAGACCCGTTTTATGAACAGGATTTTTATTTGTTTGCGCAAGAAAAGATTAAGAATGCGAGTATCATCATTACGAATCATGCTTTTTTATGCCATGATTTACATCGTAAAGAACCTATGTTGCCCGATGTTCAAAAAATCGTGATCGATGAAGCCCATCATTTAGCAGATGTGGCTACAGAAGCGTCAAGCGAAATTTTTTCTCATTATCGCAATCAGCATCTTTTAAGATTGGTTGGCAAATTAGCGGAAGAAAAAAGCTTTTTAGGCCGGTTAAATCAACTGGTTCCCAAAAATATTGGGATTCAAACATCTCAACTAAACTTGATCGAAATGAGTTCACTAGCTCTAGAAGAAGAGCTGTCTCTTTTTTTTGAAGAATTAGTAACGTATTGCCACATAGAACTGACTGAAGCACAAAAAAAACAAGATCAAATTGATTTACAGTTTGTTCGATCAACAAGTTGGTCGCTTGAATTAAGAAAACTCACTAAAAAAGTATTAGCTTTGTTGCAAGATGTAACGATTTTAGGAATGGAAGTAACACAACAAGCTCTTGCTCAAAGAAAACAGTTGACGCAGCGAGAACGTCATTTAATGGATGATTTTTTTGAATTGATGCAGACGCTTGAAGAACAAACAGCTATTTTTCAGCACATTTTTCAAAATAGCGAACAAAATGAAGTAACGTGGTTTTCATTTAAACAAAAGAGCCCTAAGAATAGTTTTGTGATCAAGCGTTCCAGAATCGACATTTTATATACTGGTGCAACACTAGAGTTAAATTCGGCTTTTACGTACTTCGAAAAACAATTAGGGGAACAACCGTTACGCAAATTGCTTCTTCCTACGCCATATGATTATCGAGAACAAGCAAAGCTATGGATACCGAAAGAATTGAAACCGATCAAACAATTGTCTAAAAAACAGTTTGCTCAAATGATAGTAGAGTATTTAGAAGTGCTCGTTCGTTGTTCCAATGAAAACATGATGGTTTTGTTTAATTCGCATGAGACATTGCAAGCCGTTTATGAGCTGCTCCAGCAACACTCAGCCTTTTTAGGTCGTGAATTGCTGGCACAAGGTTTATCCGGCAGTCGCGATCGCATGTTGAAACGCTTTTTCCATTCAGCTGGAGGGATCCTATTAGGCGCTGATAGTTTTTGGGAAGGGGTGGACCTACCAGGCAAATCATTAAGATTGATTGTAGTCACGCGTTTGCCTTTTGAATCACCAGACCGGCCTTTTACTAAAGCGAGGTATCAATGGCTAGAAAGAGAAGGAATAAACCCTTTTGTGGCAGATGCTGTACCGAAAGCAACCATTCGCTTGAAACAAGGTTTAGGAAGGCTGATTCGCTCTGAAACAGATAAGGGTGTCCTGCTTGTTTTAGACGACCGATTGGTTCATACGTCTTATGGTCAACAGATGTTGACAGCTTTACCGTCTGAAATGACAAAAGAGGTTATCTCGAAAGAAGACTTAGGTCGTGAGTTGCCGTTTTTCTTAAAAGACGAACAATAAATACAATGAAAAGAAACAAGTAAAAGTGGGGATGTTATGAAAAAGACGATAATTAGTCTATTGACGATCTTAATGGCCATTGTAATAGTTTTTTCTATTTTTTTATTTAATACAAGTCGCCAGCCGTTAAAACAAGCAAAAGCTGAAGCCATTAAAATTGCCAAAGAAACAGCTGGAATGACAACTACTGATGAATTTTATTGGTATAATAATGAAGAAACCTATTTCAGTGTATCGGGCACAAATCAGAAAAAAGAAAAGTTACTGGTTATTGTAGAACAAAAGGGAGGAAAAGTGCTCACTTTAAAACAAGGTGAATTCATTTCTGAACAAGCTGCTAAAAAAATTGTCTGGGAAACAAAAAAGCCTGCCGAACTTTTAGAAACACGTGTCGGGATCGAAGAAGGTGTTCCTGTATGGGAAGTTGCCTATAAACAAAAAAACGGGCGCTTGGGGTATTATGTTGTAACAGCTAAAGAAGGAAAATGGGTAAAAGATATTGAAAATATCTAAGTAAACTTGTTAAGTTAAGGAATGGCAAAATTTTTCGTAATTTTTAATGCTAACTTTGAATAAGTTGGTTATAATAGGAAACGTCCATACTACTTTTGAATACGGAATGAAGTGAAAGTAGTTAATATTTAAACCAAAGGAGTCTACAACAGTGAAACATATTTCAATTATTGAATCTAAAGACCATGTTGGCGAAGAAGTAACGATCGGAGCATGGGTAGCGAATAAAAGATCCAGCGGAAAAATTGCTTTTCTACAATTACGTGATGGCTCAGCCTTTTTTCAAGGGGTTGTTGTAAAAAGCGAAGTGGATGAAGAAGTTTTTCAATTAGCTAAAGGGTTAGCACAGGAAACAGCTATCGAAATCACCGGAGTTATTCAAGAAGACAGCCGTTCAAAATTTGGTTATGAAATAACTGTAAAAGGAATTAAAGTTATTGGGGAAAGCCACGATTACCCAATTACACCAAAAGAACATGGTACAGAATTTTTGATGGATCACCGTCATTTATGGTTGCGTTCATCTAAGCAACATGCCATTATGCAAATCCGCAATGAAATTATTATGGCAACATATAATTTCTTCCATAAAGAAGGCTTTATAAAAATTGATCCGCCTATTTTAACGGCAAACGCTGCTGAGGATTCTACTGAATTGTTCCATACAGAGTACTTTGACCAAGAAGCTTACTTATCTCAAAGTGGACAATTGTATATGGAAGCTGGAGCAATGGCTTTCGGTAAAGTCTTTTCATTTGGACCAACGTTCCGGGCAGAAAAATCTAAAACACGTCGTCATTTGATTGAATTTTGGATGATCGAACCGGAAATGGCTTTTATGGATCATGAACAAAGTTTAGAAGTACAAGAAGAATATGTAGCTTATATCGTTCAAAGCGTTTTAGATAATTGTGATTACGCCTTATCCGTTTTAGAGCGCGATAAAGAAGTATTGAAAAATTATACGAAACTGCCTTTCCCAAGAATTTCCTACGATGATGCTATTGCATTATTGAATGAAAACGGATTTGATGATATCAAGTGGGGCGATGATTTTGGTTCTCCACATGAAACCTTTATTGCAAATCAATTTGATAAACCTGTTTTTATTTTGAATTATCCAAAAGCAATCAAGGCATTTTACATGAAGCCGCACCCAGAGCGCGAAGAGGTTGTTTTATGTGCGGATTTAATTGCGCCTGAAGGGTATGGAGAAATTATCGGCGGAAGTGAACGTGAAGTTGATTTCGAAGCTTTAACAGAACGAATCAAAGATTTCGGGCTGACAGAAGCAGATTACGCTTGGTATTTAGATTTACGTAAATATGGTTCTGTTCCGCATTCAGGCTTTGGCTTAGGACTAGAACGAGCAGTAACTTGGATTTGTGGCACGGAACATATTCGAGAATCTATTCCGTTTCCACGTTTGTTAAACCGTATTTATCCTTAACATAAATGAACGACAGTAACTTAAGTTTTCTTGAGTTACTGTCTTTTTCTCAATGCATAAGATTTAACTTAATTGCCATCTGTGGTAACTATGGAAAAAAGGAAATTATTAAGGAGAATAAAAAATGAATAATCAACTTTTACATGCCTGGCTTGAAGCTGGAAATACGACTGTCTCAACTATCCTTTTAAAGAAATACCGGGAAATTGGGTTGACGAATGAACAGTTGATTTTAATTTTACAGCTAAAATCTTTTATAGACAGCGGTATTTTATTCCCTGACACACAAGAAATTGCCAAACGGATGGATATTTCTTCCGCTGAAGTTTTTCAGTGTATTCATGATCTGATTCAAAAGAAAGTGTTGAGTATTGAGACTGAAAAAAATACCGAGGGAAAGACCAATGATCAATATAGTCTTACGCTGCTTTGGGATAGGCTGGCACTCTTATTAGAGCAAACACAAAAAGAAGAACACCATCAAGAACAAGAATTGTCTGAACAAGAACTATTCCGTCGTTTTGAAGCAGAATTCGGCAGAACATTATCGCCAATTGAAATTCAGACAATCGGTATGTGGCTTGATGAGGATAAATACCCTGTTGAATTAATTGAGCTGGCTTTAAGAGAAGCCGTTTTAAGTCAGGTTTACAATTTGAAGTACGTGGATCGGATTCTATTAAACTGGGAGCGTAAAAATATTCGTTCTAAAGACCAAGTAGAAAAAGAAGCTCAACGGCACCGGCAAAATAAAGCTACTTCCGTTAATCCATCAACAGATAAAAAAATCGGCACAAAAGTACCTTTGCATAACTGGTTAAATGATAATGAGTAACATAGGAGAGATCAGATGTTAAGCAAAAAAAAGACAGTTGAAGTAATTGAAGCTATGGGAGAGCTTTTTCCAGATGCTAAGTGCGAATTGACCCACCGTAATGCTTTTGAACTTTTGATCGCTGTAATGTTAAGCGCTCAGACAACGGATGTATCTGTCAACAAAATTACGCCTAACTTATTTGACCGCTATCCAACTCCAGAAGCTTTTACAAAAGCACCGTTAGAAGACATTATGAATGCCATTAAGACGATTGGATTATATCGAAACAAAGCAAAATATATAAAAGGCTGCTGTCAAAAATTAGTGGATGAATTTAACGGGGAAGTCCCTCGTACAAGAAAAGAATTAGAATCTCTTCCAGGTATTGGCAGAAAATCAGCAAATGTAGTGTTGAGTGTAGCCTTTAACGTTCCAGCAATAGCAGTTGATACTCATGTGGAACGAGTAACAAAGCGCTTAGGGATTTGCCCGCCGGATGCAACTGTGCGGCAAGTAGAAGAAATTCTAATGAAAAAATTACCGCCTGAGATGTGGAGTATCGCTCATCATCGATTGATTTTTTTTGGCCGTTATCAATGTACAGCAAGAAACCATGACCATACGGTTTGCCTTCAATTAGTGGGTTTAAAATAAAACCAAACTGAATTATTCTAAGTGTTGGAAAAAATAAAAGACTAAAAACTGCTTTGTATCAGAATACGAAGTGGTTTTTAGTCTTTTATTGGTATAGCATATAGCATATTATAAAAAATGGTAAAAGATTAAGCTTTTTATAGAGTTTTCTTTTGTTCCACAGTTAGTAAAGGAGAAAGTGTTAGTTAGAGATGGTCTAGCAAACAAAAGAAGCAGAAAATCAGTAGAAAAGCTCTTTATCCAAGGGATAAAGAGCTTTTCTCGTATTTATTCAGGTGCTGTTTCTGAAGAGCTTTCTTGTGCATCTTCTTTATCGCTGTCAGAAGATGAGGATGACGATTCTTCTGAAGAGGACGAAGCTGAGCTGCTGCTTTCGCTAGCAGAATCAGAAGCGGTATCAGAGCTGTTATCTGGTTTCGAACTCTCTGAAGAGCTTTCTGAGGAGCTGTCTTCTGAACTTTCTGAAGAACTGTCAGAACTGCTATCTTCCTCTTCTTTTTTAGGTGAAACAGTTACTGAAGTTGTTGCTTTTGGACTAGTTTTATCTTCTACTTTAACAGCTAGGGTGATGTCTACTTGTCCTTCTGGTGGGTTTTGTACCACATAAGATAAGTCAGAAGTCTCATATGATTGCCCGCCAACGGTTAAGACATAACTAGCAGAATCAGATTTATTTGTAAGTGAATAAGCATCCCATTTGATAGAAATTTCATCTTTTTCTTCATCATAAGCTGCTTTTAATCCACTTGGTGCCTTTAATTTTTCACCAAAAGAAGTGGAAACAGTTGTAGGTTGGGTCCCTTTTACAAATAGTTCTTTAACAATCTTATCAGAAGGAGTGTTAGGTCCTGGCAATTTAGCTGGGTTTGACCCATTTTCCACTGCAACTTCCACAACAGAAGATGGTTTAGTCCAATCCGTATTGGTAACGGATTGAGAAACATAAGACATCAGCGAACGATAAATTTTTCGTGGCAATTGTTGAGAGCTAGGACTTAGCCAATGTCCATCCTCATACTTTTTATCGTAGCCAACCCAAACGGAGATCGAATAATTACTCGAATAGCCGCTAAACCATGAATCTGGCACTCCATTACTAGGGATATTGTGCTTAGTTTTTTCTTCATCCGTATAGTTAGTCGTACCGGTTTTTCCTGCTTGGGGTACTCCAGCAATAGGGACCAAGTCACTGTTCGTTCCAGTATTAACCGTTTCTTTTAAGATATCTGTAATCATATAAGCTGTTGATTCTTTCATCGCTTGATTAGAATCTGGAGTTAAATCAATTTCTTGTCCATTTTGAAGAGTAACTTTTGAAACAGTATAAGGATCAGTGTAAACACCGCCATTAGAAAAAGCAGCATAAGCAGCTGAAAGTTGGACAGGTGTTACTTCTCCGCCAATAGCGTTTGATTCGACTAAACCGCTATTGTTGTTCCAACTAGAAGGGTCAATACCTATATTATTTAAAAACTTCGTTGAATCAGCGTAACCGACTTCTTGAAGGATTTTAGCAGCTGGAACATTCCTTGAATCTACTAAAGCTTTCCGGATACTGATCTGTCCTAAATAACTTTTATCGTAGTTATAAAGAGGATCGCCGCTCTTAAAGGTATAAGGCTCATCCTTTACTTGTTCATAGGTAGAATAATTTAAATATTCAATAGCGGGTACATAAACTGAAAGAGGCATCATTGTAGAACCGATACTACGATTCATTTCTGAGGCACGGTTTGTACCCAATTGCACTTCTTGGTTACGTCCGCCACCAATAGCTTTTAATTGTCCTGATTGCACATCGACCATTGAAACACCGGCTTGAATGTCTTTATCCGGATAAGCAATGTATTCATCAGAATTTAAAATATCATACAGGCGCTGTTGTGCATCCATATCTAAATTAGTCTGAATGGTCAATCCGGCAGTATAGGGATCTAAATTAGTTTTTTCTTCTACTTCTGAAATGACTTCCTTAATATAAGAATCGAAAACTAATTCATTCGTTTGTTCTTCTGTTCGATCAATTAAACCTTCTTCGATCGGTACAGCTTTACTTTCTTCTGCTTGAGCAGCGGTTATTTTTTTGTTTTCTACCATCATGTCTAAAACCAAATCGCGTCTCTTTTTCGCTTGTTCAGGATGTGTTTTAGGATTATATGAATTAGGCGATTGAGGCAATCCGGCAAGAGTAGCAGCTTCTGGTAACGTTAAGTCACTAAGTGGTTTGTCATAGTAATACTCACTCGCTGTACTCATTCCATAATTATTATCCGACATATAAACTTTATTGATATAGAAAGTCAAAATTTGTTCTTTAGTATATTTTCTTTCCAACTTTAAAGCTAACCAAGCTTCTTGAGCTTTTCTTTTTAACGTTTGATCAGATTCATTAGTAGAGAAAACTGAAAGTTTAACCAGCTGCTGGGTAATGGTACTACCGCCTTGTGAAGCAAAACCATTCGTAAAGTTCGCTACTACCGCACCGCCAATCCGGATAGGGTCGATTCCTTTATGCGTATAAAAACGCTGGTCTTCGATCGAGATAATCGCATCTTTCAGAACTTGCGGTACTTCGTCTTCTTTAGCAAGTTCTCGCTTTTGACCTCCTAAAGTATAGAAGACATTCCCTTGATCATCTAAAATATCTGACGAAATGGAACCCGTAATGTCTTTTTCAGTTAATTCAGGAGCAGAAGAAGCATAGTACACAAATAAACCAGCACCAGCAATTAAAACGGCTAGAATAGCTAATAAAACACCCCAAATAATCTTTTTCCAGAGGGACTTTGTTGAAGTTTTTTTCTTTTTAGTTGGTTGAGAACGTCTCTTTTTATCGTTTTGCTTTTTCGAGACACGAGACATCGTTTCTTTTTTTTCTGACATATAGTATTCTTCTCCTTCAAATTCTGTGAGATGTAACAGCAGTAAAACTGTTTTTATTTCCTTACTTGGGCGATCAATTGGTCAACAATATCTAAATAAGGAATACGAGGCGATAGCCCATAATACAATTCATAACCAATTTTTTCAAGGTCTTTTAAAGGAATTGATTTTCGGCCTTCTTTAGTATGGTTTTCCCAGTATTGGATCAAATGGGCTGCTTCTAAAAGAAAGATTCGGTTACTGGCGGAAAATCGCAAAATGACAAAAGCAAGTCCAGATTGTTTCAAACATTGCTGCATATGTGTAATCTGATGTTGATGAAAATTTTTAAGCGGAAATGAAAGCTTATTTTTTGTTTCTTTAGCTTCAAAATCTAAATAAAAACCTCGGTAAACACCATTGTAATCCGTAGTAGAAGCTTGCCGAAAATAAGCTTCTTTAATAACGGCTGCGCTGCGTTTAGGGTAATCCACTTGAACGATTTGAACAGGAGTCGGTTTTTTGTGAATGACCGCTTTGCCAAAAGCCAGGTAGTAAGCATTGCTTTCATTTAACTCCTCTTCTAAAGTCATACCCCTTTTACTAAAAGAAAGGTCTTTCTTTTTTATTTGCTTTTTCTTTATCTTTTCGGCATCATGAGAGTAGCTCTTGCCATTTGGATACTTTATAACCAATTCTATCACACTCCTGTATCCTATTATATCAAATACGGCACTCGAAAGAAAAGGAGAATGAGAAGACTTGGTAACAAATTTATTAGTTAGCGGCTATCGGTCATTTGAATTAGGGATTTTTAAAGAGGATGATCCTAAAATAGCGGTCATAAAAAAATGTTTAAAGGAAGAAATTCGTCTCTATATTGAAGAGGGTGTCAAATGGATATTGACAACTGGCCAATTTGGAGTGGAACAGTGGACAATGGAAGTCGTTGATGAGCTGAAACAAGAATACCCAGATATTAAGCAGGGATTGATTTTCCCTTTTCTTGAATTCGGTTCTAACTGGAATGAACAGAATCAAGGGAAACTAGCGAAATTAAAAACATTAGCCGACTTTGTTGAATCGGTCTCACATCAGCCGTACAAAGATCCTTCTCAATTAAAAAATCATCAGTCTTTTCTGTTGGAGCATACCCAAGCAGCTTTGTTGGTTTATGATACTGAAAGCGAAGGAAAGACCAAATGGTTGTATAAAGCTATTTTAGCAAAACAAGAATCAAGCGATTATGAATGCCGCTTAATCGATTTTGACCAATTACAAAACACGGCAATGGAAGAATAAACGCTTGTTTTATTTGATAAAAACAACGCAAAAGAGGAAGAGAAGAGGAATTATACGGAATTATGCAAAATTTAGTTTTTATTTCTGCTTTTCTTTGCTATAATACCCTTAAGAGATTCTATTCTATTAAGAATTAATGCCGTATCATGAATGAAGGATAAAAAGAGGTGCAGTCATGGCAAATAGAACGTTAACAACAAAAGATATTTTGCAAAAAGAATTTAAAACAAGTATGCGTGGATACAATCCTGCAGAAGTGGACGAATACTTAGATGATGTGATTCGTGATTATGAATCATATAACAAAGAACTTACGCAGTTGAAGGCCGAAAATGAACGTTTGCTAAGTAAAGTAGATGAATTAACGAAACAAGCTACTTTATCTAAACCAGCTTATTCATCAGCACAGCCTAATAATACGGTAACGAACTTTGATATCTTAAAACGTTTATCTAATTTAGAAAGACACGTATTTGGTTCAAGATTAGATGAAACAGAAGAAAACGAGTAGAAACAAGCACTAATTTATTTGTAAATTTCGGGTAATTGCGGTCTAGCTTGACTAGGCTGAGGAAAGTCCATGCTCGCACAAGCTGCGATGCTTGTAGTGTTCGTGCTTAGCGAAACAATAAGCTAAGGCCTTTATCTTTGGATAAAGTGACGGCAGAAAAAAGGGCTAAGGTCTTAGACTATGCTTGAGTATTCTTGAAAGTGCCACAGTGACGAAGCAATGCGGGAAACGGTATTGGTGGAACGCGGTAAACCCCTCGAGCGAGCAACCCAAACTTTGGTAGGGGCACTTTTCCTAGGGAATTGAACCGATGGAAGAGGCAGTAATTGCAGACAGATAATTACCTCCGGATAAAAGTGACCCTGACATTTTATCTGAGACAGAACATGGCTTACAGAAATTTACAGATTCAGGTATAAAACCCTCCTTTTCGGAGGGTTTTATATTTATCTGGTTCTCTTATTTTTGGTGTTGGTAAGCAAAATGAATTTATTTCACAATTTTGAAATTTTCGGAGGAACAGTGGCTGCTTGCAGCCATGTAAAGGATTCAATG